>JAFKKL010000072.1 GCA_017305595.1 Hyphomicrobiales bacterium | reverse complement strand
AGGCCAGAACAGAACTGTTGTTCCTGTCGGCTGCTCGTTCTGGCCATGCGTATCGGCATCGATTTCCGACCAGTATTCGCACAACGTCAAGCCGCAAAAGTGCGTGCATCGTGGACGCAACCGCTAGAGGCCGCGTCGCGAAGAAAAACACGCCGCGTCGCAGCCCGCATCATTTCCGGAATGTCTTGACTTCGGAAACGCTGCCGTCGCGATAGGTCAATTCCACCGAGACCGATTTGGTCACGCCAGGCAGCTTGAGGTAAGGCTGCGCATCATGTGGGATCGCGTGAGGATCGCGCATATCGCACGGCGGCATCTTGAGAACCCTGTCCGGCATCGTGGAATCGACACCGATCCGCACCTCGCGAATCGCACAGCGATACGACATCAGATGCGTGTAGTAGACCATGAGCCCGTTGAACTCACGGAACGAGAGCCAACTGGTGGCCGTCATATCAAGGATCTTGCGTTGATCCCTGACCAACGCGATTTCGGGATCGAAGCGGATTGGGAACGGGCCCTGCATTTCGCCGGTGATGTCGACATAGCGCACCATTAGTGTGGCGGCCGGCGTATCAGCGGGCAATTGAATGGACGGATTTGGCATTCGCTTGCGGGTGCGCGGATCGAGCGTGTCCATGAACCCGGTTTCCCGGAACGGGCCTTCGTCGCCCATCCGCCACGAAATGCCGACGGCCGGATCAGCAATCGAGATCACAACGGTCCAGCCGCCGTTATGCCGCGAGAAACTTGCAATCGGCGCGTTTACCGACTCCGCGATGTCCGGAAGCGGTTTGTGTACCGGAGGCAGGGCTGCCACCTTGGTCTCGCCCGGTTTCGTTTTTTCGGTCGCGTTGATGGGCGCCACGCCGGCTTGCTGAGCGTTGGATACGCGGCCGTTGAGGAAGACGTCGTCGACCATCTGATCGAAATAGGCGGGGATCTGCTTGTGCCTCACGGTCTCGGCCATCTCGCTGACAGTCCGTCGCGTGCGCTGCGCGATCTGCACAAGGTTGGCGCCGGGTTGCACCAATTCCTTGATGAACACGCGTGTAAAGACCGAGTTGGGGTCGGTGTCCGAATTCGAGAGCCGATCCAGCGCGGTTTGCTGCGGCCCCGCGGAGAAGATCGAAAATGCTCCCTCGGGGAGCGAAGCCATCGCCGCCAGTCCGCCGCGTCCTGCCAGCGCGCGGGTCCCTTTCCGTTCGAACGGGTTGTTGCGGCAGGCGTCGAACACCAGAATTGCGGTGCGCGCGCCGCGATTCTGCAACCGCTCGATCACGCGATCCGCGAGGATCGACGAATCGCGCACCAGTTCTTCCTGCCCTGCAGTGGCGGCCGGAATATCGGTCGGCAGCAGATAATTTTGGCCGGCGATCTCGAAGCCGTGCCCGGCGAAAAAGAAGAAGGCAGTGTCCCCCTGCTCCACGGCGTTGTCGAAGGCCAAAAGACTTTCAGCGAATCCCTGCCGCGTCTGATTCTCCGCGACCATCACCTCAAAGCCAAGCTTCCTCAGCGTATCGCCCATGGCGCGGGCATCGTTGACGGCTTTCTGCAGCTTCGGGACGTTGCGATAGTCGTTGTTGCCGATCACCAGCGCGACGCGCTTTTCAGCGAATGCGGGCGTCGCCATGGCCGCCAACACCGCCGCCGCAATGCCCAGCAGCGCACCGGCGCAAATCAATCGCGATCGTCTCACCAGGCAAACCCCATTCCATCCGGCTCAACCACCGGTTTCACCTATTGCCACCCAATAGTCGCCGCGTGTTTCGGCGCGGTTCATCTCTCATACCATACCGGCAGCGCCGCATGATAACGGCCGGGAAATACCCGTCGGGGCGATTCCGGCACCGGAATTGACGGTATTCCGGCATAAAATCCCATATTTGCATTGACTTTAGCCATTTCGCCCCTATCTTCCGCCCCGATGCGGCCCGGTATCGAAGCGCGATATCTTGGTAAGCCGCCTGATCGCGTCATTTCCGATCCCCGTGCAGAATTGTGTGCCGCTCCGGGGTTGAGCGCGATAGTCCTTATCCGAGAACCCAAGCGGCGGTTTCGACCAGAGGCTCAATGTCTTTTTCCAATCTCGGCCTGTCCGACAAGGTGCTCGCCGCCGTGGCGGGTGCCGGCTACACGACCCCTACCCCCATTCAAGAACAATCCATTCCCCACGTCCTTGCGCGCCGCGACGTTCTCGGCATTGCGCAAACAGGCACCGGCAAGACGGCTGCTTTCGTGCTGCCGATGCTCACATTGCTGGAGCGTGGCCGGGCGCGGGCGCGGATGCCGCGCACTCTCATCCTCGAGCCGACCCGCGAACTCGCGGCGCAGGTCAAAGAAAACTTCGACAAGTATGGCGTCGGCCAGAAGCTCAACGTTGCCCTGCTTATCGGCGGTGTCTCGTTCGGCGACCAGGACCTCAAGTTGACGCGCGGCGTTGATGTGCTGATCGCGACCCCCGGCCGCCTGCTCGACCACACCGAGCGCGGTGGCCTGCTGCTCACCGGCGTTGAACTGCTGGTGATCGACGAGGCCGACCGGATGCTCGACATGGGCTTCATCCCGGACATTGAGCGCATCTGCAAGCTGGTGCCATTCACCCGGCAGACGCTGTTTTTCACAGCAACGATGCCCACCGAAATCCGCCGCGTCACCGAGACTTTTCTGCACAATCCCGTGCGGGTCGAGGTCTCGAAGCCGGCGTCCACCGCGGTCACCGTCAGCCAATCGCAAGTGACGACCGGGCGCGAGCCGCACGAGAAACGCGAGACATTGCGCCGGCTGTTGCGCGACGCGACCGATCTCAAGAACGCGATCATTTTCTGCAATCGCAAGCGCGAAGTCGCGCTGTTGCACCGCTCGCTCCAGAAACACGGCTTCAGCGTCTGCGCCTTGCATGGCGACATGGATCAGACCGCGCGCATGGCGGCGCTCGATCAATTCCGCAAGGGCGAGTTGCCGTTGTTGGTGGCGTCAGACGTCGCCGCCCGCGGCCTCGACATTCCGGAAGTCAGCCACGTCTTCAACTTCGACGTCCCCCACCATCCCGACGACTACGTTCACCGCATCGGTCGTACCGGGCGAGCGGGCCGCACTGGCACCGCGATCTCGATCGTGAATTCGGCCGATCAAAAATCGATTGCCGCCATCGAACGCTTGATCGGCCAGAGCATCCCGCACGTTGAGCTGCCGGGCGGCACGCCGTCATCGGACGAGCAGGTGCTTGAGGGAGAAGCTCCGCTTCAACCCGCCGAGCCGCGCGCTCGTGACGGCCGCCGGTCACGGCGCGGCGCTCGCCGGTCGGAAGACAACGCTGCCCGCCCCCGCTCCGGCAAATCCCATGGCGAAAATGGTCGGCCTGTCAAATCCCGTCAGCCGGTCCCGCAGATGGCAAATGCCGACGTGCCGTCGATCGGCCGCCCGATACCATCGCCGAAGCATGACGTCGCGTCCGAGCCGGGTGACCATTCGCATCTGCCGGCTTTCCTTCTGCGTCCCATTCGTGCCCGGAGGTAACAGTTGCGATCCGTACGTTTACGGGTCGTTCATGCACGTCCTTTAAAATTGCGCCGGTTTTGAACATTTTCATCAAGACTTTATGCAGCGCAATTGCCGTCAGGGGCGTTTCCGGTGGCCGGACCTTTGGATGAATTTGAGCGTTCAATTGCGTTTGCCGAAATCGCACTCGGCCAAATCAAATCGCTGAGGCAACACGCGCTCCCGCGAAACTACGAGATTTGGTACGTCTACGCGACGGGAGCCAATCCGGCCCTCAACACGGCCATCGACGAAACCCTGGCGCGAAGCGGCAGATTAACGGAAGCCAACCTCACGCAGATCTACGACACCTATCTTTCGCATACTCGCGGTGCTGATCATATCGATCAGGTTGGTGCGCGTGTTATCCGTGAGATCAATGACGTCATGAATGTCGTCGACGATGCGTTCGGGATCACGTCGACCTTCGGCGACAATCTGGCCGACGCCGGCAAGAATCTGGCACTCGCGGCCAGCCGCGATCACGTCAAAGCAATTATCGAGACGCTGATACGATCCACCCGCGATATGCAAAAGACCAATCGCGCGCTTGATGGACGTCTCAAGGCATCGCGGCAGGCCATTCATAGCTTGCAGCAAAATCTCGAAGCGATCCGCGCTGAAACGCTGACCGACCCGCTGACAGGTCTCGGTAACCGGAAGTATTTCGATCGGGCGGTCGCGGACGCGGTTACGAGTTCAATCGCCGGCGGCCGTTTGCTGTCGCTGCTGATGTTCGACATCGACCACTTCAAATCCTTCAACGATAATTATGGTCACCTCACCGGCGACCAGGTGCTGCGGTTGGTCGCGCTGTCGCTGAAGCAAACCATCAAGGGGCAGGATATCATTGCCCGTTACGGCGGCGAGGAATTCGCTGTGGTGCTACCCAACACGGGCCTGCGCCAAGCCCTCACGGTTGCGGACAATATCCGCCGGGCCGTGATGTCGCGAGAATTGAAGAAGAAGTCGACCGGTGAAATTCTGGGCCGGGTCACGATTTCGGTCGGCGTTTCCACCCTGCAACCGGGCGACGATGTCTACACGCTGATCGAGCGCGCCGATCTGTGCCTTTATGCGGCGAAGCGCAACGGTCGCAATCGGGTCATCTGCGAATCCGATGCCGAATACTCGACGCAAGCGCAGCCTCAGGTGGCCTGACGTTTCGATTTCTTCTTCGTTCCAGCTTTGATGGTTTTCTTGCTGCGCGTCTTCGGTTTGCCGGATTTTTTCGCATACTTCAGCGCGGCCGCCTGCCTCGCGGCAGCAAAGGCATCGCCAGCCCACGCCGCCAATTCGTCGGTGTCGTCGTAAAGTCGTTCCGGCAATTGCCAGTACGATCCAAGCGTAACCGTCTTGCCACGCGCGGTGTATTGGAAAGGTTTGGCGCCTTCCGCTTCGAATTGCGGAATGTTGCGCTCGTCGGCGCGAAGATAGATTGCGCCACGGAGAACCAGCGCGAAATTGATTCCGTCCCGCGAGACGCCATAGCCGCTGAACATCCTCCGTAACGTCACCGGACCGAATCCGGCGAACAGATCCAGCAGGAAATCGCGGTCCATGCGGACCTGCTCCGTCACCCGTCGATCTTGGCAGGAGTCAACTGCACCGATTCGCCGCAGCCGCAGGCACTAGTCTGGTTCGGGTTGTTGAAGACGAATTGCGCCGACATCTTGTCGGTCTTGTAGTCCATCTCGGTTCCGAGCAGGAACAACACCGCCTTCGGATCGACCAGGATCTTCACGCCCTTGTCTTCCACCACCTCGTCGGTCGGCTTGATATCGTGGGCGTATTCGACCGTGTAGGATTGTCCGGCGCAGCCGCCGTTCTTGATGCCGACCCGCAGGCCGACAATTTCGGAATCGGTTCGGGCGGTCAGTTCGCGAACCCGCGTGGCCGCAGCCTCGGTCAACCGCATCACCTGCGGACGAGGACGCGGCTTGGGCTTGGTGGTCGGGCTGGTCGTGACGTCCATCGCAATTCTCCTCGTCCCGTCTGGAATCAGCGGGGCGACCTCTATGGCCTGAAGATAACAACGAAATTTCGCCTGTGAAGGGCTCCTTCCTGCGAATTGCGTAGAACCTTTCGCGGATCAATAACTGCTATGCGGCGCACGGCGTCTTGCGCAGATGCCGTTCCGTCGAGGCCGGATGCTTCGCCAGCATCGCGGGGGGCCGGATCGGGCGCGCAACCAGATTGCCTTTACAGTTCGGGCAGACACCTTGGAGGGTGTTGTCCGCGCAGTCGACGCAAAACGTACACTCGAAGGTGCAGATCCGGGCAATGGTGCTTTCCGGCGGCAGGTCTCGGTCGCAACATTCACAATTCGGCTTCAATTTCAGCATGATACGCTCCAATATCAAAGTTGTTTCGAGAGAGATTCGATTTACCTGCCTTTGAAGCGGGCTGGTCGGCGGCCAAGAAAGGCCGCCACCCCCTCCTTGTGATCCTCGGTCATGCTGGCCAGCGCGAACTGATCGACATCCATGTGACTGGCGAGATCGTCGAGTGCGTGGGCCAACCGATTGACCGTCAATTTCGTCATCGCCACCGAGACCGGTGGCTGCCGGGCAATCTTCTCAGCGAACGCCATAGCATCGGCGAAAGCTTGCCCTGGATCCGTGAGTTGCTCGACCAGTCCCCATTCGCGGGCCTCCTCGGCGCTGATGCGCTGATCGGCAAGGATCACTGCTTGTTTGGTCCGGGCCGGTCCCATCAGGTGCAACATGCGCGGCACGCTCTGCCAACTCATGTTCATGCCGAGCCCGATCTCCGGAACGCGCATATGAGCATTGTTCGCCATCACGCGAAAATCCAGCGCCACCGCCAACGCGACGCCGCCACCGATGCAAAACCCCTCGATGGCGCCAATGGTGATTTGCTCCATCTCCTGCCAGGCGTGGCTGAGGCGCGGCCCCAGCTTCAGGTGGCGGCGGAGCGCGCCAATATCCATCGTTGCCCGTGAACGCCCTTCCGGATCTTTCAAGTCGAAACCTGCGCTGAAGGCCTTTACGCTGCCGGTGAGGACCACCACGGAGGTTTCGGCATCGTCTTCGAAGCTACGGGCCGCGTCGGTCAATTGCCGCAGCGCCTCGGGCGATAACGCATTGATGCCGTCGCCGCGGTCGAAACGCACGACCGCAATGCGGCCTTCCGGACCAAGGCCCTTCTCGATCTTGACGAAATCCGACAATGTTCGCTCCCGTTCTGTTTGCAACACCAAACCCCACGACGCGCTCACCTGCAACGCAAAAGTCGCTGACATGTCTGCCCTGCTCGCGCGACGATGCGACCGCTCGACACGGTTACGCCATCAGGCTTATTATCCAGCCATCATGGCAAACCACCACGACGATCATCATCATGGCCATCACCACGACCATGATCACTCCGAACTGTCCGAAACCGAGCTTCGGGTGCGGGCGCTCGAAACGATTCTGACGCAAAAGGGCTACGTTGATCCGGCGGCGCTCGACGTCCTGATCGAAACCTATGAAACCAAGGTAGGGCCACGCAACGGCGCGCAGGTCGTCGCCAAGGCATGGACCGATCCCGCGTATCGCGAGCGTCTGTTGGCGGACGGCTCCGCCGCCATCGCCGAACTCGATTATGTCGGCCGGCAGGGCGAACATATCGTCGTGGTCGAGAACACACCGTCGCGGCACAACATGGTCGTCTGCACGCTGTGCTCCTGCTATCCGTGGCCGGTGCTCGGTCTGCCTCCGGTCTGGTACAAGTCCGCGCCCTATCGTTCGCGCGCTGTGAAAGACCCGCGCGGCGTCTTACACGATTTTGGTTTCGAGTTGAGTCCAGACATCGAAATCCGCGTCTGGGATTCCACCGCCGAAATTCGCTATCTGGTGTTGCCGATGCGTCCCCCCGGGACCGACGGCTGGAGCGCGGAGCGGCTGGCGGACCTCGTCACGCGCGACAGCATGATCGGCACAGGATTCCCGAAACAACCGCACGAGGTCGCCTGATGGATGGCGCGCACGATATGGGTGGCGCGGCCGGGTTCGGCCCGGTTTGTCCAGAAGCGAACGAACCGGTGTTTCATGCGGAATGGGAGCGGCGCGCGTTTGCCGTGACGCTGGCGATGGCCAAGCCCGGCGGCTGGAACATCGATATGTCCCGCTTCGCCCGCGAGGATCGTCCGCCGGCGGACTACTTGAGCCGCAGCTATTATCAGATCTGGCTGGTTGGACTGGAGCGGCTGATGTTGGAGCGCGACCTGTTGCGCCCCGGCGAGATCGAAGCCGGCAAAATGCTGCAACAGCCGGCGCCGATTTCGGGGCCACTCGCCGCTGTCGATGTCGACGCCATGCTTCGTCGTGGCGGCCCGACAGAACGCGAAGCCACAACGCCCGCGCGCTTCAAGATCGGCGACCGGGTGCGCACGAAGGATATTCATCCAACGACGCATACGCGGCTGCCGCAATACGTGCGCGGTCATGTAGGCGTGATCGAGCTCTTGCACGGCTGTCACGTCTTTCCCGACACCAACGCGATGGGACAGGGCGAACACCCGCACTGGCTCTACACCGTCACCTTCGACGGCAAGAACCTGTGGCCTGATGCAGCCGACCAGCGGTCGCGCGTTTCCGTCGATGCCTGGGAGCCCTATCTTGAGCCAGCCGATGCCGCTTGATCGCGAGGCCGCGAGCCGCGCCGCCAACGCCCTGCCCGATCTGCCGCGCGACGACGAAGGACCGGTGTTCCGAGAACCGTGGGAAGCACGCGCCTTCGCGGTGGCACTAGCGCTGCATGAGCGCGGCGTCTTCACCTGGCCCGAATGGGCGGCGGCTTTAGCCGACGAGATCAAGCGTGCGCAAGCGGCCGGCGATGCCGACAGCGGTGACACCTATTATCAGCACTGGCTTGCGACGCTGGAAACGCTGGTGGCGGCCAAGGGCGTCGCGCCGACCGACATGCTGCATCAGTATCGCGATGCCTGGGATCATGCGGCCGACCGCACGCCGCACGGCTCGCCGATCGAACTGAAGCCGGAAGATTTCCGCAGCTAACCCGCGCGCGAAGCCGCCGCGAATTGCTGCCAGCCCTTGGCCCGCAATTGGCAGGCCGGGCATTCGCCGCAGCCGTAGCCCCACTCGTGCCGCGCGCCACGCTCGCCCAGATAACAGGTGTGCGACTGCTCACGGATCAGATCGACCAGCGCGCTACCGCCAAGCTCATGCGCCAACGCCCAAGTCTGCGCCTTGTCGCGCCACATCAGCGGTGTGTGCAGCACGAACCTCCGGTCCATGCCGAGATTGAGCGCGACCTGGAGCGCCTTGATGGTGTCGTCGCGGCAGTCGGGATAGCCCGAATAGTCGGTCTCGCACATGCCGCCGACGACGTGGCGAATGCCGCGACGATAGGCCAACGCCGCCGCGAAGGTGAGGAAGATCAAGTTGCGGCCTGGCACGAACGTATTCGGCAGGCCGCCCTCGCCCATTTCGATCGCAACGTCACGAGTCAAAGCGGTATCGGAAATAGCGCTAAGCGTCGGGATTGCGAGCGTATGTTCCTCGCCCAGTCGCTTGGCCCAGTCCGGATGAATCGCCTTGATGCCATCGATCAGCGCAGCGCGGCAGTCGAGTTCGACGGCATGGCGCTGGCCGTAATCGAAGCCCAGCGTTTCAACGTGCGAAAAGCGCGCCAGGGCCCATGCGAGGCAGGTGGCGGAATCCTGTCCGCCGGAAAACAGCACCAGAGCGGTGTTGCCGCCGGTTTCATGTGTCGGTTCGGTCATCGACAGGCCATAGCACCGTTCGCCACGTTTTCGCTAGGCGCGAACGATGTCTTGCGGCATAGCAAACTGTCTCATTCATCGGTGCAAGCATGACCCCTTCGCGCGACATTTCCGGCCTCATTGAGATCATGGCGCAGCTGCGCACGCCAGTGACGGGCTGCCCGTGGGATCTGGAACAGACTTTCACGACGATCGCACCCTACACCATCGAGGAAGCCTTCGAGGTAGCCGACGCGATTACCCGGAACGATATGCATGACCTCTGCGACGAACTCGGCGATCTGTTGCTGCAAGTGGTGTTTCACGCTCGCATGGCCGAGGAGCAAGGCGCGTTCGCGTTCGGCGACGTGGTCGAGGCGATCACGCGGAAAATGATTCGTCGTCATCCGCACGTCTTTCCCGACGAATCCGGTCAATTAACGCCGCTCGTCAAAGGCGCATGGGATCGCATCAAGGCCGAGGAAAAAGCCGAGCGCGCTGCGCGCAATCCCGCCGCTGCACATTCGCCGCCATCGGGCCTGCTCACCGGCATCAAGCCGGGACAGCCCGCGCTGGCGCGCGCCATGGCGCTACAGTGGAAGGCGTCCAGCGTCGGCTTCGACTGGAACGATCCGCGCGCGGTCCTCGCCAAAATTCGTGAGGAAGTCGACGAAATCGAAGCCGCCCTCGATGACGGCAAGCCGGCCGACATCGCCGCCGAAACCGGCGATCTCATGTTCGCGCTGGTGAACCTCGCGCGCCATGTCGAGGCCGATCCTGAAATGGCGCTGCGCCAGACCAACGCCAAGTTCGAGCGGCGCTTCGCCTACATCGAGCAGGAACTCGCAGCAAAAGGCAGCAAACTCGAAGACGCAACACTCGCCGAGATGGATGCACTCTGGAACGAGGCGAAGACAAAAGAAGCCGCGGAATAATCCGCGGCCTCTGCTCGTGCGATAATCTTCCGACGGAAGCGAACGGTTCGTCTCACATGCCCGTTTGCGAGATGAACTTGGTGTTGAGATAGGCTTCCATCGCCTCGATGCCGCCTTCCGAGCCGTAGCCGGAATCCTTGACGCCGCCGAATGGATTTTCCGGCATGCCGAGGCCGACGTTGTTGATGCCGATCATTCCGCTCTCGACGGCAGCGCCGATCGCGGTCGCAGTCTTGGTCGAACTGGTGAAGGCATAGGCCGCCAAGCCATATGGCAAGCGGTTGGCTTCCTCGGCAACTTCATCGAACGTATTGAAACGTGAGATCAAAGCCAGCGGACCGAACGGCTCCTCGTTCATGGCGCGCGAATCCTTCGGCGTATCGCTGATCACCGTCGGCTCGAAGAAGTAGCCCTTATTGCCGACGCGATGACCACCCGCTTCCAGTTTGCCGCCCTTGGCGACGGCGTCCTGAACGAAACTCTCGATCGCGGTGATGCGGCGCGGATTGGCCAACGATCCCATCGTCGAATTGGTATCGAGCCCGTTGCCGACCTTGAGCGCCTTGGCGTTCTCGGCGAACTTGTCGACGAACTCCTTGTAGACCTTGTCCTGCACCAACAATCGCGTCGGCGCGATGCAGACCTGCCCGGCATTGCGATACTTCGCACCGCTGATGATCTTGGCGGCGTTCGCCACGTCCGCGTCGTTGAACACGATGGCTGGCGCATGACCTCCCAGCTCCATTGTCGCGCGCTTCATATGTTGACCCGCGAGCGCGGCGAGCTGCTTGCCCACCACCGTCGAGCCCGTAAAGGAAATCTTGCGGATCACCGGATGCGGAATGAGATATTCGGATATCTCGGCCGGTACGCCGAACACCAGATTGACGACGCCATTAGGCACGCCGGCGTCGACGAAGGTACGGATCAATTCCGCGGGCGAGGCCGGTGTCTCTTCCGGCGCCTTGACAATGATGGAGCAACCCGCGCCCAGCGCCGCCGACAGCTTGCGGCAAACCTGATTGATCGGGAAATTCCACGGCGTAAAGGCCGCGACCGGGCCAACCGGCTCCTTGACGGCGAGCTGGTAGATGCCGGGGCCACGCGCCGGGATCAGCCGTCCGTAGGCACGGCGGGATTCCTCGGCGAACCACTCGATCACATCAGCCGCCGCCAGAGTTTCGATCTTGGCTTCGGCGACGATCTTGCCCTGCTCCATTGTCATCAGCGCCGCGATGGTGTCGACGCGTTCGCGCATCAGGGCAGCCGCCTTGCGCATAATCTTGGAGCGGTCGAGCGCCGACATCGCGCGCCAGACCCTGAAACCCTTCTCGGCGGCCGCCAGCGCCTCGTCGAGATCGGACTGATCGGCGTGTGCGACTGTGCCGATGGTTTCTTCGGTGGCCGGATTGAGCACCGGAATTGTCCGGCCGGACTTGCCGCCGCGCCATTTGCCGTCAATGAGCAGTAACGTATTTTGATAGCTCACCATCTTCGTCCTCTCGATTTTTCGTTTGTGTTTTGTCGAATGGCATAGCCGCCTGCGCGGCAGCGTCAAGTGCGTCCGTTGAAGGGCTGCCGTGCGATGCCCGAACGTGTCGTTCCTATGACGATGTGTCGCGGCGGGGCGGATCATTTATCGCTCCGCCAACCTGCTGCGGACGCGCGCCAAAGCGATCGATCACGATATCGCGCTTGGTCGCGTCGAGCCGGACGGTCATGTTGAACCGTCCGTCCACAAGGTCCTTCGCGAGGACCTCCGTATTGCGATGCAGCCAACTAATGCCGGCGCCGTCGGACGCGTCAATAGTCAGTTCGAGCGTCTCGCGGGTGGTTGCAAGCAACCCCTCGATCGCCTCCAACAACTGCGGAACGCCCTCGCCGGTTTCGGCGGAGACCAAACACACTGGATGATCCGCCGGCCGACGCGCGGCGATATTGGCGAGATTTTCGCGCTCGTCCGGTGTGAAGCGATCGATCTTGTTCCACACCTCGATCACATGCGCTCCGGTCTCCGGATTGATCCCGAGTTGCCGCAACACGATATCAACATCTCGCTGCTGTGCCTCCGCGTCCTCGTGCGAAATATCGCGGACGTGCAGGATGACATCAGCCTCAAGCACCTCTTCCAGAGTTGCACGAAATGCTGCAACCAGTTGTGTCGGCAGGTTGGAAATGAAGCCGACTGTGTCCGACAACATCGCCTTGCCGCCATGCGGCAGGCGGATCGCGCGCAACGTCGGATCGAGCGTCGCGAACAGCATGTCGGCCGCTTTCACCTCGGCATCGGTGAGGCGATTGAACAGCGTCGACTTGCCGGCATTGGTGTAACCGACCAGCGCGACGATGCGATACGGCACCCGCTTGCGGCCAGCGCGGTGCAGCCGCCGCGTCGCCGCGACTTTCTTGATCTCGGCTTCGATCCGCGTGATGCGTTCGCCGATCAGGCGGCGGTCAGCCTCGATCTGCGTTTCACCCGGCCCCCCGAGAAAACCGAAGCCGCCGCGCTGGCGTTCGAGGTGGGTCCATGACCGCACCAGCCGGCTACGCTGATAGTTGAGATGCGCAAGTTCGACCTGCAACGCGCCTTCCTTGGTGGTGGCGCGCCGCCCGAAAATTTCAAGGATCAGCCCGGTGCGATCGAGAACCTTGGCGTTCCATGCCTTTTCGAGATTGCGCTGCTGGATCGGCGACAACGCACAATCCATCACGACAAGCTCGACGCCATGAACCGGAATCAGGGCGCCAATGTCCTCGACCTTGCCTTTGCCGAGATAGGTCGCGGGTCTGATCTGGGTGATCGGCGCCGCCACCGCCTCAACGACCGTGAGATCAATGGCGCGTGCCAGTCCGGTGATTTCCTCAAGGCGCGCGTCCGTATCGCGGACGACCGAACTGGCTTCCGCGTTATCGGCATCCCCGCGCCGGGTCCGAAGATAGGGCCCGACGACGATGGCCCGTCCGATCACGGATCTTGCGGCCGTATCCGGACGGTTTCCTTCAACCTTGCGACGTTCCAATCAGATCACGCTCACGCAGACGTATCCTCCCCGCCCTCGAACAGTTGAATCGGCGCGCCGGGCATGATGGTGGAAATGGCGTGCTTGTAGACAAGCTGGGAATGCCCGTCGCGGCGCAGCAGGAGGCAGAAATTATCGAACCAGGTGACGATACCCTGCAACTTGACGCCATTGACCAGAAAGATTGTCAAAGGCGTTTTGGTTTTCCGAACGTGATTGAGGAAGGTGTCTTGTAGATTTTGTGCGCGGTCTGCCGCCATTTTTCTTCTCGCAAGTTGGTTGCTTCTTGTTATTGCGCTCCGGTTCGCCCGACTGCGCGGACTTTACCGAACCACCACCTGCTCGGAGTCCCCCTCTGGGCCGATGGTGTTATAATTAGAAGACAGGTGTTCATTTTAGGCAAGCGGGTTCCAAAGGAACCCAAGGCAAAGATGTCGAAACCTTATGAAAATACCGAAAAACGGTGAAATAGTTCCCGAAGTCGCCGGGAAATGCTCCCCGGTGACCCGTTCCCGATGGTTGTATCGTCGATCGCTACTACCGGCATGACGATTTGCGAGGCGGACGTCACGAATGCCTCGGCGGCGTTCTTGGCTTCGGCCGGGGTAAACGGCCGCTCCTCAAACTTGATCTGAAGTTCGGCCAAGACGTCGATCAGAACGCTACGGGTGATGCCGGCGAGAATACCGCTGGTGGTCGGCCGGGTGACCGCGCGCCCGTCTTTGGTCACGATCCAGGCGTTGCTCGAGGCGCCTTCGGTAACGAAGCCTTGCCCGTCGACATACCACGCCTCGTAAGCGCCCTGCTCCCGCGCGGCCTGCTTCGCCAGCACATTGGGCAATAGCGAAACCGATTTGATATCGACCCGCGGCCAGCGGTTGTCCGGCATTGTCACCACGCGAATGCCGGTCGCGGCCGTCGCCTGGTTCTTGGCGAAATTCAGCGAACGCGCCGTGACCACAACGCTGGGTGAAACGGGCTTGGTCGGGAAACCGTGGTCGCGTCGCGCGACACCGCGCGTGATCTGCAAATAGACGATACCGTAGGTCACACGATTTCGCCGTACCACTTCGTGCATGACGACGGAAAGCGATTGCAGCGGCATCGGCATGGTGATCCGAAGCTCGCTCAGGGAGCGTTGCAACCGCGTCATGTGGCGCTGCATGTCCACCAATCGTCCGCCGCGGATTTCGCAGACTTCATTATCCCCGTCGGAAAACTGATAGCCGCGATCCTCGACGTTGACACAGGCATCGCGCATGTTGCGATAGCTGCCATTGACATAGGCGATGCGTGACATCCGGGCATTCCATTCGACGTAAGGATACTTATCCGACCCCGAGCGCTTTCAGCTTGCGATGCAGCGCCGAGCGCTCCATGCCGACAAACTCCGCCGTTCGCGAGATATTGCCGGAGAAGCGGCCGATCTGCGCGATCAGATAATCGCGCTCGAACACTTCGCGGGCTTCGCGCAGCGGCAATCCCATGATGTGCTCACCGTTGTTGCCGGTCGGCATCGCCGGCACCATCGAACCGACATCCTGTGGCAGCATGTCGGCGGTGATGACGGCTTCCGGGCCGCCTCCGGCGAGGATCATCAGCCGCTCGACGTTGTTGCGCAACTGACGGACGTTCCCCGGCCAGACGTGGGATTGCAGGACCGCCATCGCGTCGTCGCCGATCTTGCGTTTCGGCAAGCCGGTCGCGGCGGAAATCTGGTCCATGAAGTAATCGATCAATTCCGGAATATCGTCACGACGCTCGGACAGCGGCGGCACGCGGATCGGCACCACCGAGAGGCGATGATAGAGGTCCTCGCGGAAACGACCTGCGGCGATTTCTTCTTCAAGGTTACGCGCGGTCGAGGAGATGATGCGCACGTCGACGTGAATCTTCGCGGTCCCGCCGGTGCGCTGGAATGTCTGGTCCACCAGCACGCGCAGGATCTTGTTCTGCGTTTCGCGCGGCATGTCGGCGATTTCATCGACGAACAAGGTGCCGCCGTGCGCCTCTTCAAGCGCGCCTGCCTTGCGCGGCTGGTCGGCGCTGGCCGGCTCGATGCCGAATAGCTCCTCCTCCATCCGCTCCGGCGTAATTGCCGCGGCATTGATGACGACGAACGGCCCCTCGGCCCGCGCGGACGCGTTGTGCAGAGTGCGCGCGGTCAGTTCCTTTCCGGCCCCCGACGGTCCGACGATCATGATACGGCTGTTGGCCTTGGCGGCGCGCTCGATGGTCTGGCGAAGCTGATTCATGCATGCCGAGTGTCCGGCCAGCGTGCTCGAGGTGGGCGCCAGTTGCTTGAGTTCGCGAACCTCGCGCTTCAACCGGGACGTTTCCAGCGCACGCGTCGCGACCAGGATCAACCGGTCGGATTTGAACGGCTTCTCGATAAAATCGTAAGCGCCGCGCTTGATCGCGGCGACCGCCGTTTCGATGTTGCCGTGGCCGGAGATCATCACGATCGGCATCTCGGGATGATCGCGCTTGATCTGCTCAAGAAGCTGAAGCCCGTCGAGCCGGCTGCCCTGTAACCAGATATCGAGGAACACCATATTCGGCCGGCGGCTGGCAATCTCGGTCAGCGCGGAATCGCTGTCGCGCGCAGTCCGCGTCGAAAAGCCTTCGTCTTCGAGAATGCCTGCGACCAGTTCGCGGATATCTGCTTCGTCATCGACAATCAGAATATCATTAGCCATGGGAGACGCCTGTTGTGTTATCGGTAGTTGCCGTTACGGCTTGATCGGTTCGCTGCGTCTCGCCCGTTGACGCAGGTTCGTTGTTCGTGGGTTGACCGGATTCCGCAAAACGGAGCCGCATCCAGGCGCCGCGTGCACCTGGATGGATTGCCGAGGCATCGTTAAGTTCGATGCGACCGCCGTGATCTTCGAGAACGCGACCAACGATGGCGAGCCCAAGGCCCGTTCCTTTGGCGCGCGTCGTCACATATGGTTCAAGCAGACGGGAGCGACTGACGGTCGGAAGCCCGATGCCGTTATCGACCACATCGATCACGATGTCCTCGTCTTCACGGAAGGCGGCGACTTCGATCCGTCCCTTCGTTAGGTATTCGGGCGGAACGGCTTCGATCGCTTCCGTCGCATTCTTGATGATGTTGGTTAGCGCCTGCGAAATCAGGCGGCGATCAAAGCGCGCCCGCATCGGGTCTTCGCGGACCTCGACATCGATATCGATATCCGGGTGTCCGACCCGCATCAGGAACACCACCTGACGCACCGTATCGGCAACGTCCTCGCCCTCGATCACCGGCTTCGGCATCCGCGCGAAGCGCGAGAATTCGTCGACCATCCGCCGAATATCGTCGACCTGTCGCACGATCGTATCGGTGCACTGTTCGAAGATTGCCTTGTCGTCAGTAATAACCTTGCCGAATTTCCGGCGAATACGCTCGGCGGACAACTGAATCGGCGTCAGCGGATTCTTGATTTCGTGCGCGATGCGACGCGCGACGTCCGCCCATGCCGAGGTGCGCTGGGCGGCAACCAGTTCGGTGATGTCATCGAGGGTAATGATGTAGCTATCACGCGACTGACTGGTCTGCTCGGCGCTGACACGAACCGACAGGTTACGCTCGGTACCCTCGCGACTGATGGTGATTTGCCCCTGCACAAGGCGTTGCGTGCCTTCGCGCGCAGTCTTCATCATTTCGTCGAGTTCGGGCCGCCCGTGGCCGCGGCGTCGATCGCCCAGGTGCACAAGGCGGTGGTCGTCGAGAACGGGGAGCGCCGTGAGGTCGCCGTGAAGGTGCTGCGGCCCGGCGTCGAGCGCCGTTTCAAGCGCGATCTCGACAGCTACTTCTTCGCCGCGCGCATGATCGAGCGCTTTCATCCGCCGACGCGGCGCTTGCGGCCCGTCGCCGTCGTCGAGACGCTCGCGCGCACGACCGAGATCGAGATGGATCTGCGTCTCGAGGCAGCCGCGATCTCCGAGATGGCGGAGAACATCAAGGGCGATACCGGCTTCCGCGTGCCGACCGTCGACTGGAAGCGAACCTCGAAGCGCGTGCTCACACTCGAGTGGATCGACGGCATTCCGATCGCCGATACCGCGCGCCTCGGAGCGGCAGGGCTCGATCGCCGCGCGCTGGGCCTCACCGTGCTGCAGTCCTTCCTGCGTCATGCCATGCGCGACGGCTTCTTCCATGCCGACATGCACCAGGGGAACCTGCTCGTCGATCGCCAGGGCAATGTCGTCGCCGTCGATTTCGGCATCATGGGACGGCTCGGCCCGAAGGAGCGCCGCTTCCTCGCCGAGATCCTGCACGGCATCATCACGCGCGATTACCGCCGCGCCGCGGAGGTGCACTTCTGGGCCGGCTACGTGCCGCCGCATCATCCCGTCGAAGTTTTCGCGCAGGCCCTGCGTGCGATCGGCGAGCCCATTCAGGGCCGCTCGGCGGGCGAGATCTCCATGGCGGACCTGCTCGGGCAGCTCTTCGCCTACACCGAGGTCTTCGACATGCAGACCCGGCCCGAGCTGATCAACCTGCAGAAGACCATGGTGGTCGTCGAAGGCGTCGCGCGCGGCCTCGATCCGAACCTCGACATCTGGACGGCGGCCGAGCCCATCGCGCGCGAGTGGGTCGAGAGCAATCTCGGCCCGGCCGGCGCGCTCAAGGACGCGCGCGAAGGGGCATCAGAGATCGGGCGCCTGCTCGGTGATGTGCCGGCGCTGTTGGGACAAGCCGAACGAACGCTGGTGGCGCTTGCCGAAGCGGCACGGGGCGGCGTGCGGCTCGATGACGAAACCGTCGAGCGGCTTGCCGCGGCCGACGCGCGGCAAGGGCGGTGGAGCCGCGTTGCACTCTGGGTTGGCGCGCTGGCGCTCGTGGCGATCGCGTTGACGCTCTGGAGGTGAGGCGGTCGCGCCTGCGGCGCGAACAGGGCCGCCGCCCTGTAACCCGCCCGGGGGACACCCCCGGACCCCCGCCATTTTAAGACTTGATGATCAACGCCGACGAGTTCCAAGAAGCGCGCGGCATACGGGGAGTGGGGCGCACAAATGCAGGTAGTAGGCGAGCAGGCCGCGGCGCGGCGGCTGGTGGCGATCGTCTGCGCAGCGCAGGTGCTGGTGCAGATCGGGGCGTTCTTCTGGCCGGCGCTGCTGCCGCGCATGATCCCGCTCTGGGATCTCAGCAATACGCAGGCAGGGTGGATCACGGCGAGCTTCTACGCCGCCTACATGCTCGCCGTGCCGATCCTGGTCACGCTGACCGATCGCGTGGATGCGAAGTTCGTCTATCTCTTCGGCGTCGGTGCGACGGTCGTGGGACATGGCGGGTTCGCGCTCTTCGCCGAGGGCTACTGGTCGGCCATGGCCTTCCGCGCGCTGACCGGGCTCGGTTGGGCCGGGACCTACATGACCGGCGTCAAGGTGCTCGCCGATCAGGTCGACGCCAAGATGATGTCGCGCGCGGTGACAGGACATGCCGCGAGCATCGGCGTGTCCGGCGCGCTCTCCTTCGCGACGGGAGATCTGCTCGCCAATCTCGGCGGATGGCAGCTCGCGTTCTTTTCTGCCGCACTCACGGCAGCGATCGCCTGGTGCATGGTCGCATTCTTCGTGCCGCGCCGCGCCGCGCCGCCCGCGAAGCCGAGCGACGGCGGCGGCCTGTTCAATTTCCTGCCCGTGCTGCAGAACCGTTCCGCCATGGCCTACGCCATCGGCTATTGCGTGCACACGCTCGA
>JAFKKL010000390.1 GCA_017305595.1 Hyphomicrobiales bacterium | reverse complement strand
AGCTCGCGCGCCGCGGCGAAGGGGCCGTCAATCACCGTGCGGCCGGTGCCATCGAAGGCAACGCGCTTGCCGCGCGAGGACGGCGCGAGGCCATCCGCCATGACGAAGATGCCGGCCCTGCGCAGTTCGTCGTTGAACCGGCCCATCGCCTCCATCATCGCAGTCGTCTCCGGCGTGGAACGGAAGCCCTGCTCGCTGTCCTCGGTCGCCTTCACCAGCACCATCACCCGCATCGTGCGTCTCCCTGCTTTCAGGTTTGCTACTGGAACGACGAACGAGATGTGAAACAGCCGACAATGCCCGGCAAATTTTCTGGCGGCCGAGGCGTGCGCGCGAAGGAAACCTCGAAGCAGGTGTGACGACCTGTTGCTGCTCAGCTTCAGCTTACGGCTTTTCCCATTCCATCATCATCAGCCATGGAACACGCTGATACTTTTCGGCGACGGCAGGTTTGCCGCCATGGGGACGCGGCTCGTCGAAGTGCCGGAGAATGAGCCCCTCGCCGAGCAGCAGCGTCATGTAATAACTGAGAGGCCGATGCCAGTTGGTGATCCGGATGCCGTCCCATTCGGACAGCAATGCGCGGGTGTCGAGGTAATGGTCGATGCAGAAGCGACGTTCCGCCTCGCTGGACCAGCCTTCGCCAGCCGTGCTGAAGCTGGTCAGATTGGCAATCAGCAGCCTGCCGCCCGGCTTCAACACGCGCGTCATCTCCGCGATCGCGGTGGCGACGTCGGGAATGTCGATTAGCGTGAGATAGCTGACGACAAGATCGAATGTCTCGTTCGGAAACTGCAGATTCTCGGCGTATCCGACGCGATAGTCGCCGCCCGGATCACGCCGACGCGCTTCTTGGATAAGCCGCGCGGTCGGATCGATGCCGACCGTCCGCACGCCGATGCCTTGCAGCAGGCGGGAGAAACGGCCCTCGCCGCACCCGGCATCGAGCGCGTAATTGAAATTGCCGGCGCGGACGCGTGCCAGCATCGGCCTGTCGAGAACGCAGGCGCGGCTGAAATCACCCTCCTCGCCGATGCTGGCGATCCAGGCCTCGGCGGATTCGTCCCAGCCGTTCGCCATCGGCGTGTTTCCCGTTCGGGTCGGTGACCTGCCCGTTAAAGGTTACAATCGCCGCCCGCATTCCGAGCGACATCGCGCGTGAGCCCGCCTTCGCGGAAACGACGCCCGTGCGCAAATCATTCCCACTCGATTATTGATTGAAAGCATAAATCCTTGAAATATCGCAATTAAAAATATTTCTTGCGGCGATATACCGTCATACATCCTGGAAAATTGGCTGGCTTATGAATTTATTGGGTTTTTCCGAGATGCCCCGAAAAACCGTACTTTCGGGATCTATCGTCAAGCGAGAAACACAGGAAACAATCCGATCCGATCCATGCATTCCGCCGATTTCACGACGTAGCTCTATCATCAATGCGGCCAACTATCACGCGGGTCACGTCAGTGCCTTCGAGAGAGAATATCGCCATCTGACGCTACAGCATTTCAAGTGGACGACGGTTGCCTGGCCTAGGAAATGCCGCGTCGAGCGTCGCAAGTTGGGCATCGGAAAGAACGATATCGGCGGCCGCGCGGTTCTCCCGCACATGTGCGACTGAACTCGCTTTCGGGATGGCGATGAGGCCATCGTGCCGCAACGTCCAGGAAAGTGCGACCTGCACAGGGGTTGCACCAACCTCGGCTGCAATTTTGTCGAGAGCGGGGTGCGTAGAAAGTCGTCCCTGCTCGACCGGACTATACGCCATGACAGGCACTTTGTGCTCGGCGAGCCAAGGCAAAAGGTCCAATTCGGGGCCCCGACGGACCAGATTGTAAAGGATCTGATCGGTCACGCAGCCCCCCCCGCCGGCAGCGACAAGCTCGTCCATATCATCGGTATCGAGGTTGCTGACACCCCAGTGCCGAATTTTTCCCGCAGATTTCAGCGTCTCCAATGCCTCCACTGTTTCAGTGAGCGGCACCGATCCCCGCCAGTGGAGAAGGTAGAGGTCGAGCCGATCGGTGCCGAGCCGCTTCAGGCTCGCCTCGCACGCACCAGCAAGGCGGGAGCGCGATGCATTCTGCGGATATGCCTTGCTGACGAGGAACAACTGGTCGCGAAAGCTGCCCAGCGCCTCGCATATCAGCGTTTCCGCCGCACCGTCGCCGTACATTTCGGCGGTGTCGATGAGCGTCAGGCCCAACTCGACACCGGCGCGTAGCGCGGCGATCTCATCGGATCGCCGCTCGGCACGTTCGCCCATCTTCCAGGTGCCTTGACCCATTGAAGGAACGACTTCCCCGCCTGGCAGCGTCACGCGTTTCATGTGCTTTCATCCTATCAGATGTGTTCGGCTATTCGTTCGAGCGAGGCGGATAGGTAGATCCCCGCCACGCACAAATAAATATCGATACTTGGTGTCACAACTTTCCGCGGCTGTTCAAAAATCCTGTCGAACGCTGCGGTCTCCCGGAATGGGATGATGATTTGGGCATGCGGACTTCGGTCGGAGTGGGCTTTGCTGCAGATCGACAGAGGCTTGTTGCAAGAACACCGAGGACGAGCACGCTTCGACCATCACACCGCAGCCGGCCATCGATCGAGTGCCATTTTGGCGATGGAGAGCAGTTCGTTGATCGTAGCGCCGTCGCGCGCCTGAACGGACATGCCTTCCATGACCGTATTGATGAATTTGCCTAGCACGGCCGGATCGGTGTTGGCCGCAAGCTCGCCCTGCGCGGCGCCGCGTTGCAGACGCTCGATCAGGAGGGCCTCCGCCGCGATACGCTTGTCGCGCAGCAG
>JAFKKL010000389.1 GCA_017305595.1 Hyphomicrobiales bacterium | reverse complement strand
CCGCGGCGACAGTTGCAGCCGCGCCGGTTTGTCGGCGCCGATGGTGAGATCGCCGTCCGCGACGCGCTTGGTCGATTTGACCGGTTCGTATTCCCACGACCCGCTCTGGCGATACCATTGATAACGGGACTCGATCTTGAGCAGCTCGTAGCGCAAGCCGCTGCGCGCCAGCGCGGTGCCATCCGGTGCGACGAACGCAACGTCGAAGTTGGCGTTCTCGCCCTCGGCAACGCTGTTACCGGAGAACAACGGCTTGACGCCGATCATCGCCGATGGCGGCGCGACAGGCAGCACCAGCTTGCGCTCGACCGCGCGGCCGCCGGCTTCCGCCATGCGGATGAAAATCTGCGCTTCCTGCGGACGGGCCGACGCCGGTGCTTTCGCAAGGCTCACCGGGAAGGTGGCGACGCCGTTGGCGTCCGCCTCGGGCAGACCCTCGATTGGGGTGCGCTCGTTATTCGCGGTCTCCTCGTCCGGCACGCCGAACTGATAGCCGGCATAGCCCGGACGCACGGCGGCAGGCGCGACCAGCATGTCGCCCTCGAGTTGCAGGCCGGACGCCGGCGCGCCGTAGAGGAAGTGGCCGTCGACCTTGAGCGTCACCGGAGCTTCCGTCGTGATCTGCTTGGCATCGCTGGTCAAATCGAATTCGATCCGATCCGGCACATAGTCTTCGACCATGAAGGTGGTCTCGCCCACGGACGGGGCCTTGGGATCGGTGAAGGCGCGCACCCGCCAGGTGCCGGTCGGCACAGCGGTGTTCAGCGGCAGCGAAAGGCTGCGCCCGCCCGCGCCCTGATCCGGCAGAGAGGCGCGGCGATACTCGACGCCGTCCGGGCGCTCAACCACCAAGGTGAGCGGCCCGCCGGTCATCGCCTTGCCCTGCCCGTCGCGCAACAGCGCGGTGAGATAGACCGTCTCGCCGGAGCGATAGACGCCGCGCTCGGCATAGACGAAGGCATCGGCCCCCGCCGGCACCGGACGGCCGCTGACGCCGCGATCCGACAGATCGAAGGCCGTCGTCTTCAGGCTGAGGAAGGCATAGTCCGCCTTCTCTCCGGTAACGGTGAGCAGCGCCGGCGACAGGCCGCCCTCGCCACGCGCCAGCCCCGCCTCGAACAGCACATGCCCGGCGGCATCGGTCTTACGGGTGGCGAGGATTTCGTTGTTGCGCGCCAGCAGACGCACCTCGGCATTGGCCACCGGCGCGGTGCTGGCCAGCGAATTGGCGAAAACGTGGATGCCGTCATTGCCGGAGAACGCCGTCAACCCGAGATCGGAGACGATGAACCACTGCGTCGCCAGCGAACCGGAATCCTCGTCGTTCGCCTGCGGTCCCTTCGGCGCAGCAGTCATGACATAGACGCCCGGTTGCAGGTCGCCCAACGCCTGATCGACCGGGAATGCTGTGGTGACGTCGGCATTCAGGGTCGACGCGGTCGCGAGATCGCCGCTCCACACCTTGACGCCGCGCTCCTCGCCGAGCGTCGACAATTCATAGCGGCTCAAGGCGCGCTGGAAGTCGCTGCCGATCACGGTGTTGATCAGGTTGCGGTCGCCGATCCGAAACACGTTCACTGCGACGTTCTGGGTGTTGACGCTGACCACCGGAATGCCGCGCTGGCCGGTGCGCGGCAGCACATAGGCGCGGCCGGTGAAGCGCACGAACGGCTTGCGGTCACGGACATAGACGTTGAACTCCGCCGACTTCGGCAGCGTCTCCCGCACGGTGGACGGCAGGCCGGCGCGCAGGTTGATGTTGTAGCGCTCGCCGTGCTTCAGGCCGTCGACGCAGAGTTGCCGTTCCTCGGCCGAAATCGCAGGGGCATCGTTGCCGGCGAGCGCGAGATACGGCGCGAAGTCGGTGCGCTTGGCGAGGTCCTCCGAGAACTGGAAACAGACGCGCGGCGAAGCGGAATCCGAATCCACGCTGTAGTCGAGCAGCCGGAAGCCGTGATCGTCGCGCAGCTTCTCGTAATCGCCGCGTACGTCCGCGACCTCACGCAGATCGAGCGACAGCTGCATGGTATCGAGCGCCGGACGCCACAGCCGACGCTGGGCGAAGGTGCGGCCGAGCACCGCCAGCGCATCGGCCTCCTCGCCGGCATTGCCGGCGCGCTGGTAGGCCAGATAGGACGCGGTCGAGGCGCGCTCGCGCAGCAAGGTCTGTTCGCTGTTGGTGATCGGACGGACCTGAAGGATGGTTTTCGCCAACCGCAGCCAGTTGCTGCCGTCTTCAGGGGCGACGGCCGCGAGTTGCCCAAGAATTTGCAGGCTTTCGCGAAGATTGCCTTTGCGGATCGCGATATCGGCATCGGTGCGCAGTTGCGACGCCGGCTTGGCGACGCTGCCGGCCTCGGTCTTGATCTGCTCCTGCAGCTTGATTGCGGCATCCGCCAGATCGTCCCGCTTGTAAGCCTTGTCGGCAGCCTGCGCGGCATTGAGGCCGAACGCGAGCACGCACGCAACGCTGATGACGCGGACCAAACCGATCATGGCATTCTCCTTGAGACGGCGAACCGCCGCCGATTCCAGCATTCGCGAAAAGGATGACGGGCCGATGGCGCGAAACGCCCATTCCCGTTGCAAGCATTACCGATGTGATCCGGCAAAATCCCTGTCCGCTGCATTCCGATGGTCACGCGAGAGCATAGCGGAAACCGCCACGCCGACGCACCCATCGCTTTGTCGCAAAATGACGCCATATGGTTCGGAGTGGATAACGCGCGGAGCGTGAAATTGGCGCGCATCGACGGCAACGGCGCGGCAGAAACGTCGCGGTATGGGCAATAGAGCCGCCTGTCACATGATCGTCGGGGC
>JAFKKL010000071.1 GCA_017305595.1 Hyphomicrobiales bacterium | reverse complement strand
CTTCGTGAACGCCGTCATCCGTGGTCACGGTCAATCGCGCGCCGAAGGGATGGGTGCGGCCGACTTCGAGCCGGTCGTCCTGCACCACGTCGATCTTGTCGGCGAGCGCGTTGATCGCCTTGTCGCCGAGCCGCGCGTAGTCGTCCCAGCCGAAGCGGCCCTGATCGAGCGCCAGCGCACCGGTGAAAAACATTGAGAACTGGCCGCCGACGATCGAGGTCGGATGCCGCTTGGTCGGCGCGTCGCCAGTCAGCGTGATGCCGTTGCGATGCAGGCCGATCTCGACGCGCTTGATCTGGTCCGGCGTGAGATTGTGCGCGCGGCGCATCGCCAGCAGCGCATCGATGGCGGCGTGCGTATAACGGCAGCTCGGATAGGGCTTCACGCCGATCTTCATGGTCTCGTAGACCTTGCCGAGATCTGCGACCGCCTCGTCGGGATGGGCGTCGTCGGTGTAGCCGACCAGCAGGCCGTGCTTGCCTTCAACCGACTCCGATGAACCGATGAAGCCGTCGCGCGCGAGCGTCGCGGCGATCACGCCGTTCATGGCGGCGGCGCCGACCTGATAGCGCTTGTTCCACGAGCCGTTGACAAGGAATTGCAGCGAGCCCGCCGCCTGGCTGCCGGAAACGCCGAAGGCGGAAATGATCTGCTCCTTGGTCAAGCCGAACAGTTTCGCCGCCGCGGCTGCGGCGCCGTAGGTGCCGGCGGTGGCGGTGGGGTGGAAACCGCGCGCGTAATGCGAGGTCGGGTCGAGCGCATTACCGAGCCGGCAGCACACTTCATAACCGGCGACGATGGCGGTGAGCACGTCGCGGCCCGAGGCGTTGACCATCTCGCCGGCCGCGAAAGCGGCGGGCACCACCGGCGCGCTCGGATGCAGCGAGGAGTCGGCATGGGTGTCGTCGAAGTCGAGCGAGTGACCGAGTGCGCCGTTGAGCAGCGCCGCCACCGCCGGCGTCCAGGTCTTGCTGTCGCCGACGACCGTTGAGTCGCCGTTGTGATCGAGACCGAGCGTCTTCAGCATGCCGAGCAGCGAGGGCGTCGATTCCGCCTCGCGCCGCGCCCGCACCGCGCTGCCGAGAAAATCCAGCGTCAAGTGTTTGGCCCGTTCCAGCACCTCGCGCGGAATGGCGTCATAGGTGAGGCCGGCGACATAGGCGGCGAGCTTGGCGGTTTCATCGGTCATGGTCTGGTCCTTCGCGATCGGCGCGGCAAGTTAGGCCGGGGCGGCAGGGCGTTCAAGTGATGCTGGCGAGGGTCACGTTTGCGCGGCCGGGGGTGCCGTGCGCCGCTGCAAGCCTTTTTTCTCCATGCGCCACAGCAGCAGGTCGATACGGTCCTGCCCGAAGAACGGTTCCTTCTCGAACACGAAGGTCGGTACGCCCCAGTGCCCCGATGTGGCGTGATCCTTTTCGTTGCCGGCGATGATCTGCTCGTAACGGTCGGGATCGGCGGCAATCGCAGCATCCATCGCCGCGAGGTCGAACCCGGCGGCGGCCGCAGCCTTGGCGAGATGGTCGCCCTCGTGCCAGTTCTTGATGCTGCCGTCCCACAGCGCCGGCGTGATGGCTGCGACGAAGGCGAGCGCGCGGCCGTCCTGCTGCGCCGCCGCGCCAAGCCGGGTCAGGCGATGGATGTACGGCTGCTCCGCCGCCACCTCGAGCGTCGTCATGTTCTGGACGATGGGATCGGGTTGCGGGAAGCGAAACGGAATGCCCTCGCGTTCGGCGACGCGGCGGCTGTCGAGTACGACATAAAAAGCGAAGCGCGGATTGGCCCGCTTGAAAAAGCCGGGGACGCGCACCGCCAGCGGATAGACCGGCCGCAAGTTCACGGTAACGTCGTATTCTGCGACCAGCTTTTGCGTTTTCGGGATCGCCAGATAGCTGTAGGGGCTGCGGAACGACCAGAACAGATCGACGGTGAATGCCATGAATGCGCCTGCCGGAAGCCTGCGTGAGGGATGACGCGACCATAGACCCTGCCGAAGGGCCGCGTCCATGCGCGGGTCGTGAGGCATGGGCGTGAGCGGCGGGTGGCACCGTATGATCGGCTGGTTCACCGCGCGCCGGGCGCAGTTCGCGCTGGGCCTGCGGGTGATGACCGCCGCATTGGTGGCGCTTTCCGTCGCGCTGGCGTTGCGCTTGCCGCTGCCGTTATGGGCGGTGCTGACGGCGGTGATCGTGACGCAGATGAGTGTCGGTCGCTCCATCAAGGTCACGACGGATTATCTGATCGGCACCATCGGCGGCGCGATCTATGGCGGCGTCATCGCGGTGCTGTTTCCTCATGCGAGCGAACTGGCGCTGCTCGCGGTGCTGGCGTTGGCGGTGGCGCCGCTCGCGGTGGTGGCGGCGATCAATCCCAGCTTCAACGTCGCGCCGGTCACCGCCATCATCGTGCTGCTGTTGCCATCGATGACCCATAGTAGCCCGCTGGAGTCGGCGATCGACCGGGTGATCGAGGTTGCGGTGGGAGCGTTCGTCGGGCTCGCGGTGTCGTTCGCGGTGCTGCCGTCGCGGGCGCATAACCTTGCCATTTCGGCAGCGGCGCGGATGCTGGACCAGATCGCAGTGGCGCTGGATGAATTGCTGCAAGGACTGGCGCACGGCCTCGACAGCGAAACGCTGCATCGCTTGCAGGATGGCATCGGCGAGGCATTGGTCGGTCTCAACGGCGTCGCGGTCGAGGCGGAGCGCGAGCGGGTGGCGCGACTCGCGGTCGGGCCGGATACCGGGCCGCTGCTGCGCACCTTGCTGCGATTGCGGCACGACCTTGTGATGATCGGCCGTGCCACCGTGGTGCGGCTGCCGGAGGATCTGCAATCGCGGCTGGCAGCAGCGCAGACCGAGGTGCGCCTGACGGCGGTGGCATACTTGCGTGGCAGTAAAGCCGCATTGGTGCGACGGGCTGCGCCGCCCTCGCTCGACGAATTCGAGCAGGCGCTGCGCGGCTATATTGAAGCCGTCTCGACACTTCGCCGCGAGGGCCGCACCCGCGACCTGCCGGTCGATGTCATCGAGCGGTTCTTCATGGTCGGGTTCGCACTCGAGCAATTGCATCAAAATTTCATCGATCTGCGGCGCTGCGTCACCAATTGGAGCGGCGCGCAACGCGCGTCGTTTGGCCGCTCAGCGGCTTGAGAGACCGGCATCTCGCCTGATCGCCACGACTTGCCTATATTTTCCGGGACGTTGCCAACAGGCGAGTTCAGGTGATGCACACCGGTCGCACGGCGAAGCAAGTCCGCCCGGCAGACAAGCCGAAACATACGGTTGCTGAAATGGATTGCGTGACGGCATTTCAGGGGATCGCACGGGATTGCCTCGTACGAATGCAAGCGCAGCGTCTCGGGACCATCGCGGGCGATGCCGAGGCACTTCACCAGATGCGGATGGCCATCACGCGGCTGCGTGCTGCCGTCGTGTTCTTCGCGCCGATGACGTCCGATGCGGCGTGGCCGAAACTGAAGAAGGAGTTGAAGTGGCTCCACGCTCTGTTGGGGGACGCGCGCGATGCCGATGTCATGTCGGCACTTGTGCATCATAAGCGATACCGAAAATGGGCGGCGCGTATCGTTGCGCGCGACGACGACAGCCACGACAGACTCTATCGCGGCGTGGCCGCAGGCTTGCGGTCGAAGCGTTTTGGACAATTGATGGATGCGTTGACTCAATGGGTTGAGGGTGGATCATGGCTGATGCGCCGGGATGACGATACGCGGCGGCGGGCAGAATCTCTGAGAGCTTACTGCCAGCGGACGCTTGAGCGCTGGCGGACGCGTTTGATCCGCAAGGGCCGCCGCCTTGCAACGATGGGCGGCGAGCGGCGTCACAGCCTCCGCATCAAGGTGAAGCGCTATCGCTACGTGCTCGAAGCGCTTGGCGATATATGCCCGTCCGCGGCGCGCGCGCCGCTGCGCCATCTGCTCAAGCCTGCGAAACGGTTGCAGCGGGCGCTCGGTGATCTACGCGACCTGCAACGTTTTCGCCGCATCCGCGCGGCGTCGCGAACGCCGCCCGGCTACGCGAAGCAGAAGCAGCGGTTGCTGGCGACAGCGCATGCGGCATGGCGCGACCTCAAGCCGCTGCTCTTGCTGCCACGGTTCTGAGTTCGGTATCTTCATTTCGGGAAAACGCGATAAGATCGCGCGCGGGCTGGGCGTGTCGCTTCGCGTCCGCAAGGGGTCGAACAACAAGAAACGGAGCACGAGATGCTGATTCCGCTGGCCGAGGTGCCGCGCTGGTATGCCGATCGCAAGCCGAAGGACACTGTCGCGGTCCGGCATGGTGCCGACGAGCTGACGTGGGAGATGCTGGAGCGCAACGCCAATCGCCGAGCACGTGCATTTGCCGAGCGTGGCGTCAAAGCCGGCGATTTTGTCGCCATCGGCCTGCCGAACAGCAACGCGTTTTATGAAACCAGTTTCGCGGTGTGGAAGCTTGGCGCGACGCCCACCTCGCTGTCGCACCGATTGCCGCGCGGCGAGGCCGCCGCAATCCTCGATATCCTGAAGCCGTCGCTCGTCGTCGGCGGCGAACCGGACTGGAATGCGCCGAATTCCGTGCCGCGCGATTTCATTCCTGAAGGCGTATCCGACGAGCCGATCGATCGTCCGGTGGCGCGCTACTGGAAGGCGATGACCAGCGGCGGCTCGACCGGCCGACCGAAGGTGATCCTCGATCATCAGCCGGCGGTGACCGATACCGCCGTCGCGCCGCCATTGCTGATGGAGCATGGCGCGGCATTGCTCAATCCGGGACCGCTCTATCACAACGCGCCGTTCATCGTGTCGCATTTCGCGTTGTTCGGCGGCGGCAGCGTTACCGGTATGGCGAAGTTCGACGCCGAGGAAACGCTGCGGCTGATCGATCGCTACAAGCTGGAGTGGGTCAACTTCGTGCCGACCATGATGCATCGCATCTGGTCGTTGCCGGAGGAGGTGCGCAATCGCTACGATGTGTCGAGCCTGAAGACCGTATTCCACATGGCCGCGCCGATGCCGCTGTGGCTGAAGGAAAAGTGGATCGAATGGCTCGGCCCGGAAAAAATCTATGAGCTTTATGGCGGCACCGAGCGGCAGGGCCGCACGGTGATTTCCGGCACCGAATGGTTGGAGCATCGCGGCTCGGTCGGCAAGGTCGATCCGACCGCTTGCGCCATCCGCATCGTCGGCGAGGACGGCAATGACGTGCCGCAAGGCGAGACCGGTGAAGTCTATTTCATGCCGGTCGATGGCGTCGGCTCGACCTATCACTACATCGGCGCCGATCCGAAGCGGCGTAGCGATGGCTGGGAATCCATCGGTGATGTCGGACGGCTCGATGCGGACGGTTATCTCTATCTCGGCGACCGCCTCACCGACATGATCCTGCGCGGCGGCGCCAATCTCTATCCGGCCGAAATCGAGGCCGCGGTGCTGGCGCATCCCGACGTGCATTCGAGCATCGTGGTGGGATTGCCAGATCCCGAACTCGGCAATCGGATTCACGCCATAATCGAGATCAACGACGGCGCCGATGTTAACGCCGTCGTCAATGGCATGAACGCGGTGCTGGCGGACCGGATCAGCCGCAACAAGCATCCGGAAAGCTACGAAGTCTCGCTGGTGACCTTGCGTGACGATTCCGGCAAGGCGCGCCGCACGCTGCTGCGCGAAGAGCGGTTGACATGGCTGAAGGAAGGACGCGAGTTTCGCCTGTATGCTGACCGAGCGGGCCGGGGAGGAATAGCGCAGTGATACCGCAAGCGATCGTTGTGAAACTGTTGACGGATCAGATCGCCGATCCCGACACGCAATGGAGTCTCGGTACGTTCGGCGCCATCGCCGAGTTTGCCCGTGATCGCGACGAACCGGCGGATTTGCATGCGTCGGACGAGGGCGTTTCTGCCGTCACTGCGCGCGGCGGCATCGCCATCCGCGTGCAGGACGATATGCGGCCATTCGCGTCGGAGAGTCTTGCGAAGCAGCACTGGAATCATCGCGTGGCGATCTGCCTGCCCGAACCCGCTTGTGCCATGGGACGACGCGCGGTGCTGACCGAGCTTGGCCCGGATGCGGGGGCCTTGCGCGAACAGGATCGCGACGGCGTGTTGTTCGATCTCGGTCTCGATGCGCCGCAGGCCGATCTCTGCATCCGCGTCGCCGATACGAAACTCGCGGGCGAGTTACGCAACCACGTCGGTCGTGCGGTGTTCGAGCCGGGCAATCCGGCGATGGGCCTGATCCTCGCCGCCAATCCGCATCGCGTCTTCATCAGCCGCATCGGCCGTGCCGAAGTCTACCAGCCGATCCCGCCGCACGACGGCAAAAGCCCGGAAGGGCCGCACACGCACGTGTTGCCGAAGCTGCTGAAAAGCGGGCGCACCCATCCGGCGACTGAACCGATTCCGGAGGGCTTTGTGCCCTGCGCGCATTTCTATCCGGCGCATCCGGCCAAGGATGCGTTGGGGCAGGCGCGCGCTTTCGAGCGCTCGCGGCACGACGCATTTCAGCAGTTGCTGGCGGAACTGGGCGCGCCGGAAAGCGCCGCGTTCAAACGGGATGTGATCGCAGCCGTTTCGCGTGGTGAATCGCCGTGGACCGAAGCGCGCGTCGCGGGCCGCGGCGCGCGCGCCAACGTCCGCATCGCACTACGTCAGATAAAGGCCGCCGGAGATGCATCGTCTGCGCTGACGGCATGGCTGGCGGTGTTCGATCGCGCAGAGCCTGCCGACGACGAGGCCGACGATCTGTCGCGCGGCCACACCGACTAAGCCGCATATTATCGAGAGGAGCCGTGCAAGGTCTGCTTGAAATGACGTCAAGTTTCCGCCTCGGCCCACACGTCGTGGTGATGGCGATCGCATATCTGCTGGCCTTGCCGATCGGCTGGAATCGCGAGAAAGCCGAGCGTAGTGCCGGCTTGCGCACGTTTCCGCTGGTGGCGCTCGCCACCTGCGGCGTGATTCAGGCGACCGAGCATATGTTGGAAGGCCATCCCGAAGGTACGGCGCGCATCATCGAAGGCCTGATGGCCGGCATGGGCTTCATCGGTGGCGGAGCGATCCTCAAAACCAAATTGTCGGTCCACGGCACCGCGACCGCCGCCAGCCTGTGGGCAACCGGCGCCGTCGGCGTCGCGGTCGGACTCGGTGCCTACGACGTCGCCGTCGTCATTTCGCTATTTACGTTTCTGACGCTGTGGCTGCTGACGCCGCTCAAACAGGATGCCGCAACGGCGAATAACGGCGAAAGCAAAGACGACTGACGTTCCAGTTCTTAATGGAACGGAACCTACGCCCGCGCGCCTTGCAGCGTCCGACGGAGAACGTCAGACGTCGACGTTGGCGCTGTGCGAATTGTCCTGGATGAATTCGCGGCGTGGCTCGACCACGTCGCCCATCAGCTTGGTGAAGATGTCGTCGGCCTCGTCGACTTCCTTGATCTTCACCTGCAACAGTGAGCGCACGTTGGTGTCGAGCGTGGTTTCCCAGAGCTGCTCCGGGTTCATCTCGCCGAGACCTTTGTAGCGTTGCATCGCGATGCCCTTGCGGCCGGCATCGGTCACGGCCTCGAACAGCCCGACCGGACCGTGGATGATGGTCTCGACATCCTTGCGGCGCAGCAGGCCGGGGCGCGGATAGATATCCTGCAAACGCTCGGCATATTCATCGAGCTTGCGCGCATCGGTCGATGACAACAGCGCCGCGTCGATGATGGCGACATCCTTGACGCCGCGGATTGTGCGCTCGAAGGAGAAGCCTTCGCCCTCGGTGAAGCGGCCGGTCCAGCCGCGCTCGACCTCGTCGGCCAGCACGTCGAGCCGTCGCGCGATGTAGTCCGCAGCGGCGTTGGCCTGCGCCGGATCGCTGGTGACACGCGAGTTCAGCACGCCGGCGATCGCCGCCTGCTCGACCACGCCGCGATTGTAGCGGCTGTGCAGGTTGTTGAGCACGTTGCGGATGACGCGGGCATCCTCCACCAGCGCCTGCAGGTCGCGGCCGCCGCGCACGTCGCCCGACGCGGTCTGGAAGCTGCAATCGTCCAGGCCGGTGGCAATCAGGTAATCCTCCAGCGCCCGCTCGTCCTTGAGGTATTGCTCGGATTTGCCGCGCGTCACCTTGTAGAGCGGCGGCTGCGCGATATAGAGGTGCCCCGCTTCGATCATCTGCGGCATTTGCCGGAAGAAAAACGTCAGCAGCAGCGTACGGATGTGCGCGCCGTCGACGTCGGCGTCGGTCATCACGATGATCTTGTGATAACGCAGCTTCGACAGGTCGAAGTCGTCGCGGCCGATGCCGGTGCCGAGCGCGGTGATCAGGGTGCCGATCTGCTCGGACGACAGCATCTTGTCGAAACGCGCGCGCTCGACGTTAAGGATTTTGCCGCGCAACGGCAGCACCGCCTGGAATTCGCGGTTGCGGCCCTGCTTGGCGCTGCCGCCGGCCGAGTCACCCTCGACGATGAACAGTTCGGATTTCGCCGGATCGCGTTCCTGGCAGTCAGCGAGCTTGCCGGGCAGGGAGGCGATATCCAGTGCGCCCTTGCGCCGCGTCAACTCGCGGGCCTTTCGCGCCGCTTCACGCGCGGCGGCGGCTTCCACCACCTTGCCGACGATGATCTTGGCTTCGGTCGGATGTTCCTCGAACCACGACGCCAAGGCTTCGTTGATGACGTTCTCGACCACCGGACGGACTTCCGAGGAGACCAGCTTGTCTTTCGTTTGTGACGAGAATTTTGGGTCCGGCACCTTCACCGAAAGCACCGCGGTCAAGCCCTCGCGGCAATCGTCGCCGGTCAGCGCGATCTTTTCCTTCTTGGCCATGACGTCGGCATAGCCGTTGACCTGCCGCGTCAGCGCGCCGCGAAAACCCGCGAGATGCGTGCCACCGTCGCGCTGCGGAATGTTGTTGGTGAAGCACAGCACGTTCTCATGATAGCTGTCGTTCCACCACAGCGCAGCCTCCACGCCGATGCCGTTCATGTCGGCGCGCACCATGATCGGCGCCGGCACCACGGCCTTCTTGTTGCGGTCGAGAAACTTGACGAACTCCTCGACGCCGCCCTCGTAGCGCATCTCCTCGCGCTTCTCGACTGGGCCGCGCATGTCGGCGAGCACGATGTTGACGCCGGAATTGAGGAAGGCGAGCTCGCGCAGCCGATGCTCCAGCGTGGCGAAATCGTATTCGATGTTCTTGAAGGTGTCCGTCGAAGCGAGGAACGTCACCTCGGTCCCGCGCTTGCCGTCGGCATCGCCGACCACTTTCAGGGGTGCGACGGAATCGCCATGCGCGAATTCGACGTAGTGCTCCTTGCCATCGCGCCAGATGCGCAGTGCGAGCTTGCTCGACAGCGCGTTGACGACGGACACGCCGACGCCGTGCAGTCCGCCGGAAACCTTGTAGGAGTTCTGGTCGAACTTTCCGCCGGCATGAAGCTGGGTCATGATGACCTCAGCGGCGGAGATGCCTTCGTCCTTGTGGATGCCCACCGGGATGCCGCGGCCGTCGTCGTAGACGGTGACCGAGTTGTCAGGGTTGAGCGTGACTTGCACGAGCGTGGCGTGGCCCGCGAGCGCCTCGTCGATGGCGTTGTCGACGACCTCGTAGACCATGTGGTGCAGGCCGGAGCCGTCATCGGTGTCGCCGATGTACATGCCCGGTCGCTTGCGCACGGCGTCGAGGCCCTTGAGGACCCGGATCGATTCGGCGCCGTATTCCATGGCAACAGGAAGCTCGGTTTCGGCAACGGGTTGCCGGGCGGGTTCGGTCATTCGTCAGGGCCTATGAGGATGTCTCGAATCAGCAAGGAAAAGCGCTGCTGAACCGCCTATTTGTGCCATGAAACGGGCCATGCGCCTAGCGCAAAGTCGCGCCCCGCAAGGCATTGAAGAAATGGGTATTTTTATCGGTTTTTCAAGGGCCGGAAAGGCTGGTTTCGAGGACCGCGGCAAGGCCGCCTCCGAAGCCTGTTTTTGGGTCGTCCGCGGGCCATGCGAGCCCGCGGCCAGGTCCTGCCTTCGACCCAGGCTAGCTGCTCGACACCTCACCGCTGATGATCGGTCCGAACAGTTCCCAGCGGTCGCCGGTGAAGCGCATCATCTGCAACTGTTTGATCGGCGCAAAGTCGTCAGGTCCGGTGTTGACGGTGATGCCGGGCAGCAGCAAGCCCAGTTTCAGGTCGTGGAGGCTGGCGGCCTGCTTCATGATGTTTGCGCGGCTCAGATCGTTGCCGCAGGCGCGCAGGACATGCGCCATGGTTTCGGCGACGGCGTAGCCGTAGACCGTGAACGCGCTGGTTCGGTCGCCGTCGGGATAATATTTCTCCATGAACGCGAGCCACCGTTTGTACGCGGGATCGTTCGTCCATTGCGGATCGGTCGGATCCTTCAGATAGGCGGTCGACAGAATGCCCTTGGCGTGATCGAAGCCGGCGGGCTTCATCACGGCGCCCACCGACGCCGAGACGTTGTTGAGAAGATGCAGTGGATGCCAGTTCAGCTCCGCGGCCTTCTTGATCGCCTGCGCCGCAAATTTCGGTGTCGTGATGTCGAAGAAGACGTCGGCGCCTGACGCTTGCAGGCTGATCATCTCCGAATCCACGGTGGGCTCGGTGGTGTCGTAGGACAATTCGGAGACGATCTTCAGCTTGTCGCCGATGCCGTCCTTGAAGCCTTTGAGGTAGTCTTTTCCGTAATCGTCGTTCTGATAAAGGATCGCGATCTTGCTGTTGGGATTGTGCTTGAGCAGGTACTTCGCGTAGACGCGGGCCTCGCTCTGGTAGCTGGGTTGCCAGCCCATGGTCCACGGAAAGTCCTTCGGGTCGTTCCACTTGTTGGCGCCGGTGGCGATGAACAGTTGCGGAACCTTCTTTTCGTTCATGTAGTGCTGGATCGCGGTGTTGCTCGGCGTGCCCAGGCTGTTGAAGATCAGCAGCACGTTATCGTCCTCCACGAGACGACGTGCCTGCTCGATCGCCTTCGGCGGGCTGTAGCCGTCGTCGTAGGAGATGAACTCGATTGCCCGGCCGTTGATGCCGCCATTGGCATTGATCATGGTGAAATAGGCGGCCTCGGTCTTGCCGATCGTGCTGTATGCCGAGGCAGGGCCGCTATAGGGCATGATGTTGCCGATCTTGATGGAGACGCCGCCGATGCCGCCGGATCGCTCGGGTGCGGCCATCGCTACGCCGGCGAGCGGCGAAGCGAAGTTCAGCGCACCGATCGCAAGACCGGCCTTAAGCAGGGTGCGCCGTTGAATGCGGCGGTCGAACAGATTGGTTGTCATCGTTACATCTCCTGGTTTCGAGGTAGCCCCCGAATTTCCGAGATGCATTTGCGCGAAACCGCGCCAGCTCACCGCGTGGGCGCAAATCCCCCGCATCCGCGCCGAACTTACCGCGCCCAATATGGATGGAGCATGTCCGGCGGATTAATTCCGGCTTGCTGGTCGGGCACGGCGAACGGCCGAAGCCGAACCAGGCTGTTAGCTGCTATTTCCCTGGGGTGATCTGTCCCGCCTCGACCGCGAGGATTTCACCGCGCGGGCCGATATCGGCGAAGGCCGCCGGATCGGCGCCTGTCATCCAGACCTGCGCGCCGAGTGTCGTCAATTCCGTGAACAACGCGGCGCGGCGGCCGGGATCGAGATGCGCCACCACCTCGTCGAGTAGTAATAGCGGCGTGATGCCGGTCATCTCGGCGACGAGATTGGCGTGCGCCAGCACGAGGCCGATCAAGAGTGCCTTCTGCTCGCCCGTGGAGGCATCCTTCGCCGGCATGTTCTTCGGCGCGTAGACGACTTGCAGGTCGGTGAGATGCGGCCCGTCGAGGGTGCGGCCGGCGGCGGCATCGCGCGCGCGGTTGTCGCGCAGCACCGCGCGGTAGCGATCTTCCACGGCGGTGGCGGGCTCGGAGAGGAGTGCATTCTCGAGCCAGCCGTCAAGCGCGATGGTCGCGGAGGGAAACGCCGAGGTGAGGCCGCGCGCGGCAAGCGTCGTCGCCAGCCGTTGCAGGGTCTGGCCGCGCTGGGCAGCGACGGCGATGGCGAGTTCGGCGGTCTCGCGTTCGACGGCGTCGAGCCAATGGGCGTTGGGCTGTCGATCTTCCAGCAGTCGGTTGCGCGAACGCAGGCTGCGGTCGAGTGCCGAGACGCGGCCGGAATGCTCTCCGTCGAGCGCGAGCACCAGGCGGTCGAAAAAGCGGCGTCGCTCGGAAGCGGGGCCGGTGAACAGGCCGTCCATCGCCGGCGTCAGCCACACCATGCGCAGATGGTCGCCGAATGCCGTTGCGGAGGCGACTGGTTCGCGATCGATGCGGCAGCGGCGATTGGTGGCGACATCACCGGACGGCGCATCGATGCCGGTTCCCAAGGTCGCAAGACCTAGCGCACCTTCCACTTCGGCGGCCACCGCCCATGCGCCGTCGCCGGTTTGGCTGGCAACATCCTCGAGGCGGGCACGACGAAGGCCTCGCCCCGGCGAAAGCAGCGAAATCGCTTCCAGGCAGTTGGTTTTGCCGGCGCCGTTCGGCCCGACCAGCACGACGAGATCGTTACGGGCGGTGAGGCTCGCCGCGCGATAGTTGCGGAATTGCGTGAGCGACAGGCGGTGGATGCGGGACGGGATCATACGATAGCGTCATACGCGGGCTTGACCCGCGTATCCATCGTCCGCGTAAGCGGACATTTCAGAAAGCCCATGTTCAGATGATGGATTGCCGGGTCAAGCCCTACAATGACGACGCGTTTGTATTGGAATGCCGTGCATTAAAAGGGCTATTCCGAAAGAAACTCCGAATCGCCATCACACTCGCATCGGCATCAGTACGTAGAGCGCGCCCTTGGCGTTGCTGTCGTGCATCAGTGTCGGCGAACCGGGGTCGGCCAGTTTCAGCACCGCGACCTCGCCTTCAATCTGCGCCGCGATGTCGAGCAGATAACGCGAGTTGAAGCCGATATCGAGCGCGTCGGCGGCATAGTCGACTTCCAGCTCCTCGGTGGCGCTGCCGGAATCCGGATTGGTGACAGAGAGCACCAGCTTGCCGGAGGACAGCGCCAGCTTCACGGCGCGGCCGCGCTCGCTGGAAATGGTCGAGACGCGATCCACGGCGGCCTCGAAGTCTTTCTTGTCGACGCGCAGTTCCTTGTCGTTGTTCTGCGGAATGACGCGGCCGTAGTCCGGGAAGGTGCCATCGATCAATTTCGACGTCAGCACGACGTTGCCAAGCGTGAAGCGGATCTTGCCCTGCGACAGCTCGATGGTGACCTCGGCCTCGGCGTCCTCGATCAGGCGCTGCACCTCGCCGACCGTCTTGCGGGGCACGATGACGCCGGGAACGCCGCTCGCGCCCTTCGGCAGGGGCAGATCGACCTGCGCCAGACGATGGCCGTCGGTGGCGACGGCGCGCAGCGTTTCCGATTTCGCGGAGCCTGCGGCATGAAGGTAGATGCCGTTGAGATAGTAGCGGGTTTCTTCCGTGGAAATGGCGAACTGGGTACGGTCGATCAGCCGCTTAACGTCAGCCGCGGACAGGGAGAACGTGTGCGACATGTCGCCGGCGGCGAGATCGGGGAAGTCGCTTTCCGGCAGCGTCTGCAGGGTGAAGCGCGAACGTCCGGCGCGGATCGCCAGTACGGCGCGGTCGCCGTCGCTTTCCAGCACGATCTGTGAGCCGTCCGGCAGCTTGCGCACGATATCGTAGAACATATGCGCGGGCACCGTGGTCGAACCGGCGGTGGCGGTTTCGGCCGCCAGTGTCTCGGTGACTTCGAGGTCGAGGTCGGTGGCCTTCAGCGACAGCCGGGCGCCTTCCGCGCGGATTAGCACGTTGCCGAGAATCGGAATGGTGTTGCGGCGCTCGACCACGCGGTGGACGTGGCCCAGTGACTTCAGCAACTGCGCGCGCTCAACGGTAACCTTCATCGCAAACCTGCCCGATCCGGATTTCGAACCATGTCGTGGAGATGCCGGGCGGCCGGAAACAGCGCCGCGGCAAGCGGTCCCGCAAGGTCGAACAACGGCGGAGTTTGCTCAAGCCCGCGGGGGTCGCAGGGTGGCTTGTCACGCCGCTAAAGGCAAGTGCGGGAGGACTATTTTTGCAGCGGATTTTTCATCCGACGGTTTGGTCCTCCCGCGTTCCCCGGGGTCACTCCTGTAGCTGGCGCTTCAGCAGTTCAACCTCGTCCGACAATGCCACGTCCTTCGAAACCAGCGCCTCGATCTTGCGCACCGCGTGCAGCACCGTGGTGTGATCCCGGCCGCCGAAGCGTCGGCCGATTTCCGGCAGCGAGCGCAAGGTCAGCGTCTTGGCGAGATACATCGCCACCTGACGCGGCCGCACCACGTTGGCGGTGCGTCGCGACGACAAGAGGTCGGAGCGGCTGACATTGTACTGCCGTGCCACGACGCGCTGGATGTCCTCGATCTTGATGCGCTTGGGTTCTTGCGGGCGGATGAGATCGCGCACCTCGCGCTCAGCCATTTCGAGCGTCACCGGCTGCGCGTTCAGCTTGCTGTGCGCCAGCAGGCGATTGACCGCGCCTTCGAGATCGCGCCCGTTATGGGTGATGGCCTTGGCCAGATAGTCGAGCACCGGCGCCGGCACCTCGAAACCCGCGTGATGGACACGCGCCGCGTTGACCCGTGACTTCAGGATGCCGAGCCGCAGGTCTTCACCGAGCGGACCCATTTCGACGACAAGGCCGCCGGCGAGGCGTGAGCGCACGCGATCGTCGAGGCTTTCGAGATCGGCCGGCGGACGGTCGGCGGCGATCACCACCTGGCGTCCGGCATCGATCAGCGCATTCAGGGTGTGACAGAATTCGGCCTGGGTGGATTTGCCCTGAAGGAATTGCAGGTCGTCGATCACCAGCACGTCGATGCCGCGCAGCGCTTCCTTGAAGGCCAGCGCGGTGTGTGATTTTAGCGCGGCAACAAAGCCGTACATGAATTTCTCGGCGGTGAGATAGAGCACCTTGCGTTCGTTGCCGGAATTTCCCGCCCAGGTCACCGCTTGCAGCAGATGGGTTTTGCCGAGACCGACGCCGGAGTGAATGTAGAGCGGATTGAACATCACGTTGTCGCCGCGGCGCCCTTCGGCGACCTGCCGCGCGGCGGCCTGCGCCAGCGCGTTGGAGCGTCCGACCACGAAGCTTGCAAATGTCAGGCGCGGATCGAGCGGCGAACCGCCGAGCGCATCGTGACTGGCGGAGACCGGCGCGGTTGCGACTGCGCGCAAATCCGGTGCGGCACGGCCGTTGCCGCGCTCAGTCGGGCGCGCATCCACGACGGCCGCCGGCTCCTTGGCGGGCGGGGCGGTTCGCATCGCGGCGGTACGGACGGTGAGGTCGACGCGGTGAATCTCGGGAACTTCGGCCTGCCAGCACAGCAGCACGCGATCGGCATAGTGGGTCTGAATCCAACTGCGCAGGAACTTGGTCGGCACCGTCAAATGCACACTTTCAGCCTGCACGCTTTCGAGATCCATGCGAGCGAACCAGCTCGAATAGATATCTTCGCCGACGCTCGTGCGAAGACGACTTTTCACCCGCGACCAACGATCCTGTTCCATGTTCGACATTGTTCTTTTTGACTTTGCTTAGAGAGAGTGAAGTGTTGAGGTGACGAAAAGATGCCCATCGGCGCGCGCATCGATGCGACGGCGCCGCGTTGCAGATGCCTCATGCAGAGGTCACAAACCTAGCGCTCGGCAAATCCGATGCCGACGCGGATCGCGACGTGTGATGGCGGGCAGATGGGGCTTTAAGATGTGGGACGGTTTGGCGCGCGGGCCCGCGGCTGAGCCGAGGCCGTGTCGGACGGAACGGAGGCCAGAGAGATCGTATGATGCGTTAGGCCCGAGATACCGACGCGCATGGAAACCCCCCATTCTTGCCACGACCATTCATGGCAATTGACACCGCTTCTTTCGATCAGTCCGCGTGGCCTTGAACGCAACGCTCAGCCCGCAAATCCGTCGACACTCCCGCCCTTGTTCAAGGCGATCCGCTGGCTGCTTTCCGCCCCAGGCGTTCTGGTTGCTTCTCTTATTGCCGCGCCGCTCGTTGAAGAGCATCGAGGCCGAGAAATTCAGACACAGAAGTACCGTTCTCATAAAAGCATGAGCAACAGCCTGCCGATGGCTTGAAAAGCGCCGCCGACGTACACATCGCACCCGATCTGTACGCGCGCCTCAATTCCCAGATCGCTCTGACCTGAAGAACCGCGGGTGCTGCGGACGGATTAAGAAATACACCACCCTACGTTTCTCGCAATGTCCCCAACGACGCAGGCGAGAGATCGAACGCGACTTGATGGCCGGCAAATTTTTCTGGGAATTTGAAACTTGTCGCCAAAGGTTTGAATCTGCGCGCGGATTCAAATCATGTAAAACGCGTGTCGGATTTCCGTCGCGGCAAAAAAGATTTTCATAATTCATTTACGTTTGGGCACCGCGAGTGCGGTTTTTGAAGCGCTTCATCCTGCTATGTGGATAAGTGATTATCGACTCGTGGATTTTTCTGCGCTGTCGCTCAGGGTAACCCTCGCCGACAAAATGAGCCTGACCAAAAACGCGGCGGTAAGAGAAGACGTGCTGCCAGAGTCAAGCGTCATGACTTTGCGACGAACGTTGTCGTGTCATCATGTGACGTTTGGGACACGCGTGAGAGCAGTCAATGACCGATCGATGCCAAGCGTGACAGGAATCATTGCGTTCATAGCGGGTCTTGCAAGCGATGGTGCATCGCGTCGTAATTGTTGAGGTGCGCTGCGCCGTCGTTGGTATGATGCGTCACAGGTTGGTGGCACCGATTTCGCGCGTTGACGACGACCGTGCGCTAGCGACGCAGTGCGTCGCGTTCGAAGTCCGACAATGGCATTGTGATCAGCGTCGAAGGTTAACGTCTCTCGGTCGCGGGCCAGCGACGCTCATGGCGGCGATGTTTGCGATCATCATCGAGTCGGAAGGAAGCTTCCGCGCGTCGGACGATGACCCAAACAAAAAGCCCGGCGAAGCCGGGCTTGATGAAAAGCGATGTCGTGAGGATCGCGCGAGCGATTTACTTCGCCAGCTTGGCGATCCGGTGCGTGAGCCGCGAGACTTTGCGGCTGGCTGCGTTCTTGTGAATGATGTTGCGCTGAGCGGCCTGCATCAGCTCCGGCTCGGCGGAGGCCATCGCCTTGATGGCGGCGTCGCGATCACCCTTGGCGATCGCTTCTTCGACCACGCGAACTGCGCCGCGCATCTGGGTGCGCCGCGATTTGTTGACGAGGGTGCGACGGGCAATCTTGCGTGTCGCCTTCTTGGCGGAGGACGTATTGGCCATGCTCTCACTGATCCTTCAGCGGCCACCGTCATCGGCAGGCCGGGCTGATTCACGTCGGTCGAGATTGCGCCCGACGTATTGTATAAAATGTGTTTCCGGGTTGTTCGAGCATGGCCGGGCTCAAGGCAGATCACCCAAGGCAGCCGCGCTCAAAGAACAGCGGCGGCAGGATTGCGCCCGCCGCCATCGGCGGTCCTTATAGAGGCCCCCGCATGCAGCGTCAACGGTGTCTGAGCCTGCGGGAACCCGAATTGCGGCACCAAATGTAGGGTTTTGGCCGTCTGCGTGGTTGAAATCCGCCCCGGCCCCCGGTATTGCCCGAATTCGCCCCAATACCAGACTGATGCCGACGACAACGAGAGGTGACGCATGATCAGAGGCTTCTTTCGTCTCGTCGGCCTCCTGTTGCTGGCGGGAGCCTTTGTCTTCCTGGTTTATGACGGCGCGCGGTCGATCGCCGATCAGGCCGTGCGGCTGACCCCGCTCGGCGAGTTCTGGAACGATATTCACCAGAGCAGCCAGCAGGCGGTACGAACCATGGTGGAGGGCGTGGCGCCATGGCTTTGGACCGACGTGGCAAAGGTCATCCTCAACCAGCCGGCCTGGGCGGTGATGGGCGTGCTGGGGCTGCTGCTGCTCTTGATCTTCCGCCCGCGCAAGCCGTTGATCGGCTACGCGCGCAACTGAATTCCTCGTCACGCGGACGGTTGCCGCGCCGGCCTCTCCAAAATCCGTTGCATTGGACTATATTAATGCGGATGCCGCGTGAGCGGCTCGGCCGATGTCCGCTGGGAGGTATTCAATGTTATTCATGCGCAAGTCTGCTGAAATGCCGCGCGCCGCCGATGCGTTGCCCGGCCGCAACGAGCCGATCCCCACCGCGAAGTATCATTTCGTCAACGGACATCCGTTGAAGTCGCCTTATCCGGACGGGCTGGAACAGGCGGTGTTTGCGCTCGGTTGTTTCTGGGGCGCGGAGCGCATGTTCTGGGAATTGGGCGACGCGGTCTATGTGACGGCGGCCGGTTATGCCGGCGGCTTCACCCCAAACCCGACCTACGAGGAAGTCTGCTCCGGGGCGACCGGCCATGCCGAAGTGGTGCTGGTGGTGTTCGATCCCAAGCGGATTTCCTATGCGCAACTGCTGAAGACGTTCTGGGAAAACCACGATCCGACGCAAGGCATGCGTCAGGGCAACGACGTCGGTACGCAATATCGATCCGCCATCTATACGCTCAGTGATGCGCAGGCGAAGGCGGCGGCGGAATCGCGCGCGGCTTTCGGTAAGGCGCTCGCGGCGAAAGGTCTTGGCGCGATCACCACGGAGATCGCGCCGGCGCCTGAATTCTTCTTCGCCGAAGACTATCACCAGCAGTATCTGGCGAAGAATCCCAACGGTTACTGCGGGTTGGCCGGCACCGGCGTGTCGTGTCCCATCGGTGTCGGCGTTTCCGCGGCCTGATCGTCGCGGAAACCGGTCGAAGCGCGGTACGAGACCAAGCGTCCAAACGCTTTATTAACCCTAACGGGGGCATAACAAGGCTTATCTCGCGACGAGGGATAGGTCGGTGCGGACAGTACGTGCGTTTGGAAGTGTCGTTGTAGCCGCGCTCAGCGCGGTTGCGCTGTCGGGCTGCATGCATCGGCCGGGGCCAGTGGCGACCGGACGCCCGGCGGGCAGTCTCGACCGGATGGCGTATGGCGGGGTGCAACCCGCGCCCGCTTACGCAGCGCGTCCGGGCGCAACCGCCTCCTCCGGCGGCGCCATCGCGGCGGTGCGCAACAGTTTCGCCTCGACCGCTTACCCACGCTATGCGGCGGC
>JAFKKL010000070.1 GCA_017305595.1 Hyphomicrobiales bacterium | reverse complement strand
CGCATTGACGCCGCGCGAACTCGACATTTTGCGACTGCTCGGCCGCGGGCTGCGGGTGGCGGAAGCCGCGCGGGTACTCGGCCTGACGCCGCACACAGTCGCGGGCTACGTCAAGACGGTGTATCGCAAGCTCAATATTTCCTCACGTGCCGAGGCTGCGATCGAAGCGATGCGGCGCGGATTGGTGTGAGGCTCGTGACCGTAGTGAGAGACGGCGTCATCCTGAGGTGCGACACGCGAAGCGTGGAGCCTCGAAGGATCGCCGTCGCCCTTTGAGGCTCGCTTTGCTCGCACCTCAGGGTGACGGCTCAAGCTCAATGAATCCCCACGCCAAGCAGCCGTTCGATCAGTGCCCGGTCGGCACGCAACGCGTCCGGCGCGCCCGACCACACCTCGCGGCCGCGCTCCAGGATCAGCACGCGGTCGGCGAAATCCAGCGCGCGTTCGATCTGCTGTTCGACCAGCACCACGGTGACATCGCCCGATCCGGCGAGCCGCGTGATCATGCTCATCAGCTCGTCGCAGATCACAGGCGCCAGCCCTTCCAGCGGCTCGTCGAGCAGCAGCAGCGACGGTTGGCCCAGCATGGTGCGCGCCATCGACAGCATCTGCTGTTCCCCGCCGGACAATTGCCCGCCGAGATGCCGACGCCGTTCGCCGAGGCGCGGAAACATCTCGTAAGCCTCGGCCAGCGCGGCGCGGCTTCGCCCCTTCAATCCGGTGGCGAGATTTTCCTCCACCGTGAGCGAAGCGAACACATCACGGCTCTGCGGCACATAGCCGACGCCGGCCAGCGCCCGCGCCGAGGTACGGCGGCGCGTGAGTTCGACGTCGCCGATGCGGACGCTGCCGGCATGGCGTGTCGAAAGTCCCATGAGCGTCGCAAGCAGCGTGGTCTTGCCGACGCCGTTGCGGCCGAGAATGGCGAGCCGCCCGCCGGCCGGCACATCGAAGGTGATGTTCTGCACGATCTGGGTCGGTCCGTATCCGGCGCTGAGGCCGGCGACCTCAAGCCGGGCGGCGGGCATCGGCATAACTCCCGAGATAGGCGCGACGTACTTCCGCATCGGCGGTGACGGCCTGCGGCGTGCCTTCGAAAATCAGACGGCCATTGGCGAGCACCAGCACGCGCTTGGCGAAGCGAAACACCAGGTCCATGTCGTGCTCGATCATCAGCACGGCGATATCGGCCGGCAACCGCTCGATGGCTTCGAGGATTTTCGGCGCCTCGTCGTGCGGCACACCTGCGGCGGGCTCATCAAGCAGCAGCACCTTCGGATTGAGCGCGAGGCCGATCGCGAGTTCGAGCAAACGTTGTTGCCCGTAGGCCAGTTGCGACACCGTGATGCGCGCCAGATGCGCGATGCCAAGCGTGCCGAGCAACTGCTCCCATTCGGTGCGTACCTCCGGCGCATTGGTTGCCGCCGAGAAGAAACGGCGCGTGAGGCCCTTGCGCTGCATGATCGCCAGCGCGACGTTGTCGGCGGCGGTGAGCGTGGCGAACAACCGCGTCACCTGGAAGGTGCGTACCAGCCCGCGCTGCACCCGCGCCGGGATACCGAGCCGGGTGATGTTGTCGCCTTCGAGATGCAAGGTGCCGGAGGTTGGCGGAATGTCGCCGGAAATGACGTTGACCAGCGTGGTCTTGCCGGCGCCGTTGGGGCCGATCAGCGCGACGCGATCGCCCGGCGCCAGGCGGAACGAAATATTTTCGTTGACGCGCAGGCCGCCGAACGACCGCGAGACCTTATCGAGCGTGAGAAGATCGGTCATGCCCGCCCTCCCCGCTTGAAAATTTTCGGCCACAACACCGCGACGCCGTGCGACAGGCCGCGCGGCGCGAACAGCACGATGGCGATCAACAGCAAGCCCACCAGCGTCATCCAGTGGAACGGATTGGTGGCGGAGACGATATGCTCGAAGATCTGGAACACGACCGAGCCGAACAGCGCGCCCCACAGATTGCCGGCGCCGCCGAGCACCAGCATCACCAGCACCTCGGCGGAACGCTCGAACGAGACACTGTCGAGACCGACGACGCCCGCCGTCATCGCGTTCAGCGCGCCGCCGACGCCGGCCACCGCACCCGACACCGCATACATGATGACAAGGCGCGGATAGACAGTCGCGCCGATCATCTGCGCGCGCAGGTCGTCGTCGCGGATGCCGCGACACAGCAGCCCGAACGGCGAGCGCACGAAGCGCAGCAGCAGCACGAACACGACCGCCAGCACGATCAGCGAGAACGTGAACGCGGTGCGGCTGTACATATCGAAACGAAACAGCCCCAGCACCGGATCGGGCGTGATGCCCGAGAGGCCATCGCTGCCGCCGGTGACCGACGACAGTTTGTTGGCAAGCGCCGCGACCAGTTGCCCGATCGCGATAGACAGCACCAGTTGCGGCAATCCGCGAAACCGCGTGATCAGCGCACCGGAGATCGCGCCCATGATGGTGCCTGCAATAATGCCGACGCCGAGCAGCAGGATCGGCTCGCGGATGCCGCCGATGCAGGCATTGCCGACAGCGTAGGCGCTGACGCCGAACAGCGCGGCATGGCCGAGCGTGGCGACGCCGCAATAACCGGTGACGAGATCGAGCGACAGCACCAGCAGCGTGATGCCGATCAGCCGCGTCAGGAACGCAAGATCGTCGGGAAACAGCAGGAAGCCGAGCATCCCGAGGGCGGCGATAGAGAGAACGCCCATCAGTTCGGCGGCGAACGGAAAAGCGCGGTCGGAGGTCTTTGCGAGTGTGGACAGGCCAGCCATGTCAGTGCGCCCGCCCGAACAGTCCGCGAGGGAACAGGAAGGCGATGACGATCACCGCGAGGTAGAAGAAGAACTCGCCGTATTCCGGCGCGAGATACTTTCCCGTGGTGTCGGCAAGCCCGAGCAGCAGCGAGGCCGCGAGCGCGCCGGCAATCGAGCCCGCGCCGCCGACCGAGACCACGACGAGGAACGTCACCATGTAGCGCAGCGCGTAGAACGGCTCGATCGGCAACAGTTCCGCGCCGACCACGCCGCCGAACGCGCCAAGGCCGACCGCGAGCGCAAACGTGGCCGCATAAATCCATTCGGTGCGGATGCCGAGCGAATCCGCCATGTCGCTGTTGTCCACCGAGGCGCGCAGCCGGATGCCGAATTCGGTCTTGTCGATCAAGAGCCACAGCGCCAGCGCGGTGATCACGCCGCAGACGATGACGAAGACGCGGTGGGTCGGGATCATGCGGAAGCCGATATCGAGCGGGCCGCTCAGCGCATTCGGCAGCGGGATCGCCTTGAGCGTCGGCCCGAAGATGAAGTTGGCGAGGCCGATGATGACGAAGGTGATGCCGATGGTCAGCAGCAGTTGCGTCAGCGCATCGGATTTCCGGTAAATGCGGCGATAGAGCAGGATTTCCAGCGGGATCGAAATGATGATGGTGCCGATCACCGCGACCACGATGGCGAGCGCATAGCCGGCACCGAGATCGCGCATCGCGTAGGAGGCGAGATAACCGCCGATCATGGCGAAGGCGCCGTGCGCCAGGTTCACCACCCGCATCAAGCCCATCATGATCGACAGGCCGATGGAGATGATGAACAGCACCATGCCGTAGGAAATGCCGTCGAGGCCGATGCTCAAAATCGTCTGCATGGTCCCTAGCGTCCCGCAGGCGCGGCAGCGTTGCGGCCGGCTTGTGAAAAGGCCGCGTCGTGATGGATCACGCCGCGAACCATGGTCATTAGCACGTTGACGCCCCGCAGGTCAGGCGCTGAATCCGCCAACGGATCGCGATCCGGCACGATCAGGTCGGCGGCCATGCCCGGCGCCAGCACGCCGCGCCAGCTTTCCTGCTTCATCGCATAGGCACCGCCATGGATATAGGCCGCGGCGGCCTCACGCGGGGTCAGCGCCTCGTTCGGGCCGATCGGCTCACCATCCGGCAAACCGCGATCCACCGCGTCGGCCATGCCCGCCCATGGCGAAGTGAGGCCGGTGGGCGCATCGGAACTGGCGACGTAATGAACGCCGGCGGCCAACGCCGAGCGGCCGGGATATTTGTCATGCCTGCGCGGCCCGAACGCCTGCTCGATAGAGCGGCGCATCCGGGTGAGAAAACTCGGCTGCATCACGATCAGCGCACCGAGCCGCTGCATCCGCGCAAAACCATCGCGCGGCGGGCAGAAGAAGTGCTCGATGCGATGGCGCGGATCGGGCCATGCCACGCGGCTCTGCCCGGTCTCGTAGGCATCGATCACGCAGGCCACCGCGCGGTCGCCGGTGGCATGCACCGCGACCTGCCAGCCGGCTTCATGCGCTGCCACGATCACACGCTTCAGGTCCGCTTCCGGCCGCATGAAGAAGCCGCGCGTCGGCGTGTCGCAATAGTCTTCACTGACAGCAGAAGTGCGTCCGCCGACGATGCCGTCGGCGAAAAACTTCAGCGTCATCGCCTGCCAGTCGGCATCGCGGGTCGGCATGAGCCTGCGCGCGACCGCTTCCTCCGGGTCGAGCTGATGCATGAAGCCGAGCCGCATCGGCAGATGCGCGCGGTCACCGCGCGCCACCTGCCACACCGCGAATTCCTCGTCGAAGCCGCTGGTGAAGCCCACGGCCGCTTCCACCGCCGCCGTCATTCCCATGCGCAGGCAATCGTCGATGGTGGCGTGCAGCGACTGCGCCAACGTCGCGCGGCCAATCGACGGCACCCGACGGAAAATCAATTCGGCGGCGGCTTCGGTGGCGCTGCCGTCGAGGCGGCCATCGGCGTCGCGGCCGAACACGCCGCCCTGTACCTCGGAGATGCCCTCGTCGATCTCGAGCGCGCGCAACGCCGCGCCGTTGACGATGGCGATGTGACCGCAGAAGCGACGGATCAGCACCGGATGATCCGGGATCACGGCATCGAGTTCGTCGCGGGTCGGATAACGGTGTTCGGCGAGATGATTTTCGTCGAACTCCGCCGCGTGAACCCATTCGCCCTTCGGCGTCGTTGCCGCGCGCGCCTTGATGCGGGCGATCACATCATCGATCGACGCCGCATGAGCACGGCCGAGCGGAACCAGCAGCCGCCCATAGGCGATCGCGAACAGATGGATATGCGCGTCGGTGAGACCGGGCAGCACGGTGGCGCCTTGCAAATCGATGGTGTCGGCGGCGGCGGGCGCATCGCGCATCGCACCGATCCACGCCACCTTGCCGTCGCGCACGACAATGGCTTCCGCCGGGAAGCGATCCTCGGCGAAGCGATAGATCCGTCCGTTGATGAGCCGCAGCGAGCTCGCGCGATCGGTCACAAGGCAATCCTGACGTGATGGCGTACGTAGCGTCGGGAAACGTGAAGACTCCCGCTCAGCCCGGCGGCTCACTTATTCCAAACACCCACATATCAAGCCGGGATGTCGAGAGACAAGCGAACCGCCGCGAGAGCGGGAGCCGTTACTTGCGTCAGCGTTACTTGCTGCTCAGAGCCCAGTCGGGCTGCGCCTCGAAGGTCTTGGTTTCCTTATTGATGAGCTTGCCATCGACCTTCTCGACCGTACGCAGATAGACGTTCTGGCGGATGTGACGGGTATCCGGATCGATCGACACCGGGCCGCGCGGGCTCACCCACTTCATGCCCTTCACCGCATCGACGGCTTTCGCCGGATCGCGCTTGCCGTCGGTCGCCTCGATCATCTTGTAGATGACGCGGGCGCCGTCATAGGCCGCGACCGAGGTCATGGTGATCTCGTCGAGCTTGCCGCCGTCCTTCACGATCTGCGCGATAAACGCCTTGTTCTCCGGCGAGTCGTGCGACACCGCGTAGTGATAGGTCGACAGGATGCCGATGCCGGCGTCGCCGATGGTCGGCAGGTCTGGCTCGGTGACCACGTCGCCGGTGGACATCAGCTTGACGCCGCTGGCCTTGAGACCGTTGTCGATGTAGGCCTTGACGAAACCCAGCGTCGGCGGCCCGGCAGGCAGGAACGTGAAGATGGTGTCGGCGCCGGAATCCTTGATGCGCTGCATAATCGGCCCGAAGTCCGTGGTGTTGAGCGGCATCCGGATGGCTTCGACCACCTTGCCGCCCTCGGCCTCGAAGGTCTTCTTGAACGCGGCTTCGGCATCGATACCGGGGCCGTAATCACTTACCGCGATGGCAACTTTCTTGGAGCCGTTGGTCTTGGCGACCTTGGCCGCCGGCACCGTGTTCTGCCACATCGTGAACGAGGTGCGCACGATATAAGGGCTCTTCTGCACGATGGCGGAAGTCGCAGCGTTCATCACCACCAGCGGTGTCTTGGACTCGTCCAGCAGCGGCGCGATCGCCATCGCGTCCGGCGTGAAGTAGACGCCGGCGAGATACTGCACCTTGTCCTTGACCAGCAACTCCTGCGCGAGCGCCTTGGACTTCGCCGGATTCGGCGATTCCTCGTCGCGATAGATGAATTCAATGGTGTGATTGCCGACCTTGTTGCCGTGCTCGGCGACCCAGGCGTCGATGCCCATCTTGAAATTCTTGCCGAACAGCGCGTAAGGCCCGGACATCGTGCCGATCACGCCGACCTTGATGACGTCCGCCGACGCGCCGCCGGTCATCAGGCCGATCGCGGCCAAAGCTGAAAGCAACGTTACTGATTTTTTCATTGCACTCCCTCTCGGTGTTTTTGTGTCGTTGTCGTTATGGCACGCCGCGGGTCGTTTGTGTGGTTCCGCGTGCATCAAAACATCTCGAAGTATTCGCGCTGCTCCCACTCCGTCACTTCGGCCTGGAAACGGTCGATCTCGGCATTCTTGATAAAAACGTAGTAGTCGACAAGCTCGGCGCCCATCGCCTCGCGGAAGAACGGATCGTCCTTGAGCGCGAACACCGCCTCGCGCAGCGATTTCGGCAGCAGGCTGGCCTTGGTCTCGTAGGGCGTGTCGGCATCGGGGCCGGGATCGAGCTTGCGATCGACGCCATCGAGGCCGGAGAGAATCTGCGACGCCATGTAGAGATACGGATTGGCGGCGGGCTCGCCGACGCGATTTTCCAGCCGCGTCGCCGGATCGTTCGGGCCGCCCAGCACGCGCAGCATCACGCCGCGATTGTCGCGGCCCCAGATCGCGCGATCCGGCGCCAGCGAATAGGAGCGATAGCGCTTGTAGCCGTTGATGGTCGGCGTGGTAAACACGGTGGCGGCGCGGGCGTGATCGAGCAGCCCGGCGAGATAATGCCTGCCGAGCGGCGACAGCGGCTCGCCATCCACCTTCGACATGAAGGCGTTCTCGCCGGTCTTGGTCGAGACCAACGACTGATGCAGATGCCAGCCCGACGACATCACATTCGGAATGCGCGGCCGACACATGAACGTCGCGTGGCAACCGTGGCGGCGCGCGATCTGCTTCACCGCGCTGCGAAACATCACCATGGTGTCCGCCGGCGCGAGGCCAACGGTCGGCTGAAACACGAATTCGCATTGGCTCGGGCCGTACTCGACTTCCATCGAGCGCAACGGCAGGCCGAGCGCCATGACATCGCGGCGCAGCACTTCCAGCACCGGCTCCATCATGTCGTAGCGTTGTTCGGTGAGATACTGATAGCCGTGCGACAGCAGCGTCACGTCCGGCGGCTCGCCCGGCTGCCCGGCGTGGTGCGGCTGCATCTTCGGATCGGCGAGACGGAAGATGTGGAATTCGACTTCGAGCCCGGCCATGAAATCGTAGCCGCGTTCGGCAAGCTTCTCCACCACCGAGCGATAGAAGCCGCGCGTCGCGAACGGCACCGGCCGCCCGTCGCCGAAATAGAGATCGCACAATACCCAGCCGGTCGCGGGCGCCCACGGCAGCACGCGGAACGTGGTGGGATCGGGCACCATCAGCACGTCGCCGCCGCCCTGCATCTCGGCCATGCCGAATCCGCCGCCGGCGGTGAACACCGGAAACACCGTTTTGTGCGATGTATCCTTCGCCAGCATCGTGGTGGTGATGCTGCACCCGCTTTCCAGCGATCGCACCGCTTCGCCTGCGATCAAGGTCTTGCCGCGCAAGATTCCGTGCTGATCCGGAAACGACAGCCGGACGGTTTCGAGCTGCTGCTCCTCGACCATCCGCGCCAAGCGGGTCGCGGCCTCGTGCTGCTCATCGGACCAGAGGCCGTGCTTCCTGACGAAACTCAACGTCAATATCCTTTGCTGAAATCGCGCAGCGTGAAGTTATTCGGCGGCCGCGAGATGCGGTGCTTTTTTCGCGATGTCCGACGGCACCGCCGCCGCCCACGGCGCGCCGCGCCGCCGCTTCACGTCGACTTCCATCCAGTACATCTCCCAACCGCGCGTCGGCCCGATGCCGTCCATCGTAGCCGGCCCCTGAATGCTGCGCGCATTGGCGGCATCGAGGAACATGAACGGCTTGCCGCCGGATGTCACCTTCTCGATCTCCTGCCGCAGCAGGCGGCGATACTGGATGATGGCCTTGTCGGACTGGCCGAGATGCTCCTTGGTGCGATCCTGGATCGCGCCCATCGACTCCACCGCCCATTGGTCGTGGACGTTAATGTCGGTGCCCATGCCGGTGTAGGTTTCGGTCGCCTGCTCGTGCGGATCGAAGCCGTAATCGTTCGACTTGTTCTTGCGCGAGACATAGTCCGGCAGTTCATAAAGTTCGAGGCGCTGGTCGCGCATCTTCTGCTTGTCCACCGGAACGCCGTAGCTGGTGAAGATCGCGTACCAATAGCAATGCGTGTCATCCACCGGCACGTGCCATTGCGTGATCGTCATCTCGGTGCTCATCGGGATGACGAAGGCGTGCGGGAAGAGCTGATTGGTGACGCGCACATGGGTGCGCTCAGAATCAATCTCGCGCAGCGCGATCAGCCGCAGGCCGTATTCCGTCTGCTCGACATTGATGATCGGGCGATCGTATTCGCGAAGCACCCTGGTCATCGGCATTTCGCTGTCCGCGGAGGCACCGCGAAACTGCTTGCCGTAAGCGGCGGCCGGATCCTCGTCCTCGAAGAAGCGATGCAGGAACGAGGCGTGCGCCGGATCGATGCCGACCTCCAGCGCCTGCAACCAGTTGCAGTCCATCATGCCCTTGAAGGCGAAGGTGTAGGCATCAGGCGCGGCAAAGCAGTCGATTTCCGGGAACGCCGGCGGCTCGCCCTCGCCCATATAGGCCCACAGGATGCCGCCCTTCTCCACGACGGGATAAGCGCGCTGCTTGATGTTCTTGCACAGCACCGAGCCGGCCGGCTCCGCCGGCGTCTCGAGGCACTGGCCGTCGACATCGAACAGCCAGCCGTGGAACGAGCAACGCACGCCGCCATTTTCCAGCCGGCCGAAGGCCAAGTCAGCACCGCGATGCGGGCAGTGCCGATCCATCAGGCCGTAGCGGCCGCTTTCATCACGAAACAGCACGAGGTTTTCACCGAGCAGCCGCACCGGCTTGATCGGCCGCTCGCCTTCCAGTTCGTCGACCAGCGCGGCGGGCTGCCAATACATCCGCATCAGCTTGCCGCAGGCGGTGCCGGGACCGGTCAGGGTGATGAGATCGTTCTGCTGCTGGCTCATCATGATGGCGTTCTCCTTGGTGCCGCGGGCGCCCCGTCGGCCTCAGGTTTCCTCACAGCCATTGTTCGGTAGACGAACAAACGTCCGATTTGGTTTAGAGTGCCTCCAGATTGGAGCAGACGCAAGCTCGATTTCCAATTCGGCCTTCGTTGCAACCGACGGAGAGCATGGCGCGGGTTGCCGCCGGCCCGTCTCGGGGACGCGATGCGACGGCAACCCCGCGCTGGTGCATAATCGCGCGATTCGTGGCCCCCGCCGCGACCGACAACGGATGGCGACTGGCCGTATGCCAAAGCTCAAGCGCACCGCAGACGAACAACAGGCCAGACGCGACGGGCCGGAGTTCATCGAAAGCCTCGACCGCGGCCTGCGCGTGATCCAGTCGTTCGGCGCCGATCATCGGCCGATGACGCTGAGCGACATCGCCAAGGCCTGCGACCTGCCGCGCGCCACGGTGCGACGCATCCTGCACACGCTGATCAAGGCCGGTTTTGTCGCCGGAGACGAACGGCTGTTTTCGCTGACGCCGCGCATCCTGACCCTGGCCTCGGCCTATCTCGCTTCGAACCAGATCAGCAGCGTGATGCAGCCGCTGATGGATGAGGTGTCGGCGCAGGCCAAGGAAGTGTGCTCGCTGGCGATCCTCGACGGCGCAGAGGCGGTGTTTGTCGCCCGCGCCAGCCCGGCGCGGGTGTTTTCGGCCGGCATCGACATCGGCTACCGGCTGCCGGCGTTCTGCACTTCGGTCGGCCGCGTGCTGCTCGGGCGGTTATCGGACGAGGCGTTGGCGAAAGCCATCAAGAGTGCGCGGCTGACGGCGCAGACGCCGAATACCGTGACCGACAAGGCGGCGGTGATTGCCACCGTCATCGCCGATCGCGCCAAGGGTTATTCGCTGGTCGATCGCGAAGCCGAGCCCGGCTTCCGCTCGATCTCGGTCCCGATCCGGCGCTACGACGGCGGTATCGTCGCCGCCGCCAATATCGGCGCGCATGTCGACCGCATCACGACCGACGAAATGATCGCGCGCTTCCTGCCGCTGTTGAAAGAGATGTCGGAGGCGGCAAAGCCGCTGCTGGTGTAGGCGCCGACGGCTAAGAACCATCCTTACCGTCGTCCCCGCGAAGGCGGGGACGACGATTCTGGTGTGGCACCTCTACCGCGAACGAATTCGGTCGAACGCTCTCGAGATTCCCCACTCGCCTCTCAATCCGGCAACAGCCGCTTTTTATAGGCGTCCGGATCCATGTCGCGGATGTCGATGCTGATGCTGTGAACCTCCGGCATCAATTCGGCCAAGCCTGCCCGCAAGTCGATGCTCAACCGCTCCTTCTGCGCCGGCGTGCGCCCGGCGAGCAGATAGAACGAGACGTGGAAGAACGATTTCCGTTCGCCCGCAATGAGATAGTCGTCGAACGCCTGCGCCCGGCTTTTGAGGTCCTCCGCCTTGACGACGCCGGTGGCGGCGGCGGCGCGATGCAGCATCGCCAGCACGTCGCGAATCGGCGGCATCTTCTGATCGCGCGCATAATGACAAACGATATGGGGCATTCGTGTCCTAGCCTTCCGCTTCCGCCGCGGCACTGAGTTTGTTGATGGCGATATCGAGCACCTTGCGCTCATCGACCGTCAACTGCTTGAGCAACGCCACCTGGGCACGGCGCGCGTTGGGCATGATCCGCTGGTAAAGCTGAAGCCCCTTGTCGGTGAGCTCCAGCAATTGCCGCAACTCGTGGGTTTCGTCCCGGGTCCGCTGCACCAGCTTGCGCTTTTCCAGCGCGAGTAGCGCCCGGCTCATCTGGCCCTTGTCCATCCGCGATGCGTCGCGCAGCGCGCGCGTGGTGCCGGAGCCGAAACGGACCAGAATCGTCAGCATCCGCCATTCGGGAAGGCTGAGTTCGTGCTCGAGCAGATAGCGCCGCGTGCTGGCGCGAAGCAACAGCGCACTGAGGTTGGCGATACGCTTGCTCAGGAAATCATCGACCTCCAGATTGGCGCCGTCCAAGCCCGGCTTGATCCAATTCTTCACGCTCGACTTCGCCAACGCGATCTCCCCAACCTTCGCTTACGTGCGCCACCGTGGTTTCCGAGCATGGACCGACACGCCCATCGCGATCCAAAACGCTGACAACACAACGCTATCCCGACATCCTCTCGACCATGGCGCATAAGAATCCTATCGATAAACCTATCAATTGGTTTGATGCAGGGAAAAGACGGCGAAGCTGGTCATCAAGAGAAATTGTTTGAACCTAGCAGGCAAATCCGATGCGCCGAGCTCCTCGCTTTGATCGATTGCGATTGCGCGACGCGATGGACGCAGCTTTCTCGACGCGTTGCCGCCTGTCCCATTCTCACCTCTCTAAGTAATAACCCGATAAAACCGATTCCATTCGGCTCGCTTTTTTACTCGAAAAGAGCGCGCGACACCTCACGTGGGTTGCGCCGGTTCTGCTTTATTAACGAACTCCCTTCATACTTCGGGTCCGAAACCATCCGAGCGCATCTCCGGATGCATCTCGTAATCGCGACAGAATGTTATGCGATGCCAAAGCTCATCCGTACCCATCCCATAGCATTCGATACTCTGCGCGTTGCAGGGTCCGCCGTTCAGCAATCACTGAACGGTGGCCGTGCCACGCCGCGTCATGCTTCAATCGGCTTTTCCCGATAAGCCCATCGCCACACATCAACGGATCCAGCTATGCGCAAGAATTTTCCTGTGACCGATGAAGAATATCCCGTTAGCGACGAGACCCTCATCGTCTCGCGGACCGACCTCAAAGGCCGCCTCACCTACGTCAACGAGGACTTCATCGACGCGGCCGAGTTCACGACGGACGAGTTGATCGGCAAGGCGCACAACATCGTCCGCCACCCCGACATGCCGCCGGAAGCCTTCGAAAATCTCTGGGAAACGCTGAAGGCCGAGAAGCCGTGGGTCGGCGCGATCAAGAATCGCCGCAAGAACGGCGGCTTCTACTGGGTGCTGGCCACCGCATCGCCGATCCGCGAGAACGGACAGGTCACCGGCTATACCTCGATCCGCACCAGGCTCGAGGCCGACCAGCGCGCGCTGGCGGACGAGGTTTACGCGGCGATTCGCGAGAAAAGGCCGCACGGCTACCGGATCGACGCCGGCATCCTGCGGAAACGCTCGTTCTTCGATCGTTTCAGCCTGTTCACGCGCACCATGCGGGCACGGCTGATGACGATGATGACGCTGCAAGCCGTGTTCATGCTTACGTGCGGTGGGCTGGGCGCAGCCATGGTCGGTGGGACCGCAGGCATCGCGCTGGGCCTTCTCGCCGTCGCGGGCGTCATCGTCGGCGGCATCACCGGACGCCAGACGCTGCGCGCGTTCGAAGGACCGATGGGACATCTCAACGAGACGATGGTGAATCTGGTCCATGACAAGTTCGACAACCGCATCGAGATCAAGCGCGACGACGAGATCGGCATCGCGCTGCGCAACCTCCAGACCGTGCAGACGCTGATCCGCTTCAGCCGCGAGGAAGTCCACTCGACCCAGCGCCGCGCCGACGTGCAGCGCAAGACGGACACCACCAAGATCGCGGACTCGTTCGAGGCCGCGATCGGCGAGATCGTCCAGGCGGTGGCGTCAGCCGCAACGGAGTTGGAAGCGTCCGCCACCACGCTCGCCTCCAACGCCGATCACGCCAGGGATTTTACCGAACGCGTCGCCAACGGCTCGAACGAGGCTTCGTCGAACGTCAATTCGGTTGCGTCGGCGACCGAAGAGATGACGGCATCGGTGCGCGAGATCAGCCAGCAGGTGCAGGAATCGGCCCGCATGGCCAACGACGCGGTCGATCAGGTGCATTCGGCGACCGAACGCGTCAGCGCGCTCTCCACCGCGGCAGCACGGATCGGCGATATCGTCGAGATCATCAACAACATCGCCGGCCAGACCAACCTGCTCGCCCTGAACGCGACCATCGAAGCGGCGCGCGCCGGCGAAGCCGGCCGCGGATTCTCCGTCGTCGCCTCGGAAGTGAAGGCGCTGGCGGAGCAGACCGCCAAGGCGACCGGTGAGATCGGTCAGCAGATCAGCGGCATCCAGTCCGCCACGCAGGAATCCGTCGCGGCCATCACCGATATCCGCAACTCGATCGAGAAGCTGTCGGGCATTTCTTCCACCATCGCCTCGGCGATCGAGGAACAGGGCGCGACGACGCAGGAAGTGTCACGCAACGTCCAGCACGCCGCCCAAGGTGCGCAGGAAGTGTCGTCGAATATCGGCAATCTGCAGCGCGGCGCGGCCGAAACCGGCACCGCCTCGTCGCAGGTACTGTCAGCCGCGCAAACCCTGTCGCGCGACAGCGCCCGGCTGACGACCGAGGTGAACAAGTTCCTGAATTCGGTGCGGGTGGCTTAAGTCTGATCGATCATTCGTTTGTGGACGGATACGCCACACGAAAATCGTCGTCACCGCGCAGGCGGGGACCCAGACGCCGCAGCGGTGCGGCTTCATCGACCACGGCGCGGTTGTTTATTACAACCAACGCCAGGGGTTCTGGGTCCCCGCCTTCGCGGGGACGACGTTGATGTTACCTGATTCTACGAGTTACGTTTCGAATCAGACACTCAAGTCGGCTGCGCGTCGAGCTTTTGCTTGAGCTGGTCGATCACGTCCTGATCCTCGGTGACGACCCGAAGATAGCCGTGCCAGGTGATCGGCCCGCATTTGGTGTGTTCACTCGTGAGCTGGCTTTTCAGCGATGGAAACATTCCCCTGTGACGGGGCGGGATCAGAAGTTCCATGTCGTATCTCCACGAATGAGGGACTTGAAGGATCGATCATCGATGGCGCATGCCCGACGAAGCGAGCGATACACCAACATTGCGGCAAGCATGCAGCCGGCTGCGGTGATGATCGTGGCGTTAAATCATTTGCTCCTGTCGTCGCGAGCTAATCTGCGAACCTGACGTCGGATGGCGTCGTCAACTGGCGACCTTCAACCGCTTCTCGAAGCCGTTGGGAATCTCGATGTCGACTTCGAGCGTCGACACCGCGTCGCCCCGATCCATCCGGACAATGACCTTCTCCGGATCCAGCACCACATGGCGCGAGACCACGGCGAGGATTTCCTCACGGAGAATGCCGAGCAGATCGGGCTGGCTGCGCAGGCCGCGCTCGTGCGCGAGCAGGATTTGCAGCCTCTCGCGAGCGACCGGCGCCGAAGCGGTGCGGCGGCGAAGCAGGTTGAGAAGGTTCATGCTCATGCGGCCCTCCGTCCGAGCAGGCGATCCATGAAGCCCCTGCGCTGTTCCGTCGGCACCACCATGTCCACGGTCTCGCCGCTGAGGCGCCGCGCCGCGTCGATGTAAGCCCGGGCCGGCTGGCTTGCGGCGTTGTTCAGCGTCACCGGCGAGCCGACGTTGGACGCCTTCAGCACGTCCTGGCTCTCGGGAATGATGCCGAGCAGCGGGACCGCGAGGATTTCGAGGATGTCGTCGATGTTGAGCATTTCGCCACGCGCCGCGCGGCTGGTGTCGTAACGCGTGATCAGCACATGCTTCTTGATCTGCTCGCCCTGCTCGGCCTTCACCGTCTTGGAATCGAGCATACCGATGATGCGGTCGGCGTCGCGCACCGACGACACTTCGGGATTGGTGACGACCACGGCCTCGTCGGCGTAGCGCATCGCCAGCGTGGCGCCGCGCTCGATGCCGGCCGGGCTGTCGCAGATGATCCAATCAAACTTGGTGCGGAGGTCCGCGATGATGTCGCGCACGCCTTCGTCGGTCAGCGCATCCTTGTCGCGCGTCTGCGACGCCGGCAACAGCCACAGGCTTTCGAGCCGCTTGTCGCGGATCAGCGCCTGCGACAGCTTCGCGACGCCCTGCGCCACATTGATGAGATCGAACACGACGCGCCGTTCCGCGCCCATGATGAGGTCGAGATTGCGCAGGCCGACGTCGAAATCGACGACGACGACCTTCTCGCCGCGCTGCGCCAGCGCCGCGCCGAGTGCGGCTGTCGACGTGGTTTTCCCCACGCCGCCCTTGCCTGATGTCACGACCAAGACTTTGGCCATCGGTGTCTCCCTTGTTGCTAGTTCAGCGGCGTGATTCGAAGGACATCACCATCCAGCCACGCCTGTGCGGGCTGCCGGCGCAGCGTTTCGCCGATGTCTTCGGCGGTCTGGTAGTAGCCATCGATGGCCAGCAGTTCGGCCTCGATCTTCTGGCAATAGATGCGCGCGTCCGAATTGCCGTTGATGCCGGCCATCGCACGCCCGCGCAGCGTCCCGTAAACGTGGATCGAGCCGCCCGCGACAATCTCCGCGCCGGAGCCGACCGAGCCGAGCACCGTGACATCGCCTTCGGTGTAGACGATACGCTGGCCCGACCGTACCGGACTGCGCAGCAGCAGCGACGGCGCCGGAGGTGGCGGCGGCAGGACCTCGACCTTCTTCGGCTCGACCTGCTCGACGACGCAGCCGCGCCCGCCGCTCAAAACCGGCGGCAATTTCGGATCAAGCCCATCCGGCTCGATGCCTTCGAGGCCGAGCACGCGAATGCCGCGCGTCTCGAGGTTCGAGACCAGATGCGCGACGCCGTGCGAACTCAGTTCGACCGCCGCCAGATCCAAAACAATCGGACGGCCGGCGAAAAACCCCGGCGACTGCGCCAGCGTCGCGTCGATTTCCTCGAGCCAGTTCATGATCGGCATGAACGGCGAGAAGACAAACGCAACGTAAGACCGGCCTCGGAGGCGCATCACCTGACGTTGCGGCTCCACCTTTGCATCCATGAGTGAGCGCTCTCTGCTTTCGAAAAGTTTGTCATTGGTTAATTTTAAATTGAGCAGTGTCGGTTAATGAGGAGTTAACGATGGGCGTTTCCGGGCGCGGAAATGTTGCGGAATCGTTAAATGGAACTTTGGGGAGGCGTTTGTAGACTGGCCGTGCATCCGCGTGGTTGCAGCGCCACGTCGGATGCGCGGATTCGCAACACGAAAATCGTCGTCCCCGCGCAGGCGGGGACCCAGACTCCGCAGCGATTCGGTTCAATCACTCACAGAGAGGTCACTTTATAACGACCAACGCCAGGGATTCTGGGTCCCCGCCTGCGCGGGGACGACGTTGAGGGTGTTGGATCCGTCGCGTTACATTTCACATCAGAGCTGAAAACGATTCGTCAGAAGCGACCGAACTTCTGTGCGATGATCAACAACCAGACGGGGAGCGAAGCATGACGAAAGCACCGATATGGCAGTGGTCCGCGGTTGAGACCGCCGCGGCGATCAAAGCCGGCGATGTGAGTTCGGAGGACGTCACTGCGGCGCATCTCGCCCGCATGAAAGAGGCCAACCCGGCGCTCAACGCCGTCGTGGTCAATTTGGGCGACAGCGCGCTGAAGGCGGCCAAGACGGCCGATGCCGCGCGGAAAACCGGAAGCGGGCTCGGGCCGCTGCACGGCGTGCCGGTGACCATCAAGATCAACATCGATGTCGAGGGGCAGGCCAATTCGAACGGCGTCGTGGCCTTCAAGGACAATATCGCCCCCGGCGATTCACCGGTGACCGCCAACCTGAAGAAGGCCGGCGCCATCATCATCGGCCTCACCAACACGCCGGAATTCTCGCTGCGCGCCTTCACCGACAATCCGCTTCACGGCCTCACCCGGAATCCGTGGAATCCGGAAGTGACCTGCGGCGGCTCCTCGGGCGGCGCCGGTGCGTCGATCGCGGCGGGCATCGACACCATCGCGCACGGCAACGATATCGGCGGCTCGCTGCGCTGGCCGGCGCACTGCAACGGCATCGCCACCATCAAGCCGACGCAGGGACGTATCCCGGCGTTCAATCCGAGCGCGACCGCGGAGCGGCCGCTGATGGCGCAGTTCATGTCGTCGCAAGGCCCCCTCGCCCGCGAAGTCCGCGACGTCCGGCTCGGGCTTGAGGTGATGGCGCAGCGCGACCCGCGCGATCCCTGGTGGGTGCCCGCCCCGCTGCAAGGCCCGCCGCCGGCGAAACCGATCAAGGTGGCGCTCGCGAAAATCCCCGATGACATGACGACCGATCCCGGCGTGATGTCGCTGATCCGGAAGGCGGCCGATCACCTCACCGACCAAGGCTACGCGGTGAGCGAGGTCGAGGTGCCCGATGTCAACGGCGTGTGGCAACTCTGGTGCGACCTGATCCTCACCGAAATCGGCGTTCTGCAGAAAGAGCAGATGCTCGCGGTTTCCAGTCCGGATTTTCATAAAGCGTTTGACGGCATTGTCGGGTTGGCGGCGCAACTCGACCAGGCCGGCTACATGAAGGCGATCAGCGATCGCTCGCGCCACATCCGCAACTGGATGATGTTCATGGAGGAGTATCCGCTCGTGCTGGCGCCGACCACGGTGCGGCGCACACCGGAAGTGAATGCCGACCTCAAGGGCGAGCAGCGCATCAAGGAGGTCTTCCACAACGATCTCCGCTTCATCTCGGCGATCAATGTGCTCGGCCTGCCCGCCGCCGTCGTTCCGGTCGGCCTGCTCGACGGCTTGCCGGTGGGCGTGCAGATCGTCGGCTCGCGTTATCGCGAAGACCTCTGCCTCGACGCCGCCGCTGCCATCGAAAGCAAGGTCGGCGTGCTGGCGAAGCAGCTTTGGAGCCGATGACAGGATATTTCACGTCGCGGACAACACGTCGCCTGAGTACGGCTCAGGCGACGTGATCGAACAGTGGCAAATAGACGCAAGACAATCGGCGGGCTAAAAATCCAAAAGGAGCGAAACGCCAACCAGCCGAAAGACGCCCGATGAATATCGAGTTTGGACCGGAGCTTGAGAGTTTTCGTCAGGAAGTCGCGGCGTTTCTCGATACCGCGCCGACGCCCGCCATTCGCGAAGCCGGTAGAAAAACCACCAGCGTATTCGCGCCCTTCGAAGAGGCCATCGCCTGGCAGAAGATTCTGAATGCGAAGGGATGGGCCGCGCCGGCATGGCCGAAGGAATACGGCGGCACCGGCTGGTCGGTGGAGCAGCGCTACATTTTCGCGGAAGAGTGCCGCAGGCGGCAACTGCCGCCGCTGCTGCCGAACTGTCTTCAGATGGTCGGCCCGATGCTGATCGATCTCGGCACCGAGGAGCAGAAGCGCAAGCACCTGCCGCCGATCCTCTCCGGTGACGTTTACTGGACGCAAGGTTACTCGGAGCCGAATGCCGGCTCCGATCTCGCCTCGCTGCAATGCGCGGCGGTGTCCGACGGCGACGATTACATTATCAACGGCTCCAAGATCTGGACCACGCTGGCGCATCACGCCAACCGCATGTTCATGCTGGTGCGCACCGACAAGACCGGTAAGAAACAGGAAGGCATCACCTTCCTGTTGCTGGAGCGCACCGATTATCCGGGCATGGACATCCGCCCGATCATCGGCCTCGATGGTTTTCCCGAACAGTGCGAGGTGTTCTTCGACAATGTGCGGGTGCCGAAGTCCGGCCGCGTCGGCGCGGAGAACGACGGCTGGTCGGTGGCCAAGCATCTCCTGAAGCACGAGCGCGGCGGCTCGGCCGCGAGCCCGGCGCTGCTGCACAGCATCGCGCGGATTCGTGAGGCGGCGAAGGCAACGCAGTCGCCGTTCGGCGGCGCGCTGGCGGACGACG
>JAFKKL010000388.1 GCA_017305595.1 Hyphomicrobiales bacterium | reverse complement strand
AGGCGATTTCTTCACCGTGATCTTGCCGGGCGCGTCGATTGACGCCTCGCCCCAGATCACAGTGACCTTGTTCTTTTTCATCAGGAAGCCGACGCCGTCGTTGAGGCGCTTGGAAACACCGCGCGAGCGCTGCACCACCGCTTTCGGATCGAAGCTGACCTTCTCCGCCGACAGGCCGTAGTCCTTGGCGTGCTGCATGTAGTGATAGATTTCCGCCGAACGCAGCAGCGCCTTGGTCGGAATGCAGCCCCAGTTGAGACAGATACCGCCGAGATATTGCTTCTCGACGATGGCCGTCTTGAAACCAAGCTGCGCGGCGCGGATCGCGGTAACATAACCGCCGGGGCCGGAGCCGATGATGATGACGTCGAAGGATGTGTCGGCCACGTTACACCATCATCGTCATGGGGTTTTCGATCAGTTGCTTGAAGGCGCCGAGCAGTTCCGCGCCGAGCGCACCGTCCACCGCGCGGTGATCGCACGACAGCGTCACGCTCATCATGTTCGCGATCTCGACTTTGCCGTCACGGACGATGGCGCGTTGCTCGCCGGTGCCGACCGCGAGAATGGTCGCGTGCGGCGGATTGATCACAGCGGTGAAATCCTTGATGCCGAACATACCGAGGTTCGACACCGCCGAGGTGCCGCCCTGATACTCCTCCGGCTTGAGCTTGCGGTTGCGCGCGCGCGCCGCAAAATCCTTCATCCGGTTGGAGATCACCGACAGTGTCAGCGTCTCGGCGCTGCGCACGATCGGCGTGATCAGGCCACCCGGCATCGCCACCGCGACGCCGATATCGGAATGCTTGTGCTTCAGCATCCCGCCATCGGTCCAACTCACATTGGCTTCGGGCACGCGCTGAAGCGCCACCGCCATCGCCTTCACGACGAAATCGTTGACCGACAGCTTGTAGGCAGGCTTGCCCTCCTTGTCCTTCGGCGCGGCCGCATTGGCCTGCTCGCGCAACGCCAGCAGCTTGTCGAGATTGCAGTCCATCGTCAGATAGAAATGCGGGATGGTCTGCACCGATTGCGTCAGACGCTGCGCGATGGTCCGGCGCATGCCGTCATGCGGCACGACTTCGTACGAACCTTCCTCGAACAGCGCCCGCACCTGCTGATCCGACATCGACGGCGCGATGCTCGGTGCTGCGGCGGCCGGTGCAGCACCCGGCGCGGGCGCGGCCGCTTTCAAGCCCTGGCCGGATTTCGCGGCCTCGACATCGCGCGCGATGACGCGGCCGTGCGGCCCGCTGCCACTGATGCGCGACAGTTCGATACCGGCATCCTTCGCAAGCCTGCGGGCCAGCGGCGAGGAAAAGATGCGATTGCCTGACGGCTGCGCGGCCGGCGCTGCGGCACTCGCCGGTTGCGGAGCGGGCGCAGCAGACGGCGGCGCTGTGAGAGCAGTCGGTTGCGTGTCGGCCTTGGCAGCCGGAGCCGCGGGCGCTTTCGCTTCGGCCTTCGCTGCACCTCCGCCGCTGGCTGCGGCCTTCGCATCCTCGCCATCGCCGGCAAGGATCGCGATCACGTCGTTGACCGGCACATCGGCAGTGCCTTCCGGCACCAGGATCTTCGCGATGGTGCCCTCGTCGACGGCTTCGACTTCCATCGTCGCCTTGTCGGTCTCGATCTCGGCAATGACGTCGCCGGACTGGACCTTGTCGCCTTCCTTCTTGAGCCACTTGGCGAGGTTGCCCTTCTCCATCGTCGGAGACAGCGCGGGCATCAGGATGTTGATCGGCATAATCGTCCTTCAATTCGCTAGTCGCCTGAATACCGGCTCTTCCATCGCAAGAAAATGAACCTGATTTCCCATACTGGAAACCAGATATTCCCTTATTTGATCTGCAGCCTTTGACTTCATCACTCCGGTTGTTTTCAGAAGCTCTTCATAGACCGGAGTGTGACTTGATCGGGTAATGCGAAAGAACGGCGCCCGGAACGGCCCATTCGGCAGCTTTGGCAATTCTATTCCCGCCTCATAGAACTCATCTGCGATCACACGCACCCATACAGTTTTATTGATGGAACACTCCCATTGCTCCCAGTGATCGTCCTGCTCACGAACACAATCGATCAGCACCGAAAAGGTGTCATTCTTCCACGACCCTTCGGTTATAGAAAAATTCTTATAAGCTCCCGATGAAAGCGGCGTTTCCCACCACACAAGAGAATTTCCGCCATACAGCATTGGAAGTTCTTCCAGCTTCTACCGATAACAGACGGCCTTCGCCGCCTCGACGACTTCCGCCACCGATGGCAGCGCCAGCTTTTCGAGATTGGCGGCATAAGGCATCGGCACGTCCTTGCCCGAAACGCGCGCGACCGGCGCGTCGAGATAATCGAACGCATGCTCCATCAGCCGCGCGGCGACTTCCGCGCCGACCCCGGACTGTTGCCAGCCCTCTTCAACGACCACCGCGCGTCCGGTCTTCTGCACCGACGCGACGAAGGTTTCGGTATCCATCGGCCGGATGGTTCGCAAATCGATGACCTCGGCCTCGATGCCCTCTTTCGCCAGTTCATCGGCGGCCTTCAGCGCATAGCTCATGCCATTCGACCACGAGATCAACGTGACATGCTGGCCGGCGCGCGCGATCTTCGCCTTGCCGATCGGCACGATGAAATCTTCCAGCTTCGGCACTTCGCCGGTATGGCCGTAGAGGATTTCGTTTTCGAGGAAGATCACCGGATTGGGATCGCGGATCGCGGCCTTGAGCAGGCCCTTGTAATCGGCGGCGCTGTAGGGCGCGACCACCTTGAGACCGGGCACCTGCGAATACCACGCCGCATAATCCTGGCTATGCTGGGCAGCGACGCGCGCAGCGGC
>JAFKKL010000387.1 GCA_017305595.1 Hyphomicrobiales bacterium | reverse complement strand
TATCGGATTTGAACAAATGCTTGACGCCGGTTTTGATGTCGGTCGCGCCGCCGATGATGCCGAATTCGGCAGCGGACAGCGTGGTCGGTATCGCGATGATCGGCAGGCTGCGTTTGCCGGGTGATGGCTGCGAGACGCCCTGGCTATCCGGCACCGAGCGTAAGCCAAGCAATGCATCGTGGTCGCGAACGCCGGCGGATGCGGCAAGGCAACCGATCTTCGCGGCATCGATTGCACTGCCGCCGCCGAAAACCAGCACGAGATCCGGATGGGTCTGCCCGATCGTTTCGATCAGCGCGAGCACCGTGTCGAATGGAGTGTGTGGCTTCAGTTCGTGAAAGACGGGGAGTGCCGAAGCACCGAGTGCATCGAGCGTGGCTTTGACGATCGGGTTGGCTAGAAGCGAGGAGGTGACGATCGGCAGGACACGGGTTGCGCCACGGCCTTTTGCCAGTTGCACGACGACATCTGCGGCCTTTGCGCCGTAGTGCACCAGAGGTTGGCGCAGCATGGCGAGCGAACCAGAGGAAACCGTGGGGCCCGCCGGGTTTCGGTGGCTGTCTGGAGACATCGTCATGCACGAACTCCCATGTGATCCTTCCGAGTTCGTTTCAGTCAGGACCAGGTATTTTCTGTTTGGTTTGATTGTCGATGAAAATGCTGTCGATCGCAACCGGCGCAGAGTCCGAATGGGTAGCCTTGTAGCCTTGCGTGTCGCGCCGGCGCGCGCGACTCAGGCCAGCGTCAAGCCGCCGTCCACGACGATGGTTTGCCCGATGATGTAGGCTGCCAGCGGCGAGGCGAGGAAAAGCGCGGTCCCCGCGATGTCATCGGGCTGGCCGAGCCGTTTCACGGGTATCCGCTGCTCGGTGGCTTCCCGCCGTTTCGGATGATCGGTCGTCACCTTGGTCAGTTTGGTGGCGATCAGGCCCGGCGCGATGCCGTTGACCCTGATGTCGTCTTCGGCCCAGGCTTCGCCGAGCGTTCGCGTCAGGCCGATCGCGCCGGCCTTGGAGGCGTTGTAGGCGGGATTTCCCTTGGTCGAACGGAAGCCGGCCATCGAACTCAGGATGATCAGTGAGCCGCGGCGCGCCTTCAGCATGTCGTGGAATTTCAGGCTGCATGCCATCAGGCTGTTCAAGTTGACGTCGATGATGTGCTGGAAGCCCTTCATTTCGAATTCGCGTCGGCCGTACAGCACGATGCCCTGCGACAATACGAGCACGTCGAGTTGCGCAAACGTCGGCTCGAACGCCTCGATGGCCTCGAGATTGCTCGCGTCCATTTGCGAGTAATGCAGCCCGGTGAGATCAGAGCCGTCATCCGCACTGTAATCGGATGAGTTGGCCCGCGTACCCCAGACGTGAACATCCGCGCCGCGTGCACGGAACGATTGCGCGATGGCGTTTCCGATGCCGCTGGACCCTCCGACGACGAGGACGGATTTTCCGGTAAAGTCGAGATCGTTCAACGTGAGGTCTCCTAAAAAGTTAAGCGTCGAGAAAGAGCGGCCAAGCTCACCTATTTATTATTTATGCACGTCTCGTCGTCCAACCCTCTGCCAGGTGCGTTGCTGTTTCACCAGGAGCGGCCGCCTTCGCTTGTTTGCCGACGAGTGTTTTGCCGGAAAGCGGATAAATGCCTGAGGCCTCTCAAGCATTCTTGGAATCCAGCGTGCTGCAGGAAGATATCAAACAAGCGGGGGTCGGCAAAGAAATTGTCGGACAATAACTACGTGGAAACAAGGGGCGCAGGCGTTCATCACGCCGGGAATGTTCGTTTCGCGGAAGACGGCGTAGTCGGTCGACAGCGTTGCTCCGGCAAAGCGCACGCCGCCGATCACGGTGTTGTCGCCACCAGCGCCGCTACGGCGCGGCAACAAGTGGCAGCTTGGTAAATGGCGCGTTGCAATTAAGCGGCATAGGCGTTGTGGGCAGCTGATGCATCCGGCGCAGAGGCTAGCAGGTTGCTCGCCAGCGCCAGCGTGCGTGCTGTAGACAAAGTCCTATCGCAAGTTCCGACCCAAGTTTTTCCTAACGAGATTGCCGGCGTTTCTTCGTCAGATTCTGTAGCAGCCCTCGGAGTCCTTGGCTCGTCTTCCTTGATGACGACGTTTTGGGCCGACGCGGCAACTACGCTGCCACGTTCCGATATCCTTGCTGCGCATCAACTCCAAACACCCTTTGCGGGGCAAGCACGATTCATCGTAAGGATTTGAAATAAAAGCCGAATCCTTCAGCGGAAATCTCGAATCTGTGGTGCGGAGTGTGGTACGAAATGGGAGGCTTCTGGCTGGGGCGGGAGGGATCGAACCTCCGCATGGGGGAATCAAAATCCCCTGCCTTACCGCTTGGCTACGCCCCAACAGGCTGGCCGGGTGGCGGCCGTTGCCGCCGCAGAATCCCTGTCCAGCGAAGGTTTGTCTATAGAGAGACGTAGCGGAGTTCAACCGCCGCCTGCGGTCATTTCGTACCGTTATGACGGGCGAAAGAACGGTTTGGCCGGCGGGGCGCGGAGGGCGCTGCAAAGCATCTCCGATCGTGGTGAAATTCGAAATTCCCAACCATTGTCAGGACGGCCCGCGCGCAACACCATGTTGGGGCGATGAATGATGGGCGGAGCCGGAATGTTGGCGCAGCAGTTTGACGCTTATGGCGGCGTTGTTCCGTATCTGCGGAACGACAACGCGCGCGCCGAAAACGGCTCCGGCACGCGTCGACGCGGACGCATTGGACTGGCCCTGTTCTGCCTGGCAGTGGCGCTGATCGTGCTGGCGCGCGTTTTCTGCTTCTCGACGACGCAGCAGAGCGGATTCGCCAACGTCGAAGGTGCTC
>JAFKKL010000069.1 GCA_017305595.1 Hyphomicrobiales bacterium | reverse complement strand
GCGGGCTTCGATCCCGCTAGCGCGTCGGCGCCGTTCGTTGCAACATTGGTCGATGTCACCGGGCTGATGATCTATTTCAGCGTGGCGCTGCTGATCCTCAGCGGGACGTTGCTGTAGACTCGTCACACGATCATCGTCGTCCCCGCGCAGGCGGGGACCCATAACCCCTGGCGTTGGTGATTGTCGCGGGTGCGGGCAACGGACACTTTTCGCATCCCGGTCGCTGCGGAGTCTGGGTCCCCGCCTGCGCGGGGACGACTCAGTGTGTGTGGATGCGCGCGCCCTACCTGAACAACCGCGACAGCCAATCGGCCGGGCCCGGAGGCGGCGGCAGCGGGCGCGGCGGCGCGGAGCGCCGCTGCTGTGGCGAGGCGTCGCCGAAGCGCGGATCGTTGGTCCGGACGATGATGTGCTGCCGTTTCGGCTTCTCGCCAGGACGCGCGGTCGTGGCGGGCGCGCCGTTCGCCGGCGTGACGGCGGCAACCACCGGCTCGCCGGCGCGCTCGCGCGCGACTTCGCGACGTGGCCATGCCGCGTCATCGGCGCGGCCGGGCGGCGGCGTCAGCGCGTCGCCCTTCACCAGTGTCTTTGCCACCAGCGGGTCGACCGACACCGGGCGCACGTTGGCGGCGCCCAGCAACTCGTCGGTGCCGACGGAGGATGCCACCAGCGGAATCACCGGGCCGGCGATCGGGCGCGGCGCGGGCAAGCCCGGCTTGGCTTCGGCTTCCGGCGTGCCGGGCTCGGTGGGGATTTCGATGGTGGTCGGGCGGCCCGCGAGTATGCGGCTGATTTCGCGCTCGACGTAATGCGCCAGCTTGCGCGCGCCGGCCTTGGTAAAGTAGACGCCGTCGCTCGAACGCAGGCGGCGGATCTGGCCTTCGAAGTCGGGGCCCTGTGCGAGGTAACGGCCGGACTCGTCGACGAAGCCGTCCCACAGGTCGACATAGGTGATGCCGGCGCGGTCGGCGGCCTCGTGATAGAGCGTGTTGAGATAGAGCGCGTCCGAGGTCGATTTGGTGCCGCGGATCGAAGGCAGGCTGACCCACAGCACCGGCACGCCCTTGCTTTTCAGGACCGCGATCGTCTCGTCGATCTTCTTGCTGTAGAGTTCGCCCCAGCGCTCGTCGCGGAATTGGTGAACGCCGTGGGTGCCGCGCGCGCCTTTCTCGGGCGCCGCGATCTGCAAATCCGGATCCTCGTCATCCGCATCGTTCGGCTTGGCGTCGGCTGGCTTGCTCTCGGGCTTGCCGTCCGGTTTGGCGTCGGCCTTCTTGTCGGCGGCGGTTTCGCGGATCGGCATGCGGTCGTGCAGGCCGAGCATCATCACGATCACTTCGGGTTTTTCGGTCGCGAGAATGTCCTTCGCCGCTGCCGCCCAGTCGGACGGCTCGCCCTTGGGCTGGTAGCGGATCAGGCCGGACACCGTCTTGTGCTTGCGGACCACGCCGAGATCCGGCGTCTCGCTCAGTGCGTCCTCGAGGCCGTAGCCGAGCCAGTCGGCCATGGCGTCGCCGAGTACCAGCACATAACGATCGGGCTGTACCTCGCGCTTTTCCGGCGACGGCGCGCGGGAGAAATCCTGCCGTTCCACCGGACGCTCGCGTTGCGGCGGCGGACGCTGCTCGAACGGCGCAAAGAACGGATTGCTGAAGAAACCACCGCCACTGCCGCCGCGCTGATGCCGTTGCGGTTGCTGTGGGCCGCCGCCGAAGAACGGAAACAACTGCGCCGAGGCCGGCGCCGCGATGGCGAACAGCATCAGCCCCGCGACCGCGAGGACGGCAAGCGTACCTCGTTCGCGTAACAGGCGTCGCAGGGATTTCAGCTTCGACATGCGCTCGTTCGCCAGAATGACAGAGCCGCTATAGCGGTCAAATCGGGCCGGAACCGGGCAGGCGTGCCGGCTCCGGCGGACCATAAGGGGGCGGGGCGGCCGATCGTCAAGACCGCCGCGGATATCTTTCCGGGGAAGGGTGAATGGGCGGCCGTTCAGGCTCCGGCAAGGGCTATTTCGGTCGTCATTCTGTGCTCGATCCGCCCTGCCAAATCGTCGCTGATCGGCACCATCGGCAGCCGCACCTCCGGGCTGTCAATCAGGCCCTGCCGCCACAGCCAGTGCTTGATCGGGGCGGGGCTGGGTTCGGCGAACAGCAGACGCGGCAGGTCGGCGATCGTGCTCCAGGCGGCGAGCGCGGCGGGCTGGTTGCCGGCGCGGACATGCCCCGCGACCTGCGCGAAGGCGGCAGTCTCCACATGGGCGGAGGCGAGGATGCCGCCGTCCGCGCCTTGCGCCAGCGCGCTGTAGAACAGCGCGTCCTCACCGGTCAGCACCGCGAAGCCGGAGGGCCGGCGGCACAGCAGATCGACCGATTGCAGCGTATCGGCCGAGCAGTCCTTGAGGCCGACGATGTTGGGCCGTTCGGCAAGCCGCAGCATGACATCGTTGCCGATGTTCACCGCCGTCCGGTACGGGATGTTGTAGAGCATGATCGGCCGGGCGGTGGCGTCCGCCAGCGTCGCGAAGTGCAGATACAATCCCTGCTGCGATGGCCGCGTGTAGAACGGCGCGGAAATCAGATAGCCGTCGATCGGCCATGCCTCGGTGCGCGCGATCATCGCCGCGACCTTGCGCGTGTCGCTGCCGGCAAGCCCCAGATAGATCGGCATGTGTCGTCGCGCGGCGTGAAGTTCGGCGGCGCAGATCGAGGCCAGCCGCTCGGCCTCGATCTCGTCGAGCACGAGGCCCTCGCCGGTGGTGGCGCCGAGAATCAGGCCGTCGATAGCGGTGGTCGCGTAGTGGCGCACCAGCCGGCGCAGCGAGACGACGTCGAGATGGCCGTCGCGAAACGGGGTGATCAGCGGCAACCACAAGCCTGAGAGATTCGGGCCGGGCGGTCTTTGAGGAATGGCGGTCATTGCAGGTCTCCTGTTCGAGCCGCGAACGGGAGATGCATGTCAATTGCCCCGTCCGAACCGGCGGGGTGGGGGTGGTCTGTGCGAAAAGCTGGAGAAGTTTACGCGCGCAGACGGCCCGCCCCGGTAAGGGCGGCACGTTTGTTGGCCATGGAAATCGCGCGCGTCATATCTCGCTCATGCGCTTCGGCGTGGATGGAGTCAAGTAATAGCGTCACCCGCGACCTGACTGCGTATTCGTTTTGTGGGCGGATTCGCCCCACCCACTGAGTCGTCCCCGCGCAGGCGGGGCCCCATTACCCCTGGCGTTGGTGATTGTCGCTGGTGCGGACAACGGACACTTTTCGCATCACGGCCGCTGCGGCGTCTGGGTCCCCGCCTGCGCGGGGACGACCCGGAGGGTGGGGAAACTGATGTGCCTTACCGTCCCCGCAGCCGATCCAGTACGTCCGACGACGCGAAGCCGTCGGCGGCAGTGCCGATGGAGGCCTGGAAGCCGCGCAGTGCCTCGCGGGTCAGGCTTCCGATCTGGCCGTCCGGCGTGCCGCGATAGAAGCCGCGCTGCGCCAGAAGCTGCTGCAATTCCAGCCGCTCGGCGCGCGACAGCACGCGCTCCTGCCGCGGCCACGGCTGGACGAACGGCTGCCCGCCGCGCAAACGATCGGCGAAGTGGCCGATGGCGAGCGCGTAGGCTTCCGCCGGATTGTATTTCATGATGACGCGGAAGTTTTGCAGCATCAGGAAGCCGGGGCCTTCCGCGCCGGCGGGCGCGAGCAGATAGGCCTTGTCGCTCGGGCGCGGGAAAGCTTTGCCGTCCGGCCGCTTCACGCCGAGATGCTCCCATTGCGCCAGCGTCATGCTCTTTCCGCGATCCGCCAGCATGTAGTTGAAGCCGCGCGGCACGGCGACCTCGTAACCCCAGGTCTGTCCGCTCTGCCAACCGTCCTTCTTGAGGTTGTTGGCGGTGGAGGCGATCAGGTCGGTTGGATTGTCGACGACGTCGCGGCGGCCGTCGCCGTCGAAGTCAACAGCGAAACGCTTGAACGAGGTCGGCATGAATTGCGTGCCGCCGAACGCGCCGGCCCACGAACCCTTGAGATGTTCGGGCCGCACGTCGCCGCGATGCAGGATTTCCAGCGCCGCAAGGAATTCATCCTTGAAGTAAGCCTGACGGCGGCCGACGCAGGCGAGCGTTGCGGTGGAGTTCACTACGCTGCGGTCGCCGCCTTGCGTGCCGTAATTCGATTCGATGCCCCAGATCGAGGCGACGATGTAGCGATCGACGCCATAGGCGCGCTCCATCGCGTCAAACTGCGGCTTGTATTGCGCCAGAATCTCGCGGCCGCGCGCGATGCGGGTGTCGCTGACGAGAATGTCGAGATAGTCCCAGATCGCCTTGGTGAATTCCGGCTGCGAATCCATCAGGTCCATCAGCCGCAGGTCAGGCGTGAGGCCGCTCGTGTAACGCTCGAAACTTGCGCGTGAGACGCCGCGCCGCGAAGCCTCCGGCCAGAACCCGGCGACGCAGTTCGGAAAATTCGCCGCCGCCTGCCGGATCGCGCTCGCGGTCATCAGCGGATTGCCGGACGCGCCGTCTTCGCCGCTCCACGGCTGCGCTGCCGAACTCGAAGCCGGCGCTTGCGAGCGCTGCGCCGGCTGTGGCGCGCCGTTGGTGATGGAGCCGGTGAAGATGTTGTCGAAGAAGGAGAGCGGGCCGTTGTTGCTGGCGGTGACGCCCTGCGCCACCGCGGCGTCAGGCAGGGCCAGTGCTGCGAGCATTGCGCCCGCCACCCCGCCGATCAGCCGTCGTCCGCGCATCGCTGGTCCCATCATCTGCATTCCGTCGTCCCTATGTCGAAAATCTGTCGACATTCAGGAGGCCCCGATAGGGTTTCGATCATCTTAACAGATCGCAGGTTTTCCGCGGTCGCACCATGGCGAAGCGCCGCAGGGTGGTTGTTTCTTCTCCCTTTCTTCCTTCTCCCCTTGCGGGAGAAGGTGGCGCGGACAAAGTCCGCGTCGGATGAGGGGTTTGTGCGCATCGGCTTACCCCTCACCCGCCTTCGCTTCGCTCAGGCACCCTCTCCCGCAAGGGGAGAGGGTTTAAGCACCCACCACACATCCGCCTTTGTTGTTGGCTGCAAACACGGTACCAATTCACCCATCGGCCGGTTCCGGCATCCTTTCGACGTTGAACGAAGAGCGCTCATGAAAATCCGCAAAGCTGTGTTTCCTGTTGCCGGTCTTGGCACCCGCGTCCTTCCCGCCACCAAGGCGATGCCGAAGGAGATGCTGACCATCGTCGACCGGCCGTTGATCCAGTACGTGGTGGATGAGGCCAGGGAAGCCGGCATCGAGCACTTCATTTTCGTCACCGGGCGCAACAAGGGCGTCATCGAGGATCACTTCGACAAGATGTTCGAACTCGACACCACGCTGGCCGCGCGCGGCAAGAAAGCCGAGCAGGAGTTGCTGGCGCAATTCCAGCCCGAGGCCGGCGCCATGAGCTTCACCCGCCAGCAGGCGCCGCTTGGTCTCGGTCACGCGGTGTGGTGCGCGCGCGACATCGTCGGCGACGAGCCGTTCGCCGTCGTGTTGCCGGACGAACTGGTGCTCAACACGCCGGGCGTGCTGAAGCAGATGATCGCCGCCGCCGAAGCGCTCGGCGACAAGGCCAACCTGCTCGCGGTGGAAGCCGTGCCGGAAGACATGACGCACCAATACGGCGTGGTCGGCGTCGGCGAGCGTTACGGCAAGGTGTTCGCCGTCGATGGCATGGTGGAGAAGCCGCCGAAGGGCACCGCGCCGTCCAACCTCTCGATCACCGGCCGCTACATTTTGCAGCCGGAGATTTTCAAGATTCTCGAGACGCAGGAAAAGGGTGCGGGCGGCGAGATCCAGCTCACCGACGGCATGAAGAAGCTGTCGGAATCGCAAAAATTCTACGGCCTCGAATTCGAGGGCGAACGTCACGACTGCGGCTCCCGCGCCGGCTTCCTCCGCGCCAACATCGCTTACGGCATGGCAAGGCCCGACCTGCGCGACGGTCTGCTCGCGGAGATGAAGAAACATTTGTGAGCAGAGTTAAGGTTTGAGTTGTCCCTGCGCAGGCGGGGACCCATACCCCTGGCGTTGATCGTCGCGGCAGGCGCGATAACGCGCACATTCCATATCATTGCCGTTGCGGAGTCTGGGTCCCCGCGTGCGCGGGGACGACCCGTCATATGGTTACGCTGGACAGGCGCACTGTCTTCCGCAACCATGCAGTCGCATTAAAGCCAACACGATCAACTCACGTGAGGAAATCCCATGACCCGCTTCATCGCCTTGGCCGGCGCCAGCTTGCTTGTGCTCGTAACGCTGTCGCCGCAGGCGCGTGCCGACGATCCGCCGAAGCTGCCGACCGCGGCGCAGACCGATCCGGTCGCGAACAAGGTGATGCAGGGTTTTCCGCCGCCGCCGGACAAGACGGTGCGCTTCTATGACGGCAGTAGCAGCAAATTCCCCGGCACGCGCTGGGCTTTCAGCCACATCCGCGAACTGGCGCCGACCGCCAATGTCTGGCGCGGCGAGGGCGCGATCGTGCCGCTGCCGCGCGCCGAGCGTGACATCGACAAGATTCCCGTCACCACCATGGACGGCAAGGCGATCACCTTCGGCGACATGCCGGCGCTGACCTATACCGACGGCTTGCTGGTGCTGCATAAGGGCAAGGTGATCTATGAGAAGTATTTCGGCGCAGGCAACGCGCACACGCCGCACATCGCCTTCTCTGTAACGAAGTCGTTCGTCGGCACGCTCGCCGCCGTGCTCGCCGCGCAAGGCAAGCTCGATCCAAACGCACAGGTCGTGAAGTACGTGCCGGAGCTGAAGGACTCCGCTTACGGCGACGCCACCGTGCGCGAGGTGATGGACATGACCATCGCCGTCAAATACTCGGAAAATTACTCCGACCCGAAGGCCGAGATTTTCGACTATGCACGCGCCGGCGGCATGATCCCGCTGCCGCCCAACTACAGCGGCCCGCGCACGTTCTACGAATTTCTCGCCAAGCTGCAAAAGGAAGGCGAGCACGGCAAGGTCTTCGCCTACAAGACGCCGAATGCCGAGGTGCTGGCGTGGATCGTCGCGCGCGCGTCGGGTCAGTCGATGGCCGATCTGCTGTCGAAGGAAATCTGGCAGAAGCTCGGCGCGGAGAACGACGCCTACTTCATGGTGGATTCGATCGGCACGTCGTCGGGGGGCGGCGGCCTCAACACCACGCTGCGCGATCTGGCGCGCTTCGGCGAGATGATCCGCAACAAGGGCAAGTTCAACGGCCAGCAGGTGATCCCGGAAGCAGCAGCTCTCGAAGTCGCCAAGGGCGGCGACAAGGCGAAGTTCGCGCCGGCCGGCTACAAGACGCTCCCGGGCTGGTCCTATCACGACATGTGGTGGCATAGCGAGAACGCTAACGGCGCCTTCGCCGCGCGCGGCATCTACGGCCAGTCGATCTACATCGATCCGAAAGCGGAGATGGTGATCGTGCGCTACGCCTCGCATCCCCGCGCCGCCAACGCCGCCAACGATCCGGTGACGCTGCCCGCTTATGCTGCGCTGGCGGCGGAGTTGATGAAGTAGGCGTGGCTCACAGCCAGCGTCAAACTTCGTATAAGGCATAGGATCTATCGTCGTCATGGCCGGGCTTGTCCCGGCCATCCACGTCTTAACAGTATTGCAGCAAGAAAGACGTGGATGGCCGGAATAAATCCGGCCATGACGGGTTAAAGGGCGAATCCTCGCTCCACTTCCATCGTTGTTCTACGAGACTCGAGTGTTCCGCGTGTCGCACCTCAGGATGACGTCGTTACCCGACATTTTGGATAGAATCGCGAGCGTTCCCCAGCTATGACGTGATCATGGCTAACGACTACACCCCGTTGCGCGATTATCTGGCGGCGCAGACGCGCGCCGACTTCGTGCTGAGTTTCGACGAGATCGAGGAGATCATCGACGACGCGCTGCCGCGCGCGGCGCATCGCGCGGCGTGGTGGGACGTCAGCCGTGCGCCGGAGGAACGCATGCCGCAGCGTGAGGCCATCATGGACGCCGGCTTCACCGCCACCCGCACGGCGGACGGCAAAAGCGTAAAGTTCTCCAAGGTGCGCGTGCGGCGTTAGTCGACGCGTCGTCCCCGCGCAGGCGGGGACCGATTACCCCTGGCGCTGATTGTCGTAAACAAACTTGGCCCTGGTAATAGAGTCGAACCGCTGCGGAGTCTGGATCCCGCCTGCGCGGGGACGACAGTTTTCGTGGGGCACTGCTTCGCTCGCAGTGACGATATTGTACTTTAGGCCCTCATGCGGCGCAACGGATGAACGCCAGCGTCTTCGCCCAACAGCCGGCTGCGGATCGCGTCCTCAACCTGGGTGAGCAGGCGCCGCGCGGTCTGGGCTTCGGCTTCGGCGGCGGTGGCGCGCTTCTCCGCCGCAGCAGCGCGGGCATTGGCGGCGTCGATCCGTGCCTGCGCGTCGCTCAAGGCCAGCGCGACCTCCTGCAAGCGGCGGTCGACATCGGCGATGATGTCGTGTCGCGCCCGCTCGGCGGCCTGAATGCGACGTTCGGAATCGACCAGCTTGTCGACGGCGTTCTGGCACATCGCGCGGGCGTTGGCCTCGATGTCGCGTGCGCGATGTTCGATGCCCGTAAACATTTCGGCGGCCTGATAGATCAGGTCGATGGCGGTCGCGCTGCCGTCGCGCGCGGACGGCGGGGGAAATGTCAGGACGTTGGCGTCCCCCGCGCGCGGTCTCGCGTGGTCATAGCTGTCGAGGGATGCGCGACGGACGTTGCTGCCGACCTGTGCCATGGGAACCGGACCTTGGAGCCAAAAACCTTGCATTGTGCCCCGGGAACCATCGCGCGGTATGGTAAAGAGACGGTTAAAATGCCGCGCGAATGCCACCGCGAAGGGCCGATTTCCCAAGGCATAGAGCCGGGTCGCAGCGTGCGACGGTCATCGCACGACGAGGGCCATCCTCCGGTGTTCCTGCAGGAATTGTTATGGCTGCATAACTTCATTGCAGTTGAAAGAACTCCCCCTCAACCGTCTAGTTGACGACGGCGGCCGGAGACGATCGGGCCTCGCGGCGACGTCGCGGGGGCCGGCGCGTTCGCTTCGGGCCAGAGAGCGATCCATCGGGAGGGGATGCGGATGAAGAAGGTAGCTTTGATTGCCGGCGTCGGCGGCATGTGCGGCGGCAACATGGCGCGCATGCTGCACGGCACCGGTGAATGGGACGTGATCGGTGTGTCGCGCGGCGATCCCGAACTCGGCGACTGGGTGCGTCACATTCCGGTCGACTTGCTCGATCGCGAGGCAACGCTGAAGGCACTCGCCGAGGTCAAGGGCGTCACGCATATCTTCTATACTGCACTGCTCAACGGCCGCACTTTCGACGAGGAGAACGACCTCAACAGCCGTATGGCCTCGAATTTCCTCGATGGCGCCGTACCGCATGCATCGGACCTGCAGCATGTGCACGTGCTCGAAGGCGTGAAGTGGTACGGCTATCACCTCGGCGCCTACAAGACGCCGGCGCGCGAGGACGATCCGCCGTGCGTGCCGGCCTATTTCTACGAGGCGCAGCACGACCATGTGCTGAAACTGCAGCAAGGCAAATCGTGGACGTGGTCGACCACGCGCCCCGGCGCGGTGTGCGGTTATGGCAACGGCGCGCGCATCAACCTGATGACGGTGCTCGCGGTCTACGGCACCATCATGAAGGCGCTGAAGCAGCCGTTCTATTTCCCCGGCGACGAGGACACCTATAACGCGATCACCTTCGCGTCCGACGTGCGCATTCTCAACCGCGCGATGCTGTGGGCGTCCACCGATCCGCGCGCGGCCAATCAGGCGTTCAACATCGGCAACGGCGATTCCTTCCGCTGGAAACACATGTGGCCGCGCCTTGCCGCGATGTTCGATCTCGAACCGGGGCCGGTAAAGACCATGCGTCTGACCGAATTCATGGCGGACAAGAAAGAGCTTTGGAACGAGATCGTCGCCGGCAACGGCCTGCGCCAGACCGATCTGTTCCGCTTGGTGCCGTGGGCCTATGCCGACACCGTGTTCCGCCGCAAGTGGGACAACATGATCAGCATGGTGAAGGCCTATCAATATGGCTTCACCGAAATGATCGACAGCGAGCAGATGATGAAGGACATCATCGGCGATTTCCGCACGCAGAAGATCATTCCGTAGGGTTACGTCATTGAAGAGGGCGAAGACATCCCGCTCTTCAATGCGCAACGAATCGAAATTGAATCATCATCGTCGTCATGGCCGGGCTTGTCCCGGCCATCCACGTCTTTGGTGTTGTGCTGGTTTCAAGGACGTGGAAGCCCGGGCATAACGGACTCGCGGTTGTTCTTGTCGCGCTCGGGTGGCAACTCCACCTCATCTTGCGCATTTATTCCGGTCAAAAAAATGCCCCGCCGCCGGCGATGCCGGAAGCGAGGCAGGTTTGTTCCCCTAGGCAGGAGCTTTAAACGGGTCGGCTTAACTCGCAGCCTTGATCAATCGTCCGGCTTCGATGGCTTCGATCTGCAACGCCATGTAGCGGCTGTAGATGCGGCACTGTGAGAACGCGCCGCCGGTGAACCACAGACCCGGCTGTTTCGTGCGCACCCACATGTTGCGCAACTCCTGCGTCGTCTCTTCAAAACCCCAGATTCGGCCGACACGTTCAGCGACATCGTCGCCGAACAGCGCGCCGACCATGTGGCCCTGGCCTTTGTAGCCGGTGGCAAGCACGACGAGGTCGGCGTTGCGCACCGTGCCGTCGGTCATCTCGACGCCGCCGGCGATGAATTGCTTGATGTCGGCAGCCTGAACAAGGCCGATCTTGCCATCCGCGATCAATTCCGAGCAGCCGACGTTGAAGTAATAGCCGCCGCCGCGCTGGCGGAATTTCAACGGCCAGCCGGTGCCGCCCTCGCCGAATTCGAGGCGGAAGCCGGCTTTCTCCAGCCGCTGCAGCAACGGCGCGTCGAGCTTGCGCACTTCGTCGGTGATGATCTTGTGCGCGATTTTCATCACCGCCAGCGGCACCGATGAGTTGAGCGTGTCGCGCACCTCGATCGGCGGACCGTCGTCGAGATAGGTTTTGTCGTAAAGCTGCGCGCTGGGATCGACGTTGATCACCATGGTCGGGCTGCGCTGGACCATGGTGATGTTGACGCCGTTGGCCTGCAATTCCTGCGCGATGTCGTGCGAGCTGGTGCCGGTGCCCAGCACCAGTGCGGACTTGCCGCGCCAGTCCGCGCCTTTGGTGAACTGGCTGGAATGCAGCACCGTGCCCTTGAAATTCTCGATGGTCGGAATCGCCGGAATATTCGGCACGCTGCTGACGCTGGTAGCGAGCACGATGTGCTTCGGGTGCAGCGTGCGCGGCGCGTGGCCGTCGCGGCGCACCGTCGCCTGCCACGTCGCGGTGGCGTCGTCATAGGTCGCGCCTTCGAAGGTGGTGCGGGTCCAGAAGTCGAGATCCATGCTCTCGACATAGGTTTCGAGCCAGTTGGCGATCTTGTCCTTCGGAATGTAATCCGGCCACGTCACCGGGAACGGCATGTAGCGCAGGTGATTCACCGGCGTCTTGTTGTGCAGCTTGAGGCCGTTGTAGCGCAGTCGCCAGTTGTCGCCGACGCGCTCCTCCTTGTCGACGATCAGCGCATCGAAGCCGAGCCGTTTCAATTCGACCGCCGCCGAGATGCCGGCATGGCCGCCGCCGACGATCAGCACATCGGGTTCGCGATCCTCATAAGCGAGGTGCTGCGCGCGTTGATCGAGCCAGCTTGCCTCGGCGAAATCGCGGGCATGCGATACCGGCTCGTTGTCGCGGCGGCGCGCGGCGCAGATGCCGTCCATGTCGAGCAACGTGGAAATCGTCCAGGCTTGCGGATGATCGCCCGGCAGCAGCCGGACGACGCCGAGCCCGGCGCCGTTGGCGGAGACGAAGCGGAAAATCGCTTCGATTACGTCCTGCCCGGCGACGGTGGCGCGGCGCGGCGTCAAAAGGTCGCCGGCAATGCCGAAGTCGCGGGCTTTCGCTTCGCTCGCATCGCGCAGCAAGGTATCGCAGATCGTGTCGCGGCCGCTCTGGGTGAAGATGTTCCACGACAGCCCGCATAGATTGCGCCAATGGCAATCGGTTGCGAACAGCGCCGCGAGCGCCACCTTGTCTCCGCCGATGAGCGACTGGTTGAAGGCCGCGACCCATGTTCGCGCCTGTTGCTCCGCGGGAGCGTCCACCTTGCTCAGCATTGCGGTCCTTCCATTCTCTTTGTCCGTTTCATCCCACCCAACGGAATGACGCGAGTGGTTTCAACTAACAGAAAGTTATTCATCGATAAAATTTTGTAATGAGTGGCGCAGGTCGCCGACATCAGTCCGCTTTTATCGAGGGTCTTGATCACACCGTCTTGGCGAATTCGGCGGCGCTCTTGCGCAGCCAGCTCAGGAAACTGCGCCCCTTGCGGTTGAGCGGCCGGTTCTTCGGCCACACCACGTAGTGCGCCAGCCGCCGCTCGAACGGGGCGTTGAACAGCGGCACCAGCGTTCCGTCGCGCAGTTCGTTCTGCAGCAGATGGAGTTGCCCCATGGCGACGCCCACGCCCTCCACGGCTGCCTGGTAGGTCAGGATCGAGGTGGAGAAACTGATGCCGTCTTCCGACAAGAGGTCGGTGCGATGCACGGCGGCGAGCCAGTCGTGCCAGTCGGTGCGGCGATAATGCGAGTGCAGCATCGGCACCTTCTTCAGATCGTCGAGTTCCACCAGCCGCGCCTTTGCCAGCAGCTTCGGGCTGCACACGGGCTGGATCAGGTCCTTGAACAGCAGCTCCGTTTCGGCGCCACGCCACTGGCCGTTGCCGAACTGAATGGCAAGGTCGACATTGTCCTTCTCGAAATCGACCGGCGCGACGACGTTGCTGATGTTGAGCTTGATGTTGGGGTACGTCACGTAGAACGACGGCAGCCGATGAATCAGCCACTTCGAGGCGAACGTGGTGTAGGTGCGCACATTCAGCGGTTCGATCTTCCGTGTTGCGGTGAGGTTCGCGGAAGCGCTGGCGATGATCTGGAATGCCGGCGAGATCTGCCGGTGAAACTGCTCCCCCACGGAAGTAAGACGGATGCCCTGCTTGTCGCGCTCGAACAGTCGCACGCCGAGATAGTTCTCCAGCGTCTGCACCTGCCGGCTCACCGCCGGCTGGGTCACGCGCAGCTTTTGCGCCGCCTTGGTGAAGCTGCCGAGGCGCGCGGTGATTTCGAAAACATGAAGCGGATTCAAGGGCGGCATCGCTTCGCGCATCAGGGGCTCCATTACAAAAATTTATAGATGAATAATCTTTCTGTAGTTGCGCGTCAAACCTGCTTCGCGGGACAAGTCTCGAAGACAATTGAAGCGTGGGCCTGCCAGGTATGATCGATGATTTGAACGAGGAACAGCGCGCGTTTGCCGAATCCGTGCGGCGGTTCGCAGAAGCGCATCTGGCGGCGGGCGCATTGGCGCGCGCGCACGATCCGCGCTTCCCGTTCGATGTCGCCGAGAAACTGGCGAAACAGGGCTTGCTCGGCATTACCTTTGACGAGAAAGACGGCGGACAGGGCGGAACCCTGATGGACGCGGTGATCGCCATTCAGGCCATCGCCTCGGTGTGTCCGCGCAGCGCCGACGTGGTGCAGGCCGGCAACTTCGGGCCGATCCGCACGTTCGTGGAATATGCCAGCGACGACCAGAAGCAGCGCTTCCTGCCGGATCTGCTGGCGGGGCGCAGCGTTATCAGCCTCGGCATGAGCGAGCCGGACGCAGGCTCGGCAGTGACCGAACTGAAAACCTCGGCGCGACAGGATGGCGATCACTATGTCATCAACGGCACCAAGGTATTCGGCACGCATAGTCCTGACGCGTCGGTGTTTCTGGTTTATGTGCGTTTCGCACCCGGCGTGAACGGCATCGGCTCCGTGCTGATCGAGCGCGGCACGCCCGGCTTCACCATCGGCAAGCCGTCGCCGTTCATGAGCGGCGAGGAGTGGTGCCAGCTTTACTTCGAGAATTGTCGTATTCCGGCGACGAACGTGCTGCTCGGCATCGGCGGCTTCAAGAAGCAGATCGCCGGCTTCAACGTCGAGCGGCTCGGCAACTCGTCGCGCGCGCTGGCGCTCGGCCGTTATGCCTTCAATCTCGCGCGCGAGCATGCGTTGGTGCGTGAGCAGTTCGGGCGGCCGCTGTGCGAATTCCAGGGCCTGCAGTGGAAGTTCGCGGACATGGCGCTCAAGCTCGAATCCGCACAGCTTCTGCTGTATCGCGCAGCGAGCGTCACCGATGGTCTGCCGACCGCGTTCGATACCGCGCTGGCCAAACTCGCCTGCAATCAGGCCGGCTTCGATGTCGCCAATGATGCGGTGCAGGTGATGGGCGGCACCGGCTACAGCCAGGAATCGCTGGCGGAGTATTGCATGCGCCGGACACGCGGCTGGATGATCGCCGGCGGCTCGACCGAAATTCTCAAGAATCGTGTTGCCGAACATATCTTCGAGCGGCGGTTCGATCAGCGAAAGGCCGTGGCCCGTGCCGCAGAGTAGAACGCTCTCGCCGTCGCCGATGCTGTCGCGCGCGCTGCTCGCGCCGCGCAGCATTGCGATCGTCGGTGCGTCGGCCGATCCCTCGAAGGTGGCGGGGCGGCCGCTGCAATATTTGCGGCAGGCCGGTTATGCCGGCACGATCTATCCGATCAACGCGCGGCGCGATGCCGTGCTCGGCGAGCGCGCCTGGCCATCGCTGGCGGCGCTGCCGGAAGCGCCCGACCACGCCTTCATCCTCGCTGGCGCGGATGGCGTGCTCGATGCGGTGCGTGATTGCGCGGCGCGCGGCGTCAAGGTCGCGACCATTCTGGCGACAGGTTTTGCCGAGGCGGGTCACGAAGGTTTGCAGCGCGTCGATGCGCTGAAAAAGATCGTCGCTGAGACAGGCATCCGCCTTCTCGGACCTTCAAGCATCGGCGTCGTGAACTTTCACGCGAAAGCCTTGCTGACGGCCAACGCCGCATTCGCCGAACCGAACCTGCCGAGCGGCGGCGTGTTCGTCGCCTCGCACAGCGGCAGCATGCTCGGCGCGCTGGTGTCGCGCGGCAAGGCGCGCTCAGTCGGCTTTGCCGGTCTGGTGTCGGTCGGCAACGAGATCGATCTGACGCTCGGCGAAATCTGCGCGATGACGCTCGATGATCCGGCGGTGACCGGCTACATGCTGTTTCTCGAAAGCCTGCGTCATGCCGACGATCTGCGCCGCTTTGCGGTGGCGGCGGCGGAACGCGGCAAGCCGGTGGTGGCCTACAAGCTCGGCCGCTCGCAGCAGGGCGCGGAACTGGCGCTGTCGCATACCGGCGCGCTCGCGGGCGAAGACGACATCGCAGGCGCCTTCCTTTCTGATTGCGGCATCGCGCGCGTCGAAAATTTCGAAGCGTTGCTGGAAACCCTGCCGCTGCTCGGTCGTGTTCCGGCGGGCACGGTGCGCGGCCGCGCGCCGCGCGTCGGCGTGGTGACCACGACCGGCGGCGGCGCAGCGATGGTGGTCGACGGTCTCGCGTTGCGCGGCGTCGATGTGACGCGCCCGAGCGACGACACGTTCGCGCAGTTGCAGAGCGCCGGCGTCAGTGTCGAGCGCGGCGTGCTGGTCGATCTCACCATGGCCGGCACGCGGCCTGATATCATGAAGGCTGCGCTTGACGTGATGCTGTCGGCGCCGGAGTTCGATCTGGTCGTCGCAGTCACCGGATCGTCGGCGCGCTTCCGTCCCGAACTCGCGGTGAAGCCGGTCATCGAAAGCGCATCAACTAACAAGCCGTTAGTCTCATTCCTCGCGCCGGATGCCCCCGATGCACTCGCGATGCTGTCGCAGGCGAATGTTCCGAATTTCAGAACGCCGGAAGCCTGCGCCGATGCGATCGCTGCGGCCTTCGCGCGTCGTGTTGCGGTTGCACCGATCGATGTTTCGCGTTCTGTCAGGCGCAACAAATCAGCGCAGTTGAACGAGCACGACGCCTATGCTCTGTTCGCGCGCGTCGGCCTGCCGCATGCATCGTCGGTGGTGCTGCCGGTCGATGCGTCGACGATCAATCTGCCGTTTGCGTACCCGGTGGTGGTGAAGCTGTTGTCCGATACGATTGCACACAAGAGTGACGTCGGTGGCGTGGTGCTGAATGTCCGCGATGAAGTTGGCGTCAAGGCGGCGATGGCGTCGATTGCCGCGTCGGTGCGCAAGGCCACTCCCGATGCCGATGCGTCGCAAGTGATCGTCCAGCCGATGATGTCGGGGCTCGGCGAGTTGTTGCTCGGTTATCGCAAGGACGCCGATGCCGGCCCGGTGGTGCTGCTCGCCGCCGGCGGTATCTATACCGAGATCTATCGCGATCGCAGTATCCGTCTTGCGCCGGTGACGCTGGAGACCGCGCGCGAAATGATTGCCGATCTGGCGATCGTGAAAACGCTGCAGGGCTTTCGCGGTCGTCCGAAGGGCGATCTCGAAGCCGTCGCCCATGCCATCGTCGCGCTGTCGCGGCTTGCGCTCGACGAAGAGCACGACGTCGCAGACGCCGAGATCAATCCACTGCTGGTCCGGCGTGAGGGCGAAGGCGTGGTCGCGCTCGATGCATTGGTGAGGCTCGCGTGACATGACCGTGACTACGATCGAACAACTGCCCGAACGGGTCAATGCCGATGCGCCGCTGGTGCGGCGCGGGCGTTTCCTCGCAACGCGTTTCCTGCTCGAGGTCGGCGACACGCAGTGGCTGATCGGTGTGCAGGACGGAAAGATCGTTTCCGTCGAGCGTGGGCCGTTCGTAATGCCGTCGTGGTCGTTCGCGTTGCGCGCATCGGACAGCGAGTGGCAAACGTTCTGGAGCGCCAACCCGCCGCCCGGCCATCACGACCTGATGGCGTTGATCAAGCGCCGCGCGCTCAAGGCCGAAGGCGACCTGAAAATCTTCGTGGCTTACTTGCGTTACTTCAAGGACGTGCTGGCCAAGCTGCGCGCGCAAGAGGTGGCATCATGAGCGCCGCGTTCGAACCGATCATCGGCCGCTACCTGAACCTGACGCTGCTCGGCAAGCCGCATCGGCTTTATATCGAGGAAGCCGGGCAGGGCGTGCCGCTGTTGTGCCTGCACACCGCCGGCGCTGATGGGCGCCAGTATCGCGGGTTGATGAACGATCCGGATATCACCGCGAACCATCGTGTCATTGCCTTCGACATGCCGTGGCACGGCAAGTCGTCGCCGCCGGCCGGATGGCATGACGAGGAATACAAGCTCACCTCGCACGACTATACGACGATGATCCTGGAGGTGATGGATGCGCTGCAACTGGATCGCCCGATCGTGATGGGTTGTTCGATCGGCGGCCGCATCGTGCTGCATCTGGCGCTGGAGCATCCCGAACGGTTTCGCGGCATTATCGGCCTGCAGGCCGGCGCGCATGTCGATCCGTACTACGATCTGAATTTCCTGCATCGCGCGGACGTGCATGGCGGAGAAGTCTGCGCCGCCATCGTCTCCGGCCTGGTCGGGCCGCGCGCGCCGGAGAAGGAGCGCTGGGAAACGCTGTGGCACTACATGCAAGGTGGTCCCGGCGTCTTCAAGGGCGATCTCTATTTCTACAAGCTTGACGGCGACATCCGCGATCGCGTCGCTCGGATCGACACTGCGCGCTGCCCGCTATTCCTGCTGTCGGGCGAGTACGACTATTCGTGCACGCCGGAGGAGACGCTTGCCGTTGCCAACTCCGTGGCGGGTGCGGAAGCCACCATCATGAAAGGGCTCGGTCATTTCCCGATGAGCGAGGACCCCGCGACATTCATCAACTACCTGAAACCGGTGCTGCAAAAGATCGATGCGATCGCGCAGCGGCGGCAGGCGACGTGACGTTTTCAACGCCACCGAACGTGGCAGGGAGGGAGAGAAGACGATGCTGAAATCACTATCGATTGCTGCAATGACATTGGCTTTCCTGGGCTCGGTCGCTCAGGCTCAGGAAAAGCCGCCGATCAAGATCGCGGTCGTCAACGATCAGGGTGGCGTCTACATGGAATCCGGCGGTCCCGGTTCCGGCGTGGCCGCGAAGCTTGCGGTGGAAGCGTTCGGCGGCGAGGTACTGGGCCGCAAGATCGAGGTGATGGTGCTCGATCACCAGAACAAGGCCGACATCGCGGCATCGCTGACCCGCAAGCTGATCGACGTCGACAAGGTTGACCTGTTCGCGGACGGCGCCTCGTCGGCGGCGGGTCTTGCGATGAACGAAGTCGCCAAGGCGGCGAAGAAGATCTTCGTCGTGTCCGGCCCGGCCGCGACCAATTTCACCGGTGCGGCGTGCGCGCCGACCACGTTCCATTTCAACTACGACACCTACGCGCTGGCCAACGGCACCGGCAAGGCGCTGGTGAAGCAGGGCGGCGACAGCTGGTTCTTCCTCACCGCCGACTACGCGTTCGGCCATAGCCTGCAGCGCGATGTCTCGCGTTTCGTCGAGGAAGCCGGCGGCAAGGTGGTGGGCTCGGTCAAGCATCCGCTCAGCAGCTCGGACTTCTCGTCGTTCCTGTTGCAGGCACAGGCGTCGAAAGCCAAGATCATCGGCCTCGCCAATGCCGGTACCGACACCGTCAATTCGCTGAAGCAGGGCGCCGAGTTCGGCATCGTGCAGGGCGGGCAGAACTTCGCCGGCCTTCTGGTGTTCATCCCCGACGTGCATGCGCTCGGCCTCAAGGTGGCGCAGGGCCTGATCCTGACCACGTCCTATTACTGGGACCTCAACGACCAGACCCGCGCGTTCTCCGAGAAGTTCGGCAAGCAGATGGGCGGCCGGATGCCGACCATGGTGAACATGGGCGTCTATAGCGGCGTCACCCACTTCCTGCGCGCGGTGAAGGAAGCCGGCACCACGGATTCCGAAGTCGTCGCCAAGAAGATGCACGAACTGCGCGTCAACGACGTCTATAACAAGGATGTCGAGATTCGTCCGGACGGCCGCGTGCTGCACGACATGTATCTGGTGAAGGTGAAGTCGCCGGAGCAGTCGAAGAAGCCTTACGATTACTACGAGGTTCTCGCCAAGATCCCGGGCAAGGAAGCCTTCCGGCCGCTGTCGGAAAGCGACTGCCCGCTGGTCAAGAAGAACTGATGCAACAAACCGACTCCGGCCTCGCGAGGCCGGAGTCTCC
>JAFKKL010000068.1 GCA_017305595.1 Hyphomicrobiales bacterium | reverse complement strand
CTCCGGCCTCGCGAGGCCGGAGTCTCCTATCGTGGATGAAGGAAGCAGACGGAATGGCGAAACGGGTTGAAACACTGGGGTTCATCGGGCTCGGCGTGATGGGCGCACCGATGTGCAGCAATCTTGCGCGGAAATCGGGATTGCCCGTGATCGCCACCGATAGTCGGCCCGAGCCGCGCGCGCAGGTCGCCAAGGCGGGCGCGAAGGCCGTGGCTTCGATCGCCGAAGTGGCGCAGAGCGCCGATATCATTTTCCTGTCGTTGCCGAGCATTGCCGAAGTCACCGAGGTGTGCCTGGGCAACGGCGGCATCGCCGCGGCCGGCGGCCGCGTGCACACCGTCGTCGACATGAGCACCAGCTCGGTGAAGGGCACGCGCGAACTCGCCGCGAAACTTGCCGAAAAGGGCGTCACGCTGATCGACGCGCCGGTGGCACGGATGCGGCAGGCGGCGATCGACGGCACGCTCAGCATCATGGTCGGCGGCAGCGATGAGAATTTTCGTATGGTCGAACCGTTCCTCTCGACGATGGGCACGGAGATCACCCACTGCGGCGCCACCGGCACCGGGCAGGTGGTGAAGGTGCTCAACAACATGGTGGTGTTCATGACCGTCAACGCGCTGGCGGAGGCGCTGGCCATCGGCCGCAGCGCCGGCGTCGACGGCGCGCTGCTGTTCGACGTGATGTCGAAGGGATCGGCGGACAGCTTCGCGCTGCGCACGCCGGGACAGAAGGCGCTGGTGCCGGGCAAATTCCCGGAGAACACCTTCCCGACCACTTACGCGATCAAGGACATCAGCCTCGCGCTCGAACTGGCGCAGCAGGGCGATATCGACGCCGCTTCCGCGACGCTCACCGCCAATCTTCTGAAGAAGACGGCGGAGGCCGGCTACAGCCAGAACTATTATCCCGCGATGATCAATCTCATCGCGGCGAACGCGCGGTAACGCGATGGCGGGCGCGGCGCACCAGCGGACGATCGCGCGCGGCGCGGGGCCGACAGCGGCGTTGCTCGATTTCGCGCATCGACTGCGCTGGCGCGATCTCGATGCCGAGGTGCGTCATGAAGTCAGGCGGCATCTGCTCGATACGCTCGGCGTGATGATTGCCGGCGGCGCCGGCGATGTCGCGTCGAAAGCGGATGCGGTGTTGACCACGATCCGGCCCGCAGGTGGCGCGGTGCCGGTGCCGGGTCGTGCGCGGCGGGTCGATCGGCTCGACGCCGCATGGCTCGGCGGCACCGGTGCCCATGGCATCGAACTCGACGACGGCTATCGCGAAGGCTCGGTGCATCCCGGCGTCGCGGTGGTGCCGGCGCTGTTGTCGGCCGCTTACGGCGACAAGGTTTCCGGCGAGCGGCTGCTGGAAGCGATGGTCGCCGGCTATGAGGCCGTCACCGCCATCGCGCGCGCAGGCCATCCGATGGCGCGGCAGCGCGGCTTTCATCCCACCGGCATCGTCGGCTCGCTCGGCGCGGCGCTGGCCACGGCACGGCTGCTCGATCTGCCGCGCACGCAGGCGGCCAATGCGTTGGGCCTTGCCGCCAGCGCATCGGCGGGACTATTCGCATTTCTCGCCGGCGGCGGTGACGTCAAGCGGCTTCATGCCGGACACGCGGCGCGCGAAGGTCTGACCGCGGCGCTCCTGGCGCGTGGTGGCGTCGAGGGGCCGCCCGATGTGCTCGAAGGGCCGGACGGATTTTTCCAGGCGTTCCCCGGCGACGCGGATCGCGTCGCGGCGAACTTCAAGCTGCCGCCCGATGCGCCGTTCGGAACCGTCGATTGCTACTTCAAGCCGTATGCTTGTTGCCGGCACTTGCAGCCGGCGGTGGAAGCGATGATGATGCTGTGCCGCGATCACGGCCTTGTCGAGCAGGATATTCAACGCATCGACGTCGAGACTTATGCGATTGCCACGTCTCATGCCGAGACGGGATGGGGCGATTTCGCCAGCGCGCAACTGAGCTTCCCGTTCATCATGGCGCTCGGCCTGCGTTATGGGCGCATCGATTTGAAACATTTCGAGGACGATATCCGCGCCGATGCCGGGCTCGCCGAGGCGTGCAAGCTGGTGCATGTCCGCACCGCCGCCGATCTCGATGCGATGTATCCGTCGCGGCGTCCTGCTCGCGTGAAACTCACGACGACGAAAGGCGAGTTTTCACGCGAGGCGCATGAGGCCATCGGCTCACGCGATCTGCCGCTCGACGATGACGGCCTTGCGCGCAAGTTCACCGATCTGGTCGCGCCGGTGCGCGGACAAGACACTGCCGAGCGGCTGCTCGCCGCGCTTCGGCACATCGAAAGCACCCCAGACGTATCGGTGCTGCTCGACCTCGCGGCGCTCCCTGCGGCGTAACCGCGGCGCGCCGTTCGCATCATCTCACGGAGTGATACCATGTCGTTCGATTATCCGAACTTGCAGCTTTTGATCGCCGGGCGCTGGGTCGGCGCGGAAGGCCGCAAGACAGAGCCGGTGCTGAATCCGTCCACCGAGGCCGCGCTCGCGGAGTTGCCGCACGCGACGCCTGCCGATATCGACGAAGCGCTGGTCGCCGCGCAAAAAGGCTTTCAGGTGTGGCGGCGCAAGCCGGCGCAGGAGCGCGCGAAGATTCTCAAGCGCACCGCTGACCTGATGCGCGAACGCCGCGAATATCTCGCGCACCTCATCACGCTCGAACTCGGCAAGCCGATCGCGGAGGCGCGGCTCGAGGTCGAGCAGGCTGCCGGCATGTTCGAGTGGAACGCGGAGGAGGGCAAGCGCGCCTATGGCCGCGTCATTCCCGCGCGTGCGGAAAACATCCAGCAGATGATGGTGAAGGAGCCGGTCGGTCCCATCGCCGCGTTCTCGCCGTGGAACGCGCCGACCATTACGCCGTCGCGCAAGATCAGCGGCGCGTTGGCAGCGGGCTGTTCGGTCATCATCAAGCCGTCAGAGGAAACCCCGGCCACCGCGCTCGCCATCGGCGGCATGTTGCTGGAAGCGGGATTGCCCGAAGGCGTGCTCAGCATCGTATTCGGCGATCCGGTGGCGATCTCGCGGCAACTGATCGAGTCGCCGATCATTCGCGGCATCACCTTCACCGGCTCCACCAATGTCGGCAAGCTGCTCGCCGGCATGGCGGTGCAGGGCATGAAGCGGATGACGCTGGAGCTTGGCGGCCACGCGCCGGTGGTGGTGTTCGACGACGTCAATGTCGATGCGGTGGCGAAGGCGGCGGCCAGCGCCAAGTATCGCAACGGCGGCCAGGTCTGCACCTCGCCGACGCGCTTCTATGTGCATGAATCGATTCATGACCGTTTCGTCGAGACGTTCGCGGCGCACGCCAATTCCATCGCGGTTGGCGACGGTTTCGACGCCGCCACCGTGATGGGGCCGCTGGCCAACGCGCGTCGCGTCGAGGCGATGGAGGCGTTCGTCGCCGACGCGCGCACGCGCAACATCCGCATCGCCGCCGGCGGCGAGCGCGCCGGCAATCGCGGCTTCTTCTATCGGCCGACGCTGTTGGAGAATGTCGGCAACGACAGCATGGCCGCCAATGTCGAGCCGTTCGGCCCGCTGGCGATGACGACGCCGTTCAAGACATTTGACGACGTGGTCGCGCTGGCGAATCGCCTGCCGTTCGGCCTCGCGGCTTATGCGATGACCAACGACCTGTCGCGTGCGCGGGCGATCTCGGGCGCCATCGAAAGCGGCAACGTCGTGGTCAATCACTGGCAGGTGTCGCTGCCGGAAACGCCGTTCGGCGGCTACAAGGACAGCGGCGTCGGCTCCGAAGGCGGCATCGAGGGACTGGCCGCGTTCCAGAACACCAAGTTCGTCAGCCAGGCGGTGGCGTAAGCGAGATGGAAGCGGGATGACGCGACGGCGTCATTCCGAGTGCTTGGCTCAAAAGAAGCTCCGCTCGACTGGATGCCATCGATCCTGACGCGTCATGGCCGGATTTATTCCGGCCATCCACGTCTTGCTGATCCGCCAAAAAGAAAAGCCGTACTTCGCCGGGACATAGGCGAGCAAAGCGACGCCGTTCTCCGAACGGCGATGCCCGGCCATGCGGAAAGCTCGCCGACTTCGACACGCCGATCGGCGGCGAAGCCCGCGCTCCGCCTCCATCCTCATCTATCGCGGGCTTGAGTTCAGCACGACCCTCATGATAACTAAATCATCAAAATAGAATGGTGTTCTGTTAGATAGAACGATTGTTTGCAGTTCGATGCGGCGCCTCGCGATGACGCACGAATGAGCGATCGAATATGAGGGGTGGGCATCGTGAGCGTATCCACTGAACAGCGCAGCAAAGGGCCGCCGGTCGCGTTCACCGATGCGGCGGTGATCGATGCCTTCCGTCGCATTCCCGACCATCTCGCGCGCGACGCGGTGTTGATGGCGCGCGGCCGCTTGCTCGATGTCGATTGCCTGCTCGGGCCGACGGTGCAGCCGTTTCATGTCGCGATTCGCGCCGGCGCCATCGTCGACATCACGCCCGCGCCGGTGCTGATGCGTTCGTCGCGCTTTTCGTATCTGGCCTCGCCGCAAGCGTGGGCCGCTTACTGGCAACCGATGCCGCCAGCCGGCTGGCACGATCTGTTGTCGCTGACCAAGCGTGGCGAAGCGACGTTGTCCGGCGACCTGCATCCCTTCATCGCCCATCTGCAATATTTCAAGGATGTTCTGGCACTGCCGCGCCGGCACGGTTTCGGAGGTGCGGCATGAGCGCTTTCATCGAACCGATCGTCGGCCGCTACGTTCATGTCGAGATCGACGGCGAGACCAACCGCATCTATTTCGAGGAGAACGGCAGCGGCATTCCGCTGGTCTGCCTGCACACCGCCGGCTCCGACGCGCGGCAGTGGCGGCATCTGCTGGTGGACGAGGAGTTCACCAAACACTTCCGCGTCATCGCCTTCGACATGCCGTGGCACGGCAAGTCGAACCCGCCGGACAGCGGCTACGGCACGGAATACAAACTCACTACCGCGAGCTACACCGCGACCATCCGCGCCTTCTGCAAGGCGCTCGATCTCGACAGGCCGGTGGTGATGGGCTGCTCGATCGGCGGCCGCATCGTGCTCAACCTCGCCATCGATCACGCGAAGGAGTTTCGCGCACTGATCGGGCTCGAGGCGGCCGACTTCCAGCAGCCGTGGTATGACACCGCGTGGTTGAACCGCCCCGACGTGCACGGCGGCGAAGTCTGCGCCGCGCTGGTATCGGGCCTGATCGCGCCGCAAGGTCCGGAGGTGGCGCGCAACGAGACGCTGTGGGGTTACAAGCAAGGCGGCCCCGGCATCTTCAAGGGCGACCTGTATTTCTATCGCGTCGACGGCGACCTGCGCGGCCGCACCGCGTCGATCAACGTCCGCGACTGCCCGTTGTATCTGCTCACTGGTGAGTACGATTTCTCATGCACGCCAGAAGACACGCTGCGCACGGCCGCGAGTATCAAGGGTGCGGAGGCAACCGTGATGGAAGCGCTCGGGCATTTCCCGATGAGCGAAAATCCCGCGCAATTCCGCCGCTACATCGCACCGGTCCTCGACGACATCCGCGCACGCAGCGGTGCGTAAACGTGGGCGAACCTTCAACACGAAAACCGTCGTCCCCGCGCAGGCGGGGACCCAGACTCCGCAGCGGTTCGGCTTCGTCACTTACAGCGAGGTCACTTCATAACAACCAACGCCAGGGATTCTGGGTCCCCGCCTTCGCGGGGACGACGGCGAGTTGGTAAGCCAATTGCAGTCTTGAGCGCATTTGACCGAAACAGGAAAGTAACATCATGGCAGGCACACTCGGATTCATCGGGCTCGGCGTCATGGGCGAGCCGATCTGCCGCAACCTGGTGCGCAAGAGCGGGCGCACGGTGAAGGCGTTCGATCTCGCCAGCGAACCGTTGCAGCGTTTCGCCGCCGACGGCGGCACCATCGCGTTATCGGTCGCTGACGCGGTGAAGGGCAGTGACGTGATCTTCCTCTGCCTGCCCAGCGCCAAGCATGTGCGCAACGTGGTCGAGAGCGACGGCGGATTGCTTGCCTCCATCGGCAGCGGCCAGACCGTGGTCGATCTCGGCACCTCGGCGGTGGACGTGACGCGCGATTTCGCCAAACGCCTCGTAGCGAAGGGCGCGACGTGGATCGACGCGCCGATCGCGCGCACCCGACAGGCGGCGCAGGACGGCACGCTCAGCGTCATGGTCGGCGCAACGGACGCGCAATTCGCGCAGGTCGAACCGCTGATCCGCCACTTCGCAACGGATGTGACGCTATGTGGCGGCACCGGCGCGGGGCAGGTGACGAAAATCCTCAATAACATGGTGCTGTTTGAAACCGTCAACGCGCTCGCGGAAGCCGCCGCCATCGCGCGGCGCAGCGGCGTCGCGCCGAAGCTGTTGTTGGAAACCTTGTCGAAAGGCTCGGCCGACAGTTTCGCGCTGCGCAACCACGGCATGAAGGCCATCGTGCCGGGCGAATTTCCGCTGCGCGCCTTCTCCACCGAATACGCGCTGAAGGATTTGTCCTACGCGCTCGATCTCGCCTCGCAGGTCGGCGTCAATCCGCGCGGTGCGGCGCTGGTCGGCGAGATCTTTCATGAGGCGATCGATGCCGGCACGGGCGACAACTATTTTCCGGTGATATCGAAACTGATCGATGCGCCGGATATCCCGTCAAAGGAGTAATCCGATGGCTTCGCCGGGCGTCGCCGCTGTCGATCGCGCGCTGACGATCCTGTCGGCGTTCGACGGCGAACCGAATGCGTTGACGCTGGCGGCGCTGGCGCGCCGCACCGGCTTCTACAAGAGCACGCTGCTGCGTCTGATCGCGTCGTTGCAGGCGCATGGCTATGTGCTGCAGTTGCCCGACGGCCGTTATCATCTCGGGCCAACGCCGTTCCGGCTCGGCGCGGTGTATCAGCGCGCCAATCACCTCTATGATCATGTGATGCCGGTGCTGCGCCAGCTCGTGGCGGCGGGCACCGAAAGTCCGTCGTTCCATGTCCGGCATGACGCTAAACAGCGGCTATGCGTGTTTCGTGTCGATTCGCAGCATTCGACGCTGGACCGCGTCGAGGCCGGCGCGCTGTTGCCGCTGGATCGCGGTGCCGCGGGACGGGTGATCATCGCATTCGATGGCGCGACTGGTGAGTCGTTCGATCGTATTCGCAATGCCTTCGTTGCGCTGTCGTTCGGCGAGCGCGATCCGGATTGCGCCGGCATCGCCGCACCGGTGGTCGGCGCCGACGGCCGGCTGGTCGGCGCTCTGTCGGTGTCCGGCCCCAAGCCGCGCTTCACGCCCGACACGATTGCATCGATGACCGCGCAGGTGCTGCAAGGCGCGCTACGGCTCACTCACGCGCTCGGCGGTCGCAATGATGCGATGGGCCGCGCGGCGGAGCAGGCGGCGTAGTTTGAACATCGAGCCAGTGCCGCGACGGCGTCATCCTGAGGTGCTCCGCGCATCGCGCGGAGCCTCGAAGGATCGCCGTCGCCCTTCGAGGCATTGCTTCGCAATGCACCTCAGGGTGACGGCCCCAGCTAGTTCGCCCCGCGCTCGCGGATTTTCGCGCCGAGCGCCAGTGCCTTCGCGAGTGCCGCGCCGGTGGTGTTGAGTGCGTCGATGCGTTCCGGCAGCCGCTCGTTCATGATCCGCTGCAACGGTCCCGTCATTGCCAGCGCGTGCAGCACCATGCCGTCCGGCAGCGTGACCGGAACGGCGATCGCCGCGAGGCCCTCGTCGATCTCGCCGATGCAGGTGGCGTAGCCGCGTTCGCGCACCGCTTGCAACTCTGATTCCACCCACGCCGCATCGTTGCGGGTGTTGGCGGTGACGATCGGCAGCGGTTGCGCCAATGCCTGCGCCAGCGTTGCATCGTCCTGATAGGCCATGATGGCTTTCGCCGACGCCGCCGCATTCACCGGCATTTCGATGCCGGGCTGCACGTAGCCGCGCCAGCGCACGTCCGGCGATTGCGATACCGCGACGACGATGCGCCCGCCGGCGAGCCGCGTCAGGTAACAAGTCTCGCCCCAGCTCTCGATGATCTGCCGCAGATGCGGGCCGGTCAGCGTGGCGAGCCAATCATCGTCCACGGTGGCATGCACCAGCCGCGTCAGCCGCTCGCCAAGATCGTAGGCACGGCCGCCGACGGCTTCGCGCGCGAGGCCGGCTTTCACCAGACCCTTCAGCAGCCGATGCGCAGTGGTTTTCGGCAGCGCCAGCATCGACGAGACGTCGCCCAGCGTCAGCGCGCCGGGAAAGGCGGCCACCAGTTCCAGCACGTCCATGTAGCGGCCGAGCGGCCCCGGCGATGCGTCGTCCGTCGTCGTGGTGTCTGTCGTCATGGTCCTGCACGGGTGCCGTCGAGTCTGTCTTGACTCCGGAATGCTTGCTTTATATCGTTTCGATATCCTGAATGCAATTCCGAATTTCGGAACAAGAATGATCCCGCCTTTCGATAAAGCGTGGATCGGGAGGCGCGAGATGTATCCGGACCCGAATTCGAAATCGCAGGCGCTCTACAACCGCGCGCTCAAGAGCCTGCCGGGCGGCAACTCCCGCACCACCGTGTTCATGAAGCCGTATCCGATCTACGCCGCGCGCGGTGAGGGCTGCCGCGTCACCGATCTCGACGGCAACGTTTTCATCGACTGCATCAATAATTTCGCCTCGCTGATTCACGGTCACGCCCATCCGAAACTGGTGAAGGCCGCGACCGATCAGATGATGCTCGGCTCCGCCTTCGGCCTGCCGACCGAAGCGGAAGTCGATCTCGCCGAGTTGCTGACCTCGCGTCTCGGCTCGGTCGATCAGGTGCGCTTCGCCAATTCCGGCACCGAGGCGGTGATGATGGCCCTGAAGGCGGCGCGCGCCTTCACCGGTCGGCCGAAGATAGCCAAATGCGAAGGCGCCTATCACGGCTCCTATGATTACGCCGAAGTCAGCCTCGATCCGACGCCGGAAGCGTGGGGCCGCAACGCGCCGGTGTCGGTGGCCTACGCCAAGGGAACGCCGGACAACGTGCTGGCCGACGTGCTGACGATTCCGTTCAACGATCCGGAAGCGGCGGTGTCGCTGATCCGCGAGCACGGGCCGGAACTCGCCTGCGTGCTGGTCGATCCGATGCCGAACCGCGCCGGCCTGGTGCCGGCGGACAAAGCCTACATCGAAGCCCTGCGCGCGGTGACGCGCGAGGCCGGCGCGCTGTTGATTTTCGACGAAGTGATTTCATTCCGCCTCGGCTATCACGGCGCGCAAGGACTGTGGGACGCCGATCCCGATCTCACCGCGCTCGGCAAGATCATGGGCGGCGGCTTTCCGGTCGGCGCCATCGGCGGCCGCACCGAAGTGATGGCGGTGTTCGATCCGCGCCACGGCAAGCCGGCGCTGCCGCACGGCGGCACCTTCTCGGCCAATCCGGTGACGATGCGCGCGGGCCTCGCCGCGATGCAATTGCTGGACGAGACGATGTTCAAGCGACTCGACGCCATCGGCGATGCGGTGCGCGGCGGCATCGATGCTGCGTTCCGCAAGCACGGCGTACCGGGGCGCACCGTGGGGCGCGGTTCGCTGCTGAAGATTCACTTCGCCGAGCACGACATCCGCGACTATCGCTCCGCTTATCTGAATGAGCAGGAAGCGAAGCGGCAGGCGGTGTTCAACACCGGCCTGCTCAATCGCGGCATCCTCTGCGCCGGCTACGGGCTGATGGCGCTGTCGACGCCGATGAGCGATGCGGACATTGAAGCGATTGTCGCCGCCGCCGACGCGGCAATGGCGGAAGTCGCGGCGCAGGCCTGAACCACACGACATCATACAAGCGAGCAAGGCACATCATGACCGCGATCATCGATCCGATCACGCGTTCCGTCGTCCAGCATCGGCTGAGTTCGATCGTCGCCGAAATGGGGGAGGCGATGCTGCGCACATCGTATTCCCAGATTCTCAATTCGAGCCGCGATTTCTCGCTGGCGATCTGCGACACCAAGGGCCGCCTGATCGCGCAGGCCGATCACATCCCGGTGCATGTCGGCGCGCTGCCGTGGGCGGCGCGCGCCATCGAGGAACGCTTCAGCGACTTCAAGCCCGGCGACGTGCTGCTGCTCAACGATCCTTACCACGGCGGCAGCCATCTGCCCGATCTCACCGCTTTCGTGCCGGTGTTCGACGGCGAGCGGCGGATGTATTGGGCGATCGTGCGCGCGCACCAGAGCGACATCGGCGGCGCGACCCACGGCGGCTACAACCCGACCGCGTCCGAAATTTATCAGGAAGGCCTGCGCGTGCCGCCGCTGTTTCTCTACAGGGCCGGCGAACTGCGTGAAGACATTCTCGATCTGCTGGCGCTCAACATCCGCAATCCGCGCGACTTTCGTGGCGACCTCGCCGCTATGGTCGGCGCGGCGCGGCTTGGTGAACGTCGGCTGCTGCGGTTGTTCGACGAATTCGGTGGCGCGACGGTGGAGCGCGCGGTGGATGCCATCCTCGACGCCGCCGAGCAGCAGACCCGCGCGGTGGTGTCGACCTGGAAGGACGGCGTGTTCCATGGTGAAGCCTTTCTCGACGACGACGGCTCCGGCGGCCGCGAAAATATCCGTATCAGTGCCAAGGTGACCAAGCGCGGCGGCGAGGTGGAAGTCGATCTCTCCGACTCCGATCCGCAATCGACGCGCTTCGTCAATTCGTCGCACGCCAACATGCAGGCGGCGGTGGCGATGGCCTTCGCCTATCTGATCGATCCCGACATTCCGAAGAACGACGGTTGCCTGCGCGCGCTGAAGGTGATTGCGAAGCAAGGCACCATCGTCTGGGCCGATCCCGGCCGCCCGGTGACGCTCTGCACCAGCCATCCGTCGAACGAGATCGTCGAAGCCATCGTCAAGGCGCTGTCGGCCTCGTGTCCGGAGCGCGCGATGGCCGGCTGGAGCCGCCGCTTCCGCATCGCCATTCAGGGCGAGGACCCGCGCACCGGCCGCAACTTCATCTGGCATATGTTTCAGGCGCGACCCGGCGGTGGCGCGTCGTCGCAAGGCGACGGCTGGTCGTCGATCGGCGAGTGGCACACCGTCGGCGGCATCAAGTTCGGCAGTCTCGAAGTCGCGGAGGTGCGCTTTCCGCTGCACTTCCGCCATCACGAATTCCTCGCGGATTCCGGCGGCGACGGCAAACATCGCGGCGGTCTCGGCGTCGCGCTCGATCTGGTGATGGAGACGCAGACAGTCGCGCTCGCCAACACCGCCGGCGAGGGCACGCGGCATCGCGCCACCGGTATGCTCGGCGGCAAGGACGGCCAACCGCATCGCTATCGACTGATCTCGGAAGGGCGCGAGCCGCGCGTGCTGCGCACCAAGGAAGTCGGCATCGAAATTCATCCCGGCGACTGGTTCGAGATTCGCTCGTCCGGCGGCGGCGGCTGGGGTGATCCGGCGGAGCGTTCGGCGGCGGCGCGCGCGCGCGACGCGGAGCAGGGACTGGTGAGCGGCAACACGACGAAGGCGGGTGCGTGACGATGTATACGATTGGCGTTGACGTTGGCGGCACCTATACGGACCTCGTCGCCATTGACGAGCGTGGACACACTACGTTCGCGAAGTCGCCCTCGACTCCGGCGGATCAATCCATCGGCGTGATGGCGGGGCTCGAGGAACTGGCGCGGCGGCTCGGCACCAACCGCGCCGGCATGTTGGCGGCGACAGCGCGTCTGGTTCACGGCACCACGGTCGCGACCAACGCGCTGTTGGAGCGCAAGGGCGCCAAGGTGGCGCTGATCACCACCGAAGGCCATCGCGACATCATCGAGATGCGCGAGGGCTTGAAGGACAATCGCTATGATCTGCGCTCGCCGCCGCCGGAGCCACTGGTGCCGCGCGAACGGCGCCTCACGGTGCGCGAGCGCATCAAGGCCAACGGCGACGTGCTGATTCCGCTCGACGACGCCTCTGTGAGTGAGGCCATCGCCGCGATCCGCGCCTCCGGCGCGCAGTCGGTGGCGATCTGCTTCCTGCACGCCTATCGCAACCCGGCGCACGAAATTGCGATGGCCGAGCGCATCGCGCGTGAATTGCCCGAGGTGAACATCTCCCGTTCCAGCGACGTGCTGCCGCAGATTCTCGAATTCGAACGCTTCTCCACCACGGTGGTGAATGCCTACGTCGCGCCGCCGGTGCGGCGCTATCTCACCAGTCTCGAAGCGCGATTGCGTGAGGCGGGGCTCGCGTCGAGCATCTTCATTATTCTTTCTCATGGTGGCATGGCGCCGATCGAGGAAGCCGCACGGCTCGCGGCGGGCACGGTGCTGTCCGGCCCCGCCGGCGGCATCTCCGGTTGTCAGCGCTGCGCGGAGTTGCTCGGCATTCCCGATCTGGTGCCGTTCGACATGGGCGGCACCTCGACCGATATCTCGCTGATCTCCGACGGCCGCGCCGCGCTGTCGGCGGCGGGTGCGCTGGCGGGCCAGCGCATCGCGTTGCGCAGCCTCGACATCACCAGCATCGCGGCCGGCGGCGGCTCCATTGCCGACGTCGATGCCGGCGGCAGCTTTCATGTCGGGCCGGAAAGCGCCGGCTCGGTGCCGGGCCCGGCGTGTTACGGCAACGGCGGCACTGACGTTGCCGTCACCGACGCCAATGTCGTGCTCGGTTATCTCGACGCCGACGCTTTCATGGGCGGCCAACGGCCGCTCGACCGCGCGGCGTCCGACGCCGCGATGGATCGCCTTGCCGCCAAGCTCGGCCTGTCGCGCGATCAAGCCGCCGCCGGCGTGTTTCGCATGATCAACCTGAAGATGGCGGACGGCATCCGCCTCACCACGTTGCGGCGCGGCGTCGATCCGCGCCGCTTCACGCTGCTGTCGTTCGGCGGCGCGGCGGGGCTGCATTGCGTGGAAGTCGCGCGCGAACTCGAGATCAAGCGCATCGTGGTGCCGACCGCAGCGTCGGTGCTGTCGGCATGGGGTATGCTGACCAGCGACCTGCGCTACGAGGTCAGCCGCACCTATCTGGATTCCGGCAAGCGCATTCAGTCATCTGAAGTGCGCGCGTTGTTCGCGGAGCTGGAAGCGCAGGCGGCGGGGCGGCTGCGGTCATGGTTCGATGGACCGATGACGATCCAGCGTTCAGCGGAGATGCGCTACGGCGAACAGATTTTCGAGATCGACGTCCCGCTTGATGGGCTCGACATGGACGATCCCGAACTCGCCGCGCAGATCGAGGAACGCTTCCATCGCCGCCACGAGGATCTCTATACCTACGCCTCGCCGGATCAGGAGGTGGTGTTCGTCAACGCACGCGTCGCGGCGGTCGGCGCGGTCACGCGCGGCAATGACGACGTGAAGCCGTCGCCCGCCAGCGTGCCGCCGCAACCGAAATCGAAACGCAAGGCGTTCTTCGGTGCCTGGCGCGAGGTGCCGGTCTACGCGATGGACGGGCTTGCGCCCGGGCATACGCTGGTAGGCCCGGCGATTATCGAAGCGGAAACCACCACGGTCGTGCTCAACGAAGGCGACCGCGCCGGCGTCAACGATCTCGGCTGGCTGGATATTCGATTGGCGTGAGTGTCACCCTGAGTTCCGATCGCGTCGTCCCCGCGAAGGCGGGGACCCAGACTCCATGTCGCTGATGATACGGGCGGCTCCGCTAATCCTTTCATCGTCATGCGCATCACGATCGCCAGGGTTATGAGTTCCCGCCTGCACGGGGACGACGGCGTATTGCAGACGCCTATCGCATCCGAACCGGCTGCGGCGCGCGGACGTTGATCGATTTCGTCATTGCAAGCGAAGCAATCCTGAAAGTCTCAGGGAAGAATGGATTGTTTTGTCGCTGCGCTCCTCGCAATGACGAAAAAGGAAATTTCCCGTCATGACCGGGCATAGCCGTTCGAAGAACGGCGTCGCTTTCGCTCGCCGTGTCCCGGCCATGGCGACTTCTCATGAAGCGACGTTGATGTCGCACTTACCCCTCAATCTCCTTGCCCCGGCTTCGGCGAGAAGAACTGCTTCAGCTTGTCCTTGACGCCATCGAACGCTTTCGCATCCGGCGGCGGGTCGCGTTTCTGGGTGATGTTGGGCCATTGCGGTGCGTATTCGGCGTTGAGTTGCAGCCAGCTCTCCAGCCCCGGCGTGGAGTCGGGCGAAATCGCTTCCGCGGGACATTCCGGCTCGCAAACGCCGCAATCGATGCATTCGTCCGGATGGATCACCAGCATGTTCTCGCCTTCGTAGAAGCAGTCCACCGGACAGACTTCGACGCAGTCCATGTACTTGCACTTGATACAGTTGTCGGTGACGACAAACGTCATCGCGGGTCTCCAGTTCGCGCACGACTCAGCAAAGCCGGAATCGGCTTTCGAAACGGATCATGCGTATTCAAAAAGGTGCGCGGTTAATCGCAGTGCGATCGCAAGGTGTCGTCGATCTACAGCACGATGCGACGATGCGGAGCGCGTCTCATTTGTGATGGCGCGGCGTATGGATCCTGACAGCGGCTTTCGTGGGTGCCGCATGATCGTTAAAGGACGGCGGCAGCAGCACGGCGCCCACCATATGAACCACGAAATGAAGGTGATGCAGACAGGATCGGGCGCACCTGTCGAGCAGCAGACGGAGTGTCGATTGCGGCATCGTTACACCACCAAAGCAACGATGATGACGCCGAGTATGGTCCAGACCAGCGAATTGACCAGCATGCGGACCAGATCGCTGTATTCGGATTGCGGTAAACCAAGCGCGTTGCAAGCAAATGTGCCGGGAAAAAGGAACGGCCGTGCAAGTGCTTCGCCGATCGAAGAGGCTCCTGACATCGCTTTTCTCCTCATCTTGATACAGGAGCCACCCTACGCCGTGGGTCAGCTAAAAGCAATATTATAAATATATCTTTTAAAGCATGGCCAGGATGCATTCCCGGAAAGGTGAGAGGCCTGTCGGGTTTTACCGGGAACCGGTGTGGCCGGTCGCCGGTTGATCCATCCCATCCGCAAGACTCCGCAGGCCATCACCGTGATCGATCGAACGCCTCAAGACCCCGCCGCGCCGGCCGAGCCCGATGCGCGGCGCATTCCGCACCTCCGCTATCGGACCACGCTCACCGGCCAGCCGGCGCTGGTGACCGGCGCGAATTCCGGCATCGGCAAGGCGGTCGCGCTGGGACTCGCGGCGGCCGGCGCGGACGTCGTCGTCAATTACGTCGTCAATCCCGAAGCGGCGGAAGAGGTGGCGCACGCCGTTGAGGGCATGGGCCGGCGCGCGATCGCGCTGAAGGCCGATGTCAGCCGCGAGGACGAGGTGACCGCGATGTTCGCGCGGGCGATCGAGCATTTCGGCACGCTGCATATCGTGGTCAGCAACGCCGGGCTGCAACGCGACGCGCCGTTCGCGGAGATGACGCTCGAACAATGGAATACCGTGATCGGCGTCAATCTCACCGGGCAGTTTTTATGCACCCGCGCGGCGGCGCGCGAATTCAAGCGGCGCGGTGTCGTCGAGGACATCTCTCTCGCCGCCGGGAAAATCATCTGCATGAGTTCGGTGCATCAGGAAATCCCGTGGGCGGGACATGCGAATTACGCAGCGTCGAAAGGCGGCGTGATGTTGCTGATGAAGAGTATCGCGCAGGAGTTGGCGCCGTATCGGATTCGCGTCAACAGCATCGCGCCCGGCGCGATCCAGACGCCGATCAATACCGCCGCGTGGCAGACGCCGGAGGCGTATCGCGATCTGATGACGCTGGTGCCTTACAAGCGGATCGGCGAACCCGACGACATTGCACAGGCGGCGGTGTGGCTGGCGTCGGATGCCGCCGATTACGTGACGGGCGCGACGTTGTTTGTCGACGGCGGCATGACGCTCTATCCGGGATTCGCCACCGGCGGATGATCGTCATCGCAGGATGGCCGCGCGATGCAACGCAGCCATGAGCCATGTTTCTTGCACGGGCGAAACCGGATCGGCCATGATGCCGGCGCGGCGGACATCTCGCCGATATTCCGGAGACCTTCATGAATCGCATCACCGGCCGTTCCGCATTCCTGGCTTTGCTCAAGGACGAGGGCATCACCCATCTGTTCGGCAATCCGGGCACCACCGAACTGCCGATCATGCACGCGCTGAAGGATCATCCGGACCTGACTTACGTGATGGCGATGCAGGAGAGCCTCGTGGTTGCCATCGCCGATGGCTACAGCCGCGCCTCGGGGCGGCTGGTGGCCTGCAACGTCCACGTCGCGCCGGGACTCGGCAACGCCATGGGCTCGCTCTACAACGCGCAATTCACCGGTACGCCGATGATCCTCACCGCCGGCCAGCAGGAGCAGGGCCACGGCCTGATGGAGCCGCTGCTCTATGGGCCGCTGGTGCGGATGGCCGAACCGCTGGTGAAATGGGCTGTCGAGGTGACGCGGCTGGAGGACCTGCCGCGCATCGTGCGCCGCGCCGCCAAGATCGCCACCACGCCGCCGACCGGGCCGGTGTTCATCTCGCTGCCGGGCGATATTCTCAACGCCGAGGCCGGCATCGAACTGGGCGCGTCGACACGGATCGATACGCGGGTGCGGCCGTCGGACGACGCGGTGAAGGCGTTGGCGCAACGGCTGTTGAAGGCCGAGCGGCCGGTGATCATCGTCGGCGACGAGATCGTGAAAAGCGACGCGTTGCAGGCGGCGGCGGATTTCGCCAGCGCGCTCGGCGCGCCGGTCTATCAGCAGTCGGCGCCCTACGGCGCGCATTTCCTCTCCGAGCATCCGTGCTTCATGGGGGCGCTGTCGCGGGTGCAGACGCAGGTGCGCGATCTGTTGTCAGCCTACGATCTCGCCATCGTGCTCGGCGGCGATCCGTTGCGGATGTCGGTGCACAGCGAAGTCGAGCCGCTGCCGGCGGGAATGCCGTTGGTGCAGATCGGTCTGGTGGATTGGGACATCGCCAAGAATTTTCCCGCCGAGATCGCGATCAAGGCCGACGTCGGCGAGACGCTGCGCGCAGTGACGCCGGCGCTGGTTGTGGCCGGCGGCGCGGCGTTATCCTCGCGCGCGAAAGCGAGTATCGCCGCACTCGCGGCGAAAAACTGGACCGCGCGGCGCGCGCAACTGGTGACGGAAATCACCGCGCGTGGCGACCGCACGCCGATCGATCCGGATTGGCTGGCGTTGCAGGTGGTCGATGCGATGCCGGCGAACGCGATCCTCGTCGACGAGGCGCTGACCTCGTCGCGTTACATGCCGGCGTTGCGCGCGCATCGCGATCGCTACGGCTATCACGCGCTGGCGTCCGGCGGCATCGGCTGGGGCGTGCCGGCCTCGGTTGGCGTCAGCCTCGCGCAGCCGGGGCGGCCGGTGGTGTGCTTCTCCGGCGACGGCAGCGCGATGTATTCGATCCAGGCGCTGTGGACCGCCGCGCGCAACAAGCTGCCGCTCAACGTGGTGATCGTCAACAACGGCGGCTACCGCATCATCAAGCAACGGCTGCTCGCATTCCACAAGGACGACAACTACGTCGGCATGGATTTCGTCGATCCGCCGGTGGATTTCACCGGCCTCGCACGCGCGCTCGGCGCCGAAGCATTGCGCATCGACGACCCGCGCCAATTGAAGCCGCAACTGACGGATGCCTTCGCCCGCCCCGGCACCAAGCTAATCGAAGTGATGGTTGATCGCGCGGTGTGATGTGGCTTCGTCAAGCGACGCAACGCTTATCGTCGTCATTGCGAGCACTCGGATCAGCGCTTCGCGCTGTCCGAGCACAGGCTCCGCGAAGCAATCCAGAAAGCCCCAAGCTTGGCCCGGGGTTCGTTTCGTAGGCGGACTGTCAACACGAAATCGTCGTCCCCGCGCAGGCGGGGACCCAGACGCCGCAGCGGCTCGGCTCTCTCACCAAGGCTGGTTTCTTTTATAACAACTGAGGCCAGGGGTTATGGGTCCCCGCCTGCGCGGGGACGACTCTGGATTGCTTCGTCGCTTCGCTCCTCGCAATGACGTCGATTGGACGATTGATCGGATCGCTATGTTGGAAGCTTTTCCGCTTCGTCATGGCCGGCACAAGGCCGGGCATGACGGCTGAGAGGGTTTTCGCGGCGTTGAATTCGGAGCCCGCCGAAGAACTGCGCCTACCTCCGCCCGAACAGCTTCTCGATATCCGCGAGCTTCAATTCCACGTACGTTGGCCGCCCGTGGTTGCACTGGCCGGAATTCGGCGTCGCTTCCATCTCGCGCAACAGCGCGTTCATTTCCTCCGGCTTGAGGATGCGGCCGGAGCGCACCGAGCCGTGGCAGGCCATGGTGGCGGCGACGTGCAGCAGCCGCCGCTCCAGTGGCAGCGCCTCGTCCCATTCCGCCATGTGCTCGGCAAGGTCGCGCAACAGTCCGGCTGCGTTGGTCTTGCCGAGCAGCGACGGCGTCTCGCGCACCGCCACCGCGCCGGGGCCGAAGGATTCGATGGCGAGGCCGAACTGGCCGAGTTCGTCCGCGCGGGCCAACAATTTTTCAACAGTGGCCTCGTCGAGTTCGACGATCTCCGGGATCAGCAGCATCTGCCGCTGCACGCCGTTCTCAGCGAGCGAAGCCTTCAGCCGCTCGTAGACGATGCGTTCATGCGCGGCGTGCTGGTCGACGACGATCAAGCCGTCGCGGGTTTGCGCCACGATGTAGTTCTCGTGAATCTGCGTGCGCGCCGCGCCGAGCGGACGGTCGAGCAGATCGGGCGCGGGCGTCGCCGCCTCAAAGCGTACGTCGGCCGACGGCGCGCCGACATCGAAGGTGGATTGTGCGCGTTCGGCGAACTCCGGCGCGCGGTCATAGGCGAAGGCGGGCGAGGCCGGCGAGCGCCGCCAGTCCCAGTTCGCCGGGCGCGGCGAGAACGCCGGACGGAACGAGGCGAGCGCCGCGCCGTCGCTGTTGGCCGCGGTGCGCTGGCCCTCGCGCGCCAGCCCGTCCTTCAGCGCATGCACGATCAGCGCGCGCACCAGGCCGGCGTTGCGGAAGCGCACCTCGGTCTTGGCCGGATGCACGTTAGCATCGACCTCTTGCGGATCGAGCGTGACAAACAGCGCCAGCACCGGATGACGGTCGCGCGGCAGGTAGTCGGCGTAGGCCGCGCGCACCGCGCCGACGATCAGCTTGTCGCGCACCGGGCGACCGTTGACGAACAGGTATTGGCCGAGCGCGTTGGCGCGGGTCAGCGACGGCGTCGCGGCGTAGCCCTC
>JAFKKL010000386.1 GCA_017305595.1 Hyphomicrobiales bacterium | reverse complement strand
AGTATCGCGAGGCGACCGCGCGCGAAAGCATCGACGCTGCGCCGGCTGATGGCCGCATCATTTCCCGTGCCATCGTTTCCAACACGCCGAACTATCCGAAGAAACTGCCGATCGTGCTGATCGCGACGCTGGCGACCATGATGCTGACGACGGGGTATGTCGTCAGCCGAGAGTTGCTGCGCATGACGTCGCCGCGCGCATCGATGGCTGTCGCTCCAATGGTTGCGCCGTCGATGGTGGCGGCAATGCCGGAAGCCACCGCGCCGCAGTCTCCGTTTCATGAGGCGAGCGACTCGGGCGTGAATGAACTCGAACAACTCGCGCTCGACCTGCAAAGGCCGGGCGCCGCCGCGCGCAAGCTGACGGTTCTCGGGTCCGGATCAGCGGGAAAAACCAGCCGCACGGCACTCGCCTTGGCGCGGTTGTTGGCGCGGCGCGCCAAGGTCGTGCTGGTCGATCTGTCGGCTTCGTCGCCGGTGGTGAGGACGGCGTCGGTTGACAGCACGGCTCCGGGACTGACGGACCTGATGCTGGGTGAAGCCTCTTTCGGTCAGGTCATCAGCAAGGATCGATCGTCGTCATTGCATCTGGTCACCGCCGGGCGCACCAGCGCTGATCGCGCGCTGTTGCAGTCACCGCGTCTGACGTTGGCGCTGGATGCGTTGTTGCAAGCCTATGATCATGTCGTGCTGGACGCTGGCGCTGCCGACGATCTGCCGGCGGCGCTGTTGACGGCCGGTGCGCGTGCTATCGTCGTCCCCGACGGTATGATGAGCGCCGACGCGCGCCAATCGATGTCCGATCAGTTGCGTGCGGTGGGTTTTGGCAACGTCACCATGCTCGAGCAAGCGGCGTCCACCGATTTCGGCGAGCGGGGACCGCGTTTTGTTGCTGCATGAAGTCACGAAGGTCTGATCCAATTGTGTTGGATCAGACCCGTCGTTTATCTTTGGGGTTGAGCATGATCTTTTCCGACCCGAAGGGCCGCGAAGCGCAAACCGGTTCCTGCTTTTCGGGATCTGCTCTAGCGGCTCAATGAACCCCGGATGGTTTGCGCGGCTTTCATCAACGCCGGCGTCTGTTTGACCAGCCGCTTGAGGTGAGCCATGGCCGAGAGGCCACTTGCCGCCATCTTGCCGCGCGCGTTGAGGCCGATGAAGCTGTCGAAGATCGGTTCGTCGGTCTTGCAGAACAGACGCTTGTACTCGTCCGAGCCGATGCCGAGATCGATTGCGCTATAATTCAGCCCGGCATAGTGATCGACAATGTAACGCATCAGGATCAGGCCCGGACTGAAATGGGCAACCTCGGACAACGTATAGGTGTTGAACATCATCGAGAAACGGTCGCCGTCGGCCACGCCCGCGTAGATGGCGATGAGCTCGTCGTCGCACACCAGCGCGTGAATCTCGATCGCGTGGCCACCATCCGGAAGCGCCGTATGACAGGCACGACGGATGAATTCCTCCACGACGGGGTCTGCAAAAACATTAGGGAGTTTCTGCAGCGCCATCCGTTGTGGCTTGATGATGAAGAACGCATCGAGCAGCCGGGCGATGTCGGCATCGGTTTCCGCTTTGAGATAGCGATAGCCGGGAAGCGCCTGGAGCTTCTTCTCTTTGCTTTTCAACCGGCGGCGAAATGACTTGCTGATCAGATCGGTCGGTGGTGCGTTCACCTCGATCGACATCAAGGGGCAGCCGTTGACCGAAACTTGCGTGGGCAGCAACGCCATCGGGTTGGCGAAGCTCTGCCAGTGTCGCGGTTGCCGTGCGAGCGCGAGAGCATCGATGGCGAGAGCGGGCGCGCGCAGCGCGTCCAGCACCGCGTCGATATCGCCACGGGTTGCGGTCGTGAGAAAGTCGCGACGGCAGACCGGCATGTTGAAGGTGATGTGCTTGTCGCCGAGAAAGCTTGCGACCCTGACACCATGCTCACGCTGAATACCGAACGGCAGCAGCATCAGTGGTTGACGGTGGGTATCGCGCGCGATTGCGATCAGCGGCTCGACGCCGGTTTGGACCCCGATTTGATTTTGCCAGGCCGCGAGAAGATCGAAGCGCTGATAGGGGGTGAGGACAGAACCGGGGCCTTCGAGCGCGCGCCAGGTCGATTCAGCAGCCGCCATGTCGCGAAAAATCTCGACGTCCGCCACCCGCGTGGCTTCGGCCTGCGCACGGGTTTCAGTCACCCGGCTTTCGATGGCAGCCGCCATGGTCATACGCACACCCTGTCGTTAAGACATTTTTTATGTCTGTTGTTGCCGGAACCTTGGCAAACAAACGTCAATAAAGCGTAAGGGTGATCGTGGAGTCGCCGCCATGCGGCGTTTCGAAGGGCCGCTTAGACCTCTGGGTCCGGTCGCGACATCCAACTGATGATCGGCATGGCCGGCAGCACCCAGCCGAGCCCGGCCACGACGTAGAAAATCGCTTGGTACCATCCGGAGGCGGCCAGCCACGGCGTTTGCGCAATGGTCATGCCGAGCAGCGACCATACGACGACGAGGACGAGCAGGGCGATCGTGCCGAGGAATTTCCGGGTGCGGATGGTCATGACGCGAACGTGTAGAGATTGCCCGCCGGGAGATCAAGCACGGCTTGCACGGCCCCGCCGCGCGGCTATAACGGGCGTCAAATCCTTCTAAAATTGCGGCTGAAATGACCGAAATCCTGACTTCGGCGGAACCTGGCGCCAGCGCCGCGCCCGCTCGCATTCGCGCGGTGCGCTGGTGGCTCGTGATCCTGGCGGCTTTGATCGCGCTGATGGTGCTGGTCGGCGGCGCGACGCGTCTCACGGAATCCGGTCTTTCCATCGTCGAATGGAAGCCGGTGACCGGAACGCTGC
>JAFKKL010000067.1 GCA_017305595.1 Hyphomicrobiales bacterium | reverse complement strand
GCCGCGATCGGCGGCCCTGCGAATGATCGTCATCGCAAAAACTCCTGAAACCAAAGAAGATTTCAAAATTCGATGCCGCCGAATATCTCGATAGTCCTGCGACGATCGCGGCCTATCTTACTGAAGCAATCGAAAGCAACGATCCTGCTTTTATCTCGCTTGCTATCGGTACGGTCGCTAGGGCGAAAGGCATGGCAAGTGTGGCGAGCGAGGCCGGCGTGTCCCGCGAGAGCCTTTACAAGTCGCTGAGCGGAACGACAAAACCGGAATTCGACACGGTGCGGAAAGTTCTGAACGCGGTTGGAGTTAAACTGGTTGTTGAACCGATCGACGATCCGGTAAAAGCAGCCTGACTTCGCATATCCGGCTATATGAATGCCCGAACGCGCCGTTCACCCGCGCGCGAGATCGAGCAGCCGATCGCTCTGTTGGCGTGGCGGGCGGGTGCGGCCGGCGCCGCGGCGGCTGCGATAGGTGGAGATTGCTATCATGATCCACGCGGCATGAAAGGCGAGGCCGGCGAGCACGACGATCTGGCCCGGGATCGGCCCGATGGCCGCGCGCGCCCACACCTCTTGCAGCGAGGCGACCGGTGCGGGATGGATCAACAGCTTGCCGACATAGGCCGTGACCTGGATCGCGAAAATCCAGCAGTAGTTGTGGCGCAGCCTGCGGCCCACCGCTTCGGCATAGGTGATGTGGAGGTTGGGCGCGCGATAGTCTTCGTATAGCGTCTTGTTCCAGCCGTTGTCAGTGCGGACGCCGTCGCCGCGCAGGATCGGCCCGAAGAAATAGACTTCGAAAATGTGCGCGCGCATTCGCCAGAAATCGAAGAAGCGATAGCGCCGCGCCTCGATGCCGAGAAAGGTCGCGACCAGCAGGCCGACCACGACGAGCGGCAGCGGCGAGGCGGATTCGCTGCTGAAGGTCAGCGACAAGGCGATGCCGGTGGTCAGCACCGCCCAGTTGGTGGTGGCGTCGAGCCGCGTGCGCCACACTGTGCTGCGATAGACCTCGCCGCGATAGAGATGCGCCAGCGCGGTGATGTCGGCGGAGGAGAAGGCGGGATTGGCATCTTCGGCGGGACGTTCGCTGGGACGATCGCTCATGGCTTGGTTTCCTCCGCTGACGTCGCTTGCGCTTAAGCCTGACGGTGTCGCGGCGCTGCCGTTTCTCCCGGAGACTGCCCAGACGAGATTACGTCGGCGCGCGCAGGGCGCAACGAGGAATTACGAGGTCCGGCTCGAGCGCCTTTGGGCGCCACCAGTCATGGCCGGGACAAGCCCGGCCATGACCAAGTTGATAGGTGTTCGAGCAGATACTGAGGTCGCGAATGTCTCCAATGCATTCGTCGCGCAAAACAAAACGCCCCGGCGAACCGGGGCGTTAGGTGCTGTTGATCGGCGTGAAGGAAGCGCGACGAACCGCGTCTCACTACAACATCAGTCCGAAATTTCAGCGTAGTTGCCCTTGGCGTCCCACTTGTAGACGACGTAGTCGATCGCCTTGATGTCGCCCTTGGCGTCGAAGCCGAGCTTGCCGAGCACGGTGTCCCATTCGCCGTCCTTGATGACCTTCATCACCTTCTGCGGATCGGTGGTGCCGGCCTTCTTGACAGCCTCGGTCCACACCTGCATCGCGGCGTACGTGTAGAGCGTGTAGCCTTCCGGATCGATGCCCTTGGCCTTGAACTTCTCGACGATGGCTTTCGCGGTCGGCTTGTTGCGCGGATCGGGGCCGAAGGTGAACAGCGTGCCCTCGGCCTGCGGACCGGTGATCGAAGCGAACTCCTTGTCGTTCATCGAGTCGCCGGACATCATCACGGTCTTGAGGCCCTGGTCGCGCATCTGGCGCAGGATCAGACCGGCCTGCTGATGATAGCCGCCAATGTAGACGAGATCGATGTTGTCGCGCTTCAGCCGCGAGACGATGGAGTTAAAGTCCTTGTCGTCCTTGTTGTAGGACTCGAACATCTTCTCCTGGAAGCCGGCCTTGTTGAGCGCCTTCTTGGTCTCGTCGGCGAGCCCCTTGCCGTAGGTGGTCTTGTCGTTGAGGATCGCGACGTTCTTGCCGGCGAAGTTCTTCGCGATGTATTGCGCGGCGACCACGCCCTGCTGGTCGTCGCGGCCGCAGATGCGCAGCACGTTCCACAGCTTGCGTTCGGTGAACAGCGGGTTGGTCGAGGCCGGGGTGATCTGCAACACGTTGCTGTCGGCATAGGCTTCCGACGCCGGGATCGACGACGACGAGCAGAAGTGTCCGGCGACGAACGGGATGCCCTGGCTGCCGATCTTCTCGGCGATGGAGCGCGCCTGCTTCGGATCGCAGGCATCGTCGCCGACGAACAGCTTCAGCTTCTTGTTGAGCACGCCGCCGGCGGCGTTGGCGTCGGCGACGAATTGCTCGGCGCCGTTCTTCAACTGGCGGCCGAACGCGGATTCGCTGCCGGTCATCGGGCCAGCCACGGCGACGGTGATGTCCTGGGCGAAGGTTGTGGTCGAGAGCGCCAGCGAGGCGCCAAAGGCCAAGCCGATCAGCTTCAATGATTTCATTCGAGTGTTCCTCGCGGAGGTGTCAGGTTGCGTCCGGCTTGTGCCGGTTATCCGGGCATTGTCCGATGATTTGCCGCCGGTGTCATGGGCAAATTTCGCGCACGGCCCGCCTTGGGGACCGCGTCACTTGGTCGCCGCTCAGCCGTGGCGGCCGCCTTCGAGATAGGCGGCGCGGATTTCGGGGCGTTGCAGCAGTTCCATGCCGGGGCCGCTCATGGTGATCAGGCCGTTGACCATCACGTAACCGCGATGGGCGAGGCGCAGCGCGTGGTTGGCGTTCTGCTCGACGATCAGCACGGTGAGGCGGTCCTCGCGGTTCAGCGTGCGGATCGCGTTGAAGATTTGCTTTGTGATCAGCGGCGCGAGGCCGAGCGAGGGTTCGTCCAGCAACAACAGGCGCGGGCGGCTCATCAGCGCGCGGCCGATCGCCAGCATCTGCTGCTCGCCGCCGGACAGCGTGCCGCCGCGTTGCGCCATGCGCTCGTCGAGGCGGGGAAACAGTTTCAGCACACGCGCGAGGCTGGCCGCGCGCTCGGCATCACTGCCGGGGGTAGCGTCGGCGCCCATTTGCAGGTTTTCCGCCACCGTCATGCGCGGGAAGATGCGGCGGCCTTCCGGCGATTGCGCGATGCGCAGCCGCGCGACCTGATGCGCCGGCAGTGCGGTGATGTCCTGGCCGTCGAACAGGATGTGGCCGGCGCGGGCACGGGGGCGGCCGAAGATGGACATCATCAATGTCGACTTGCCGGCACCGTTGGCGCCGATCAGCGCGACGATCTCGCCCGCCTTGATGTCGAGATCGACGCCCTTCAGGGCCTCGATCTTGCCGTAGGCGGCGCGCAGATCGCGAATGGCGAGCAGCGATGTCGCGGCCGCACTCATGCGCCGCCCTCCATGACGGCTGCGGCGTCTTCCTCGTCGGCGCCGAGATAGGCGGCGACCACTTTCGGGTCGTCGCGCACCGCGCGCGGTGCGCCGTCGGCGATCTTGACGCCATGGTCGAGCACGACGATGTGGTCGGAGATTTCCATCACCACGCTCATGTCGTGTTCGATCAGCAGGATCGACGTGCCGATATCGTCGCGGATCGACAGCAGCAGATCGCTGAGCGCGGCGCTTTCGTTGGCGTTGAGGCCGGCGGCGGGCTCGTCGAGACACAATAGCGCCGGCTGCGCGCACATCGCGCGCGCGCTCTCGAGGCGGCGCTGATCGCCGTAGGGCAGATTGCCGGCGGCATCGTCGGCGCGGTCGAGCAGGCCGATGCGTTGCAGCCATTCGCGGGCGAGGTCGATCGCCTGCCGTTCGGCGGCGCGGAACGACGGCGCACTGAGGAGCCCGAGCAGGCTGAAACCGGAAGCGCGCATCAAGGTGTTGTGCTGCGCCACCATCAGGTTTTCCAGCGCGGTCATGCCGGGAAACAGCCGGATGTTCTGGAAGGTGCGCGCGACCTTCGCGTATTTGCAGATGCGGAAATCGTGCAGGCGATCGAGCCGGAACGTCGCGTCGTCGTCGTGCACCAGTGTCATGGTGCCGCCGCTCGGGCGGTAGAATCCGGTGATGCAGTTGAACACGGTGGTCTTGCCCGCGCCGTTCGGTCCGATCAGCGCGGTGATCTGGCGGCGCTGCGCCGTGAACGACAATTCGTTGATGGCGACGATGCCGCCGAAGCGCATCGTCAGCCCGTCGATGGCGAGAATCGGCGCGGCGTTTGTCATCCGTGGCCTTCCTTCACCAGCGACGCCGATATTTCGGTTCGCTTTTGCAGGAACACGGTGGGCGCGCGATGGCCGATCAGACCGCGCGGCCGCCAGATCATCAGCAGCACCATGACGCCGCCGAACACCAGCATGCGGAATTGATCGAGGCCGCGGAACAGTTCGAACCCGCCGATCATCGCAATTGCTGCGAGCGCGACGCCGAGCTGCGACCCCATGCCGCCGAGCACGACGATGGCCAGCACCAGCGCCGATTCCTGGAAGGAGAACGACTCCGGACTGATGAAGCCTTGCCGCGTGGCGAAGAACGCGCCGGCGAAACCGCCGAACATTGCGCCGATGGCGAAGGCCGAGAGTTTCGTCGTGGTGATGTTGATGCCAAGCGCGCGGCAGGCGACTTCATCCTCGCGCATCGCTTCCCATGCGCGGCCGATCGGAAGTGCGCGCAGCCGAATGGTGACCCAGTTGGTGATGAGCGCCAGCGCGAGGATCAGATAGAACAGGAATACGAGACGATGGGTCGGCGAGAACGGCACGCCGATCATCGCGGCGAAGCCGTGTTCGCCGGGCGTCAGCGGAATGCCGAATACGGTCGGGCGCGGAATGCCGCTGATGCCGTTGGGGCCGCCGGTGAGGTCCTGCCAGTTGAGGATGACGAGGCGGATGATTTCGCCGAACGCCAAGGTGACGATGGCGAGATAATCGCCGCGCAGCCGCAGCACCGGGAAGCCGAGAATGACGCCCCACAATGCCGCGAGCAGGCCGGAGACCGGGAGCAGCACCCAGAACGCCCACGGCCCGAGTTGCTGGAAATCCAGCGCGACATAAGGGTAAGTGTCGATAAAATGCGGAAACGGCAGGCCGCTTTGCGCGAGCAGCGCGTAGGAGTAAGCGCCCACCGCGTAGAACGCGACGTAGCCGAGATCGAGCAGGCCGGCGAGTCCGACGACGATGTTGAGGCCCCAGCCCAGCATCACATAGGTCATCACCAGAATGGCGAGGTCGAGCAGGTAGCGTTCCTTGTAGAAGATCACCGGCACCAGCAGCGCGAAGATCAGCAGCGCCGGCGCCAGCAGACGGCCCAGCACCGCGAAGCCGCCGCGCACGCTTGCCGGCAATTCGACGCCGCCGACCGGGCCGATCCAGCGCCGCAGCAATTCGATCACGATGGAGCCGACGAACACCGCGCCGACGATGGCGGCAAGTTCGCCGAACCGCGTCCAGTAGATCAACTGTCCCGAGGGACCGGCTTCGGTGCGGATGCCGATCATCAGGAAGAACAACACCAGCGCCACCAGCGCGCTGATGACGGCCTTCTTCAGGATGAAGCCTAAGCCGGCGGAAGGCTCGGTGCTCGCCGGATGGGGGGCGGGTACTGCCATCCGTCAGACTTTTTCGACTTCGGGGCGGCCGAGCAGGCCGGTCGGCATGAAGATCAGCACGATGATGAGGATCGAGAACGCCGCGACGTCCTTGTATTCGACCGAGAAGTAGGCCGACCAGAACGTCTCGATCAAACCGATGGCGAGCCCGCCGAGCATCGCGCCGGGCAGCGAGCCGATGCCGCCGAGGACGGCGGCGGTGAACGCCTTGATACCGGCGATGAAGCCCATGAAGAAATCGACGAGGCCATAATAGAGCAGGTACATCATGCCGGCGACGGCGGCGAGCGAAGCGCCGATCACGAAGGTCATCGAGATGGTGCGGTCGACATCGACGCCGAGCAGCGCCGCCATGGTCTGGTCCTGCTCGCAGGCGCGCATATCGCGCCCGAAGCGGGTGCGCGACACGATGTAGGTGAAGATCGCCAGCAGCACGACGGTGGTGACGACCACAACGATCTGCACGTTGGAGAGCTGCACCGCGAAGTTGCCGGAGTCGTGCAGCGTGTAGCCGCCGGTGATGATCGGCGGCACCGGTTTGACGCGAGCGCCTTGCGACACCTGCGCGAAGTTGGAGAGCACGAACGACATGCCGATGGCGGACAGCATCGGCGCGAGACGGAACGATTGCCGCAACGGCCGGTAGGCAATGCGTTCCACCGTCCAGCCGTAGAGCGCGGTCACCGCCATCGCCACCAAGAGCACCAACAGCAGGATCACCGGCACCATCGTCATTCCGATCGACACCAGAATGAGGAAGGTGATGAGCGCGATGAAGCCGCCGATCATGAAGATATCGCCGTGGGCGAAATTGATCATGCCGACGATGCCGTAGACCATGGTGTAGCCGATGGCGATCAACCCGTAGATCGAGCCGAGCACCAGGCCGTTGATCAGTTGCTGGAAGAAATAATCCATCGTCCCCACGATTCCGCCATAACCGTCTTTAACAGCGGGGTTTTGCAACGGCAACGGGCGTGGATTATCGCGTGTGGATCGTTGTGCGCCGCCACCAAGTGGCGTCGGCGTTGACCGTCCGTGGATTCGGACGATAATGCGAACGTCATGTTGTTTCGGCGGATTTACCGGCGTTCCCGGCGCGGTGAGGACGTCGCGGCCGCGATGCGGCAAGCGATGAAGCCCGATCTGCGTGGCAGTGCGACAGGTTCCGCCACCCACAGTTTCCGTCCGCCATCGACAGTTTTCGCGAGCCTCCGACCTTACGGAGAGGCCGTCCCGCGACGCGGGCAGGCCGGGTGCGATTCGCGCCCGCGAGCGCCACGGCAATCCCATTCATCAATCATGGGGAAGAGGACATGACGACAGAAGCCTCGAACAACGTCGTGCTGCCGGACGACACCAGCCTGCTGGCGTTCTATCGCGACATGAACGTGCCGGAGCGGCGCACGTTCTGGGCCTGCGCCACCGGCTGGGCGCTCGACGGCATGGACTTCATGATCTACCCGCTGGTGGTCGGCACCATCATCGCGATGTGGCATGTCGATGCCGGCATGGCCGGGCTCGCCGGCACGACGACATTGCTTGCGTCGGCGGTCGGCGGCTGGATCGCCGGCTACATGTGCGACCGCATCGGCCGCGTGTTGACGCTGCAGATCACCATCATCTGGTTCGCGGTGTTCTCGCTGGTTTGCGCCTTCGTGCAGAATTTCGAACAACTCTTGATCGCGCGTACCATTCTCGGTCTCGGCTTCGGCGGCGAGTGGGCGGCGGGCGCGGTGCTGATCGGCGAAACCATCCGTCCGCAATATCGTGGTCGCGCGGTCGGCTCGGTGCAGTCGGGCTGGGCGGTCGGCTGGGGGCTCGCGGTTCTGACGCAGGCGTTGCTGTTCAGCATCATGCCGGCCGAACAGGCGTGGCGCTGGATGTTCGCGGTCGGCGTGGTGCCTGCGCTGCTGGTGTTCTATCTGCGGCGCTATGTCGAGGAGCCGGCGGTGGCGGTGGAGACCCGCGCGCGGCAGAAGGCCACCGGCGACCGTCCGGCGATCTGGGAAATCTTCTCGGGGCCGATGCTGAAGACGACGATTCTTGCGTCGCTGGTCACCACCGGCTGTCAGGGCGGTTATTACGCCGTCACCTTCTGGGTGCCGCGTTTCCTCACCACCGAGCGGCACCTCTCCATCGTCAGTTCGACCGGCTATCTCGCAGCGCTGATTATCGGCTCGTTCATAGGCTATCTGGTCGGCGCGTGGCTCGCCGACCGCATCGGCCGGCGCAACCTGTTCCTGATCTTTTCGCTGGGCGCGATCGCGCTGGTGCTGCTCTATACGCAGGTCGAGTTCACCAATCAGGTGCTGTGGATTCTCGGATTCCCGCTCGGCTTTTTCGCGTCGGGCTATTTCTCCGGCATGGGCGCGTTCCTCACCGAACTCTATCCGACGCGGCTGCGCGGGTCGGGGCAGGGATTCTGCTACAACTTCGGCCGCGGCATCGGCGCGCTGTTTCCGTTCCTGGTCGGCTATCTGTCGGAGACGACGACGCTCGCCAACGCCATCGCGATCTTCGCGGTGGGGGCTTATGTGCTGTTCTTCGTCGCGGCCTACGCGTTGCCGGAAACGCGGGGGCGCGTGCTGACGGCGGGAGCGTAGATGATGACTGACACCACCGGAGCGCCGCCATGCCCGCCGCCGCCCGAGATCCAGCCGCAGCCGCGTTTGATGCGGGTGCCGCCGGGAGCGGTCGATACGCATTGCCACGTCATCGGTCTGCCGCCGAGATATCCGTTCGTCGTCGGGCGCAGCTATACCCCGCCGCAAGCGTCACCGGCGGCGTATATCAACCTGCTCGACACCATGGGCATGACCTATGGCGTACTTACGCAAGTGAGCGTGCATGGCACCGACAACCGGTTGTTGGTCGAGGCGCTGACGGTGAATCGCGCGCGGTTGCGCGGCATCGCCGTGCTGGGGCTTGATGCATCGGACGCCGAGCGCACCGCGTTGCAGGCGGCGGGCGTGGTCGGATTGCGGCTCAACGTGCTTTATGGCGGCGGCATCGGCTTCGACCGTGTCGAGGCCTATGGCGCGCTGTGCAGGGAAATGGGCTGGCACCTGCAGTTCCTGATCGACGCCGGCGAACTGCCGAAGATCGCGCCGCAACTGGCGAAACTGCCGGTGCCGTTCCTGATCGATCACATGGGACATTTCCCGACCTCGCGCGGCGTCGACAGCGAAGGCTTCCAGACCTTGCTGGCGCTGGTGCGCGACGGTGCATGGGCGCGGCTCTCCGGCGCGTACCGCACGACGGTGCAGGGGCCGCCTTATGACGACACCGTGCCGTTCGCGCAGGCGCTGGTGAAGGCCGCGCCGGAGCGCTGCGTCTGGGGATCGGACTGGCCGCACGTCGCCAACTGGGGCGTGATGATGACGGTGGCCGATCTGCTCGATCTCCTGGCGCGCTGGGTCCCCGACGAGGAACTGCGCCGCCGCATCCTGGTCGACAATCCGCACCGGCTGTTCGGCTTCGGAACTTGACCGGGCACGCATCCGCTTGCGCGGGCAGGCCACTGTTTGTCCACAGCGGGATTAAGGTTAACAAATGGTTTCGATTGCTGCCGCAAGGTAGCGGGGCTTTCGTCGTCGCAGGCGCCCGGCGATTCCGTGGGGCGCGCGTGACGGGCGGGCTCCATGCAGGCGAACCGGCAAGCGAACTGGCGATTGAGCAACTTCAGCGGCCTGCTTTTGGCCGGCTATTTCGTGCCGGTCTGGACGCTTGCCGCATGGCGCATCGTGCTGTCGCCGATTCACGGGCTGTTCGAACGGCCGAACGTCGCGGTCGCGATGTTCATCAGCGACCATCTGCAAGTTCCCGCGTTGATGACGGTGCGTTTCGCCTGGCTTTTGGCGCTCGGCAAGTTGACGGTGGTGGCGTTCTTCGTGCTGTTCGTGGCGCTGATGCTACGGCGGGCGGCGCGGCTCGGGCGCGGCGGCGACGAGGCGCTCGGCATCGCGCTCGGGCTCGGTTGCGCCATCAGCTTCGCCAGCATGATGTTCGCCGTGGAGGTCAACGAGGCGGCGGCGCTGCAACTGCACGCCACCGAATTGATGCTGCTGCTCTCGACCGCGATCCTGATGCTGGTGGATCAACCGCCGGCGAACACGCCGGTCGAGAGCGACATACTCGAAGCGGATTACGCCTTGAGCAATCCCAGTTCCTGAATGACCAGGCCGGCTTCCTTCACCGCGTGGTTGGCGGCGGGCACGCCGCAATAGATCGCCTGCTGCAACAAAATTTCCTTGATATCGTCCGGCGTGAAGCCGCCCTCGGCCAAGGCCGCGCGGACATGCAGGCGGAATTCGTCCCATTGCCCCAGCGCCACCATGGTGCCGATCACCAGCACACGGCGGGTGCGCTCGTCGAAATGCGGCCGGGTCCAGATCTCGCCCCACGCATGACGCGTGATGAGGTCGATGAAGTCGGCATTGAAGGCGTTCTTGTTGTTAACCGATTTATCGACCCAGGCATTGCCGAGCACCTTGCGGCGCATTGCCATGCCGTCGTCGCGGCGTTGTTGGTCATCCATGGTTGATGGTTCTCTCAGCGTTGCGTCAGGAAGCCGATCACGGCTTCGGTGAAGGCGTGCGATTGCTCGACGTTGGAAATATGTGCTGCGTCGAGGATGGTCATGCTGGCGCCGGGAATGTTGGCGCGAATGTATTCACCCGCTGCGATCGGCGTCGCGGCGTCGTGCCGTCCGGCGATCACCAACGTCGGGCGCGAAATGCGCGGCAGCAGATCGCGTTGGTCCAGCGTGCGCAGCGCTTCGCAGCAGGCGATGTAGCCTTGCTGCGGCGAGGCGATCAGCATCGCCTTCATGCGCGCGGTGACGGCCGGCTCGCGCTCGCGGAAATCCGCCGTCAGCCATCCGCCGATCACGGCATCGGCGACGGAGGCGATGCCGCCGTCTTTCACCGCCTTGATGCGGTTGTCCCAGTTGGTCGGGTCCGGATAGTAGCAACTGGTGTTGCAAAGGATCATGCGGTCGAAACGGTCGGACGCATTGGCCCCGAGCCATTGCCCGACCATGCCGCCCATCGACAATCCGCACCAGTGCGCCTTGCGGATGTCGAGCGCATCGAGGATCGCCAGCACGTCGCGGCCGAAGCGCTCCATCGAGTACGGCCCCGCTGGCACCCCGGATTTGCCGTGGCCGCGGCGGTCATAGCGGACCACGCGAAATTGCTTGGCGAGCGCACCGAGTTGCGGCTCCCACATCGCCATGGTGCAGCCGAGTGAATTCGACAAAATTAGCGTGGGGCCGTCGTCGCGGCCTTCCATCGCGACGTTGAGCGGGCAGCCGTCATCGGCGTTGATGGTGGGCATAGACTTCCTCCGTCGTCATGCGCGGACTCGATCCGCGCATCCATTCGAGAACGTTTTTCAAGGCGATGGATTGCCGGGTCAAGCCCGGCAATGACATCTAATTTCTGGGTCGCGGCGCTTGCAATGACGGTGGTTAGGTTTTGTTCAATGACGCCAGCAGCCGGTCGATCAGCGCTTGCGAGGCGCCCTGATAGGCCAGCGGGTCGAACAGTTTTGTCAGTCGCTCGGCGTCGAGATGGGTAGTGACGCGTTTGTCGTCCGCAAGCACGTCGCGCAGATGGCATTTGGAAGCTACCGCCTTGCGCGAAGCCTCCTCGATCAGGTGATGTGCATCGGACTTGCCGATCTTGTCGGCGAGCGCCATCGTCACCGCTTCGGCCATGATGAGGCCGTGGGTGGTGTCGAGATTGGCGCGCATTCGGTCCATATCGACCTCGAGCCCTTCGGCGATATCGACGATGGCGCTGAGCGCACCGGAGGTGACCAGCATCAGCGTCGGCAACGTCGGCCATTCGGCGTGCCACGGCCCGGCGCTGCGCTCGTGCTCCTGCACCTGCGCGGCGAAGATCGTTGCGGCGAGGTTCGGCGCCATGGCGGCGGCGGCAAGTGCGGAAGCGGCGGCCACCGGATTGCGCTTGTGCGGCATGGTGGAGGAGCCGCCGCGACCAGCCCCGGCGGGCTCGAAGGCTTCGCCGACGTCGGTCTGCATCATGAGCGACACATCGCGAGCGGTCTTGCCGCAGGTGCCGGCGAGGATCGCCATCACGGACGCGGCGTCCGCGATGCGGTCGCGGTGGGTGTGCCATGGCGCGTCGGGCAGCGGCAGTCGCAATTCGCGGGCGAGGGCTTCGGACACCGCCATGCCCTTGTCGCCCAGCGCTGCAAGCGTTCCCGCCGCGCCGCCGAATTGCAGCGCCAATCCATTGTCGCGCAGCGCCTTGAGCCTTGCGCGCGAGCGATGCAGCGCGGCGGCATATTCCGCGAGCTTGAGGCCGAACGGCATTGGCAGCGCGTGTTGCAACCAAGTGCGCGCCACCATCGCCGTGTTGCGATGTGTCGCAGCGAGCTTGGCGAAACCGGCGATGGCGCGGTCGAGGTCGGCCAATAGCGCATCGATGGCCGCACGCAGCATCAGCATGGTGGCGGTGTCGATGATGTCCTGACTGGTGGCACCCCAATGCACGTAGCGCGCCGCCTCAGCGTCGCTTTTTGCCACCTCTGCGGTGAGGGACTTGACCAGCGGGATGGCGAGGTTGCCGGCGCGGGTGGCAGCCTCGGCGAGCGCACCGATCTCGAAACGTTCGGCCCTGCAGGCGGCCGCGATCGGCGCGGCGGCGGCTTGCGGGATGACGCCGACACTGGCCTCGGCGCGCGCCAACGCGGCCTCGACGTCCAGCATGTCTTGGAGAAATGCGCCGTCGTCGCAGACCGCACGCATGGCGGCGCTCGACAACATCGGCGCAAGCAGGGGGGAGAGGGAGGTGCTCATGTGTCCGGGACACTAATGGGTCCGAAGGGCTTATGCCAATCCCTCCGATACCGTTCGCGCCATGCGGTCGCCGGCGGGCACCTAATTCCATGGTCCTCTTTCATTTGGCGGCGGCAGGCGCTAGTTGAGGGCATCCAGATTCAACACCATGCCGTCGCCCGGAGATGGCAGACGACCAGGAGGCTCCCCCATGGCCATGACGATGAACGGCGAAGTCCAGCTCGCCGCGCCACGCGAGACCGTGTGGGAGAAGCTCAACGATCCGGAAGTGCTGAAGTCCTGCATTCCCGGTTGCGAAGAATTGGAGCGTACCGAAGACAACGGCTTCCGCGCGGTTGCCAAGATCAAGGTCGGCCCGGTGTCAGCGCGCTTCAAGGGCAAGGTGACGCTGAGCGACCTCGATCCCCCGAACGGCTACAAGATCTCCGGCGAGGGCGAGGGCGGCATCGCCGGCTTCGCCAAGGGCGGCGCCGTCGTCGGCCTCACCGACAAAGATGGCGGCACCTTGCTCAGCTATAATGTCGAGGCGCAGATTGGCGGCAAACTAGCCCAGCTCGGCCAGCGCCTGATCAACGGCACCGCGAAGAAGCTGGCGGACGAATTTTTCGCAGGCTTCGCTCGGGCCGTGCAAGGCTGAGATACGGGGCTGAAATATAAGGCTTCTGCCAAACTGATTCTGCCCGAAAGGCGACACCTTCGGGTCATGACAATGGCCTTGTTGACGCGGTGAGGGCATGGCCCGCGCGCGTCGGGCGAGGTTGCCCAACCTGCCGATGGGCCATAATATGCCTTTGGAATGATTTCAAAGGACCGCGTCGCACGTCATGCGGCGCGGACAGAGAGTGCATATGGCCAAAATTTCTCTCATCGTAAACGGCAATCCCGTCACCGCGAACATCGACCCACGCACCTTGCTGGTGCAGTTCCTTCGCGAGCACCTGCGCTTGACCGGCACCCATGTCGGCTGCGACACCTCTCAGTGCGGCGCCTGTGTCGTGCATCTCGACGGCAAGGCCGTGAAGTCCTGCACCACGCTGGCGGTGATGGCGGATGGCGGCAGCGTCACCACCATCGAGGGCCTCGCGCCGGAGGGCGCGCCGCTGCATCCGATGCAAGAGGCGTTCCGCGAGAATCACGGGTTGCAATGCGGCTTCTGCACGCCGGGCATGATCATGACGGCGGTGGATCTGGTGCATCGCAAGGGCCACGATCTCGACGATCACACCATTCGCGAGGAGCTTGAGGGCAATCTCTGCCGCTGCACCGGCTATCAAAACATCGTGTTGTCGATCGCCGCCGGCGCCAAGGCGATGGCGAAATCAGATCTCGCATAACCGCGTCAGGTTTTCGCAGGCGCTGCACAGGCATATAGTTTCAGGACCTCACGGATGTACGAATTCAAATATCATCGGCCGGCGACGGTGCGCCAAGCCGCCAACCTCTTGGTCAAGAATGAAGACGCCAAGCTGATCGCCGGCGGCCATACGCTGGTGCCGGTGATGAAGCAGCGCCTCGCGGCGCCGCCGCATATCGTCGATCTCACCCGCATCGAGGGTCTCAGCGGCATCGAGATGAAGGGGCGTTCGCTGGCGATCGGCGCCACCACCAAGCACGCCGAGGTGGCGGATTCGGTGACGGTGCGCGAAGCCATCCCGGCGCTCGCTGAACTGGCCGGCGTGATCGGCGATCCGGCGGTGCGCCACAGGGGCACCATAGGCGGCTCCATCGCCAACAACGATCCGACCGCCGACTATCCGGCGGCGTGTCTGGCGCTCGGCGCCACCATCGTCACCAACAAGCGCCGCATCAAGGCCGAAGATTTCTTTCAGGGCCTGTTCACCACCGCGCTTGAGGCCGACGAGATCATCACCCGCGTGATGTTCCCGCTGCCGAAGAAGGCGGCCTATGAGAAATTCCGCAATCAGGCGTCACGCTATGCGCTGGTCGGCGTGTTCGTCGCCCGGATGCCGTCGGAGGTGCGGGTCGCGGTAACGGGCGCGGGTGGCGATGGCGTGTTCCGCCTGACCGCCTTCGAAGAAGTTTTGAAGAAGCGTTTTTCGTCGAAGGTCCTGGACGGCTTGCCGGTGTCGGCGGACGGCCTGAACAGCGATCTGCACGGCAGCGCGGAATATCGCGCGCACTTGATTGGGGTCCTGGCGCGCCGCGCCGTCGATGCCGCAAACAACCGCGGCTAGAGCACGATCCGAAAGTAGGAACTTTTGGAAAAGATCGTGCTCAAACAATAAGATGAGCGACGGGGTTGATCCAACGCAGCAGGATCAGGCCCTCGTGGCCAGTATTCCTTCGCTGTCCGCCGCGGCGGTCTTCAGCGGAGGATAGTTCCAAAGGCCACTAGCAATTTTCAGTTTCCGGTAGAGTCTAGGGTTTGACATTCGCATTGCGAAAGCGCGGTTAGGTCGTTGCGAACGTCAAGTCCACTCCACCGCAGCGTCCAGACTGGCCTGATTTGATGAGTAAGACTCAAAGCCTCCCCGATTCCGTCGATGCCACGCTCCAATTGCTGAACAGCCACGGTTACTTCGCCGAACGCTCGCTCGCCACCGTGGTCTATCTGTCGTTGCGGCTCGGCCGCCCGCTGTTTCTCGAAGGCGAGGCGGGGGTCGGCAAGACCGAGATCGCCAAGGTGCTGTCGGCGACGCTCGGGCGCAACCTGATCCGCCTGCAATGCTACGAGGGCCTGGATGTCGCCTCCGCCGTCTACGAGTGGAACAGCGCGGCGCAGATGATCGCCATTCGCCTCGCGGAAGCTGCCGGCGATTCCGACCGCGAGCAACTGTCGCATGACATCTTCAGCGAACGTTACCTGATCAAGCGGCCGCTGTTGCAGGCCTTGGAGCCGAGCGTCGCCGGCGCGCCGGTGCTGCTGATCGACGAACTCGATCGCGCCGACGAGGCGTTCGAGGCGTATCTTCTGGAAATCCTCAGCGACTTCCAGGTGACCATTCCGGAACTCGGCACCTTCAAGGCGCCGCAGCCGCCGATCGTCATCGTCACCTCGAACCGCACCCGTGAGATCCATGACGCGCTGAAGCGGCGCTGCCTCTATCATTGGGTCGATTACCCCTCGGCCGAGCGCGAACTCGCCATCGTCAAGTCGCGGGTGCCGGGCATTTCCGCGAAACTGTCGCAGCAGGTGGTGCGCTTCGTGCAGGAACTGCGCGATCAGGATTTCTACAAGAACCCCGGCGTTGCCGAGACCATCGACTGGGCCACCGCGCTGACGCAACTCGACGCCCGCTCGCTGACGCCGGAAGTGGTCGGCGACACGCTGGGCGCGCTGCTCAAGTATCAGGACGACATCGCGAAAATGCAGTCCGGGACCTTGCAAAAGGTTTTGAAGGAAGCCACAAGCGATATATAAGGCTGTAGCTAACGCTCGTTGGCGCGGATCGTCATCCTTCGCCGTCATTGCGAGCGAAGCGAAGCAATCCAGAAAGCCGCAAGCAAGGACTGGATTGCTTCGTCGCTGGCGCTCCTCGCAATGACGGGGAAGCGACGAGAGGGTATCACCGATGACAACGTCGTCGCCCGTAACCGGATTGATCGCCGATAACGTCGTGGGGTTTGCCCGCGCGTTGCGGGCGGCCGGCATTCCGGTCGGGCCGGGCGCGGTGATCGACGCGCTGGAAGCCTTGCGCGTGATCGACATCGGTCATCGCGGCGAGGTCTACGCCACGCTGGAAGCAGTGTTCGTCAAGCGGCATGAGCATTCGCTGATTTTCGCGCAGGCCTTCGATCTGTTCTTCCGCGCCGAGCAGGAGTGGATGCATCTGCTCGACTCGGTGCCGTTGCCCGATCAGGCCAAGCCGAAGCCCGCGCCGGCCTCCCGCCGCGTGCAGGAGGCGATGTCGCAGACCAAGAAGGTCGAGCAGGTCCCCTCTGAGGAAGCGCAGGAATTGCGGCTGTCGCCGTCCGATCAGGAGATTTTGCAAAAGAAGGATTTCGCGCAGATGAGCGCGGCGGAGATCGCCGAGGTCACCCGCGCCATCGCCAAGATGAAATTGCCGCAGGCCGAACTGCGCACGCGCCGCTTCGCGCCGGATGCGCGTGGCCTGAAGCTCGATCTTCGCCGCACCATCCGCGCCAGCCTGCGCACCGGCGGCGACATCGTCGATCTGCGTCACTTGGGTCGCATCGACAAGCCGGCGCCGATTGTCGCGCTGCTCGATATCTCCGGTTCGATGAGCGAATATACGCGGCTGTTCCTGCACTTCCTGCACGCCATTACTGATGCGCGCAAACGCGTTTCGGTGTTCCTGTTCGGCACCCGGCTCACCAACGTCACCCGCGCGCTGCGCGCCCGCGATCCCGACGAGGCGCTGGCGAGTTGTTCGTCCACGGTGGAGGACTGGGCCGGCGGCACGCGGATCGGCACCTCGCTGCAAACCTTCAACAAGCTGTGGGGGCGGCGGGTGCTCGGGCAGGGCGCCATCGTGCTGCTGATTTCCGATGGGCTGGAGCGCGAGGCCGACGATCGGCTGGCGTTCGAGATGGATCGCCTGCATCGCTCCTGCCGCCGCCTGATCTGGCTCAATCCGCTGCTACGCTTCAGTGGTTTCGAAGCAAAGGCGCAGGGAATCAAAATGATGCTGCCGTATGTTGACGAATTCCGTCCGGTGCATAATTTGTCTTCTATCGAGGATTTGATCGCCGCGCTCTCCGTAGCGCCTTCGCCGCAACGGCGCGATGCGATCCGCCCCGCAGCTTGACGAGAGGTCCCCCATGCTCGAGCGCGACGAAGATATTCTGCAAGCAGCCGAAGAATGGAAGAAGGCGGGCCATGGCGTGGCGCTCGCCACCGTGGTCGAGACCTGGGGCTCGGCGCCCCGGCCCGCCGGCTCCAATCTCGTAATCAACGATGAAGGCACATTCCTTGGCTCGGTGTCCGGCGGCTGTGTCGAAGGCGCGGTGGTCACTGAAGCGCTGGATATTATCGCCAGCGGGCAACCGAAGTTGCTCGAATTCGGCGTGGCTGATGAGACCGCGTTCAACGTCGGCCTGTCCTGCGGCGGCACCATCCGCGTGTTCGTCGAGAAGGTGGCGTAGGTGAATCTAGAGACGCTGACGCAGGTCAATATCGAACGCGCGGCGCGGCGGCCGGTGTTCGTCGTCACCGATGTGAGTAACGGCGAACAGCGCATGGTGAAGGTTGCCGATCTCACCGGCGATCCGCTCGAGGCCGAACTGCGCAAGCAGTTGCGCATGGGCAAGAGCGCGATGATCGAGGTGGATGGCAAGAAGCTGTTCGTCAACGTCTACGCGCCGGTCGCGCGCATGGTGATCATTGGCGCGGTGCATATCAGTCAGGCGCTTGCGCCGATGGCGCGTTCGCTCGGTTATGACGTCACGGTGGTCGATCCGCGCACCGCGTTTGCGAGTCCCGAGCGGTTTCCCGACGTGCGGGTCGTTGCCGAATGGCCGGACGTCGCGCTGCCGCCGCTCAATGTCGATCACTACACGGCGTTCGTCGCGGTGACCCACGATCCGAAGATCGATGATCCGGCGCTGCTGCACGCCTTCGAGCGCGACTGTTTTTATATCGGCGCGCTCGGCTCGCGCAAAACCCACGCCAAGCGGCTGGACCGGCTGAAGGCGCAGGGTGCAAGCGATCAGGACATCGCCAAGATTCACGCGCCGATCGGGTTGCCGATCGGAGCGATATCTCCGGGCGAAGTGGCGGTGGCGATCATGGCGCAAATCACTGCGCAACTGCGACTGCCGAAAGAAGGTGCGTCATGAAGTTCGGACCGGCCAAACCTGATGATGCCATCGGCGGCGTGACGGTGCACACGCTACGTCAGGGTTCGCTGGTGATGAAGAAGGGCACGACGATCGGACAGGCCGAGGCCGATGCGTTGAAAGCGGCTGGCGTCGAACAGATCGTCGTCGTGCATCTCGAAGACGGCGAGGTGTCGGAGGACACCGCAGCTGCCGATATCGCAAAGGCGATTGCCAGCGACGGCGTGATGGTCGAGCGCGCTTTCACCGGCCGCGCCAACCTGTTCGCGACCCGGCCCGGCGTGCTGGTGGTGGATCGCGATGCGGTGGACCGTATCAACAATGTCAACGAGGCCATCACCTTCGCGACGTTGTCGGCGTACAAGCCGGTTGTCGAAGGCGAGATGATCGCCACCGTCAAGCTGATCCCGTTCGGCGTCGAAGGCAAATTGCGCGACGCAGCGGTGAAGGCGGCGGGGCATGATGCGTTGCGCGTTGCGCCTTATGTCATCAAGCGGATCGGCGTGGTGTCGACGATGCTGCCCGGCCTGGTGCCGAAGGTCATCGACAAGACATTACGCGTCACCGCCGAGCGCCTTGCGCCGGCCGGCGCCAAGATTGTGGTCGAGAAGCGCGTGCCGCACGATGAGGCGGCGCTCGCCGCCGCGATTGCGGAGGTTTTGAAGCTCGACGTCGAGATGGTGATCGTGTTCGGCGCGTCCGCCATCGCCGACCGCCGCGACGTGATCCCCGCGGCGATCGTCGCCAATGGCGGCACTGTCAATCATTTCGGCATGCCGGTCGATCCCGGCAACCTGCTGTTGCTCGGCGCCGCCGACGGTCGCCCGGTGATCGGCGCGCCGGGGTGTGCGCGCTCGCCGGTCGAGAACGGTTTTGATTGGGTGCTGATGCGGATGCTGGCCGGTCTGCCGATCAAGAGCTCGGACATCACCGGCTTCGGCGTCGGAGGTTTGTTGATGGAAATAGTC
>JAFKKL010000066.1 GCA_017305595.1 Hyphomicrobiales bacterium | reverse complement strand
GTGGCCGACATCGTTCAGGTCGACATCGGTGAAGTTCAGCGAGCCCGACACCGAGTGCGCCGACAAGTCCAGCGTGTGATCGTAAAGCTCCGTCAGCGACGCCGCCCCCGCCTCAATCACCGGCGTATCGTTGGTCCCGGTCACGGTGACGGTCACCGCCTGGTCGACGCTGCCGCCATGGCCATCGTCCACCGTCACCGTGTAGACCAGCACGACGCTCTCGCCCGCCGCGAGGAAGTCCACCTCGCTCTCCGCAATCGCATAGGTCCAGTCGACCGTACCGTTGTTGGCATTGGCTCCGCCCGGCGCGATCGCGAATGCTCCTGTCAGCGCAGCTTCCTGCGCACTCGTCAGCACCAGACCCGAACTCGGCGTCGTCGACGTCAGCGCGAAGGCCGCGGTCGGACGGTCGGAGAGGTCGACATCGGCAAAGCCGATCGTGCCGGTCGCGGACAGTTCACCCGCGCTCGCCGCCGGATTAACCGTCTCCGCAACGTCCGCAATCCCACCGATCTGTTCCTGCGTTGTGATCACCGGCGTGTCGTTGGTACCGGTCACCGTGATCGTCACCGCCTGATCGACACTGCCGCCATGACCGTCGTCCACCGTTACCGTGTAGGTCAGTACGACGCTCTCGCCCGCAGCGAGGAAGTCCACCTCGCTCTCCGCGATCGCATAGGTCCAGTCAACCGTGCCGTTGTTGGCGTTGGCTCCGCCCGGCGCGATCGCGAACGCACCCTCCAGCGCTGCCTCCTGCGCGCTCGTCAGCACCAGACCCGAACTCGGCGTCGTCGAAGCCAGCGTGAAGCTCGCCGCCGGACGATCGGAGAGATCGACATCCGCAAACCCGATCGTGCCGGTCGCGGACAGTTCGCCCGCGCTCGCCGCCGGATTGATCGCCTCCGCAACATCCGCCACCGCACCGGATTGCTCGCCAGATGTTATGACCGGCACATCATTGGTGCCGTGGATGGTGACCGAAATGGTCCGGGTGATCCCGTCGCCGTCGCCGTCGGTAACGGTATAAGGAATGTGCATGACCGCGGTCGCGCCTGCGGACAAGGCGTCGAAGGCCGTTCCCGGCGCAATCGTAATATGACCGTTGGCGTCAAGCGTTATTGCGGGCGTACCGAGGACAATGCCGGAAGGCACATCCGAGAAGGTCGGCGCCGAAAGCACGATCGACGCGTCATGCGTATCGGTTCCGAAGGAGTAATCCACTCCTTCGACCAGAGTGATGACGTGGACATCATTTTCCGCCATCTCGGCGGCGGTATCACGCGCAACCGGCGCGTCGTCAGCCACATTGACCGTGAAATTGAGGTTGGCGGTATCGCCGTCAGCGTCCGCTGCCTGCACCGTGAAGGTCAGGCCGATGGAATCCGATCCCGCCGCGTGGTCAAGCGTGCCGAGCAGATTGAAGCTGTAAGCGCCATGCGCCGACGTCGGGTCCAGCGTCAGCGTAAAGATGGCGTTGTTTTCACCAGGCGTGCCCTTGTACGCCGTCAGCAGTTGACCACCATCCGCAAGCGGCGTCACCACGTATTCCAGCGTCACGCCGCCGGACGACAACCCCTCGCCGTTCGCGCCGGTGATCGCAGGAACGCCATCGGCCACAAACGACAGCGTTCGCCCGAAGGTGTCGCCCGCGCTGTTGCCGCGCGTGTCGTTGTCCGCGCCCCAGTCGATATTCAGTGCAACCGGACCGACCGAGCCGGCGCCGGCAACAAAACCGTTCGCATCGGCAAGACCGTCTTCGTTTACGTTCTGTGCGGCGACGTCGCCATTCAGCACCAGAACGTCGTCCTGCACATTAACGTGGATTTCAGTTGCGTCCGAGCCGAACTGATTGCTCGCGGTGACATTGAGAGCGAAGTTGAGTGTATCGGCCCCGGCACTGCCATGATCGAGTGGGCGCAGCAAGGTGACGGTGTAGCCGCCGCCTTCCACGGTCGGATCGAGCGTTGCAATGAACACCCGATTTGCAACGATGTTCGGGTCTGCCCCGACAAAGCCGATCAGTTGGGTGAAGTGTCCCGCGGCATCCGCCACGCGCGCGAAATTGACGAGTTCACCTTCGGATCGCAACGTCGCGAGGCCCGACTGATTTTCGTCGAAGGACAGCACCGCGGAGCTTGCGGCCGTACCGAAGTTGACACCCAGAAAACCCGTGCTGGTGGTGAGGCCGGCATTCTCCGCAGTACCGCCGCTCAGGTTGGATTCGCTCAGACCGGCATTGGCGAAAGGCACGCCCGCGACCGGCGCGCTGCCGCTCTCCCGCGCTAGCGAACCGAACGGCGAACCATTGTTCTCATCTCCCAGCAACGCCAGTGGCGCGTTGGGGTCGGTCAGAGCGTTGACGTGCGCGTCGGAGAAATTCGCGCCGCCCGTAGGGCCGCTATTGCCACCGGCAGCCGGAAGAACGGATTGATCGGTGGTGATCGGGAACAGCGAGGCGAACTCATCGCCGGTCACAGCTCGGTTCTGACCGAGATCGAACGCAACATCGGCAAGCGGACGGCCGCTGGAATCGAACACCGGATCGACAGTGACCGTCGACTGATTGTCGAACAGAACGATCAGCTTCTCGCCGACCCTCACGAAAGTCAGCTTCTCGCTCGCGATGTCGCTGAGATCGAGCTTGGTGTTGCCGTCGAGATGAATGGTGACGGCTTGGCCGTTTTGCGGCTTTTCAAGTTTCAAATTCTTTGGCGTAGCGGGCGCTTGAGGAGCAGAACCGGAAAGCTGTGCAACCAAAACGGGAGCGTTCATCGCCGTAACCCTCAAATGAATTCTGCCGCCCAAAACGGCGGCCCAATTGAAGGTTAAAATATTCTTAAAAATGCAATTTGGTCAAGAATAGTCAGAGAATGCGCAAGATTTCCTACACCTTTGGTTAAGCCAAATATCGGGCACGGGAAATTAACAAAAGTAAATAATCTCAGTTCATGTGGGGATAAGCAAAATATAAATAGCAAAGAGCAAAGTACTTCTGCTTCGAGGTTCAACTAATATTCAAAAATTGGTATTTTGGGCGGGACAGGTTTGTGCTCGCTATACTTCCGAATGCAACCATAGAGAGCTTGAGCAGATCGAAACAGCACAACTACGATTGCGCGCATTGAAACTATTGTTCCCGCCAACCACCCATTACCGATCAGCCCCGTTACCCGGCCGCTCACAACGAGGTTAGCGGAGGCAGATCCAGCGGAATGAAATTCTCGGCTGTTGTGAAAAACCTGTCGAGCCGATCCGACGACCCGCTCCGGTCACGGGCACTGCTCGCCTGCCGGGAGTGGCATGTCCGCTCGCCGAGCATTCGGTACGACGACGCATCACGCCGCCAACAACTGACCTGCAACAAATGACGACAGAAAAGCCGCGCTGGCCATCGATGCCGCGCAAACTCGGCTCAAATTTGCGATGAGAGCGCCCACGCTCGCGCGCCCGATCTTACCGCCCCGGATCGAGCTCAAGTCTCTTGGACGAATCGATTACAAACGAGAGACCACGCAAGCCAGCGGCCGGTACTTGCTCAGATAAAGCAACGCGTGTTCGCGAATGCCGTCGAGCCAGACGCCGCGACCGGCATAACGATAACCTTCGCCCATCGGGATCAACCGCACCGGCAAGCCACGATGGCGCGACAAATAGAAATGCCCGGTCACCACATCGCCGGGAAAACTGGCGCGATCGGCGTGGAGCCGATAGTTGGCACCATTCTCACACGACACAGCGAAGTTGGCTCCTGCCGTAACCCAACCGCCGGCGGTTGCTTTCGACGGCCCGCAGAGCAGAAGCGGCATCACCAGAAAACCAAGCAGAATTCCATATCCGCACCGCATTCGTCCTCTCCTCACAACCGTGGGCTGAGTCCGGATATGATCGGAAATCGGCGATAGATACAAGCCATCGCCCGCCACGAAGATCCTCAGACAACTGTGCCAACGAAGTTTTTCAACCCCGATCACAACAGGAGCTGAAGAGTCTGACCGCCACCGGCATAGGCCGCATCATCCGCCGCGGGCAACAGTTCTGTCTCGCTCTCATGATGCATCCGCGAAGCATAGGGAGCCGCGAACAAACGGACGCCGGCCTGATCGATCGCGAACAACGGCATGAAATGCGGCAGGTCGCCTGTCTCCAGCAGAGTGGCGCGGCGATTGTCGAGAACAAGCCAGCGTCCATCGACGCGAACCGCAAGCACCGCATGATCCTGCCGAACGGCGAGATCGCGGACCAGCAACACCTTCAGGTCTGATTCCGCCACGCCGGACTCGCGTAGAACGCCATACTTAACGATTGCATAATCCTCGCAATCGCCTCTGCCCGAGGCCAACGCTTCCAGCGGCGAACTCCATCGATCCGCGACACCGAACTGCTGATAGTCGCTGACATAACGAATAGCCTCGTTAATCCTGATATTGACCGTCTCAACCCGCGCGCGCAGATCACCGGATGAAGCGGCCTGGACGACAGCGGCAAACTTGCGCGTCGCCGGTTGGCAATCATCCGTCTCCTTGCAACGGTCGATCTGCTCCGCCTCCTTGCGCATCGTCGCCTGGACTGCGCGCCACTTGGTCCACAACACCCCTTCGGGCGCGCGGAATGTGAAAAGGCCGAATGGCTCGTCGCTGATGGACGGCAATGTCGGAGCCGGCCTGCTGTCGGCAAGCACCCCGTTATCTCCTTCGGAGAAGCCGACGCTCGCGAAACGGGTCGCGCCCAACGAATGCCGATCGTGCTTGGCGAGAACCCCGTTGATCGTGAAGAAACGAACCGGCGGACGTGCAAAGGCCGACGGAGCGTCGTCGATCGTCGAGAATTCTGGCGCAGATTTGGAACGGGGTTTCGACTCGGCCGGATCGCCGGTGCCGACCACTAAAAACAATACGGTCAAACATCCCATGGCGCGCGCGGAAACGCGCGCAAAATTGATACGCAACATGATCGACGCCCCGTTGTCCGGAGCATCGGTCGGCGTTCGAACGCCGTACCTGCTCCGGATCTTTATGGAGCGAGCGTAGAATCCAGGCCGCTTCAGCCGCGTTAAAGCGAGCCCGACGGCGGGGAAAGTTGGGTTTTGGGCTTAAAAGACAGCGTCCGGGACGATTGCAATTTTATGCAATTCGTCTCGCCTGACGCGTTCAGACATTCTTGATCTTAACGAAACGATACCGTCAATGCTCACGCAGGGCTTCATCCCGCAGCATTCGCGCCGGTTTGATGATGTAGTCCAGCACTGTTTTCTTGCCGGTGAGGATTTCGACGGTTGCCACCATGCCCGGAATAATGGGCAGCGGATTTTGCTCCGTTCCAAGGTGATTTTTCTCGGTCCGGACGATCACGCGGTAGAAGGTTTCGCCGCGTTCGTTCTTGTCGCCTTTGTCCTCGGTGATGGTATCAGCGCTGATACGCTCAACCTTGCCATGCAGCGAGCCGTAGACCGACGAGTCGTAGGCACTGAGTTTGACCACGGCTTCGTGGTTCGGGCGAATGAAGGCGATGTCCTGCGGACGAATGCGGCCTTCGACCAGCAGCGTATCGTCGAGCGGCACGATCTCCATCAGGCTCGCGCCGGGCGCCACGACGGCGCCGATAGTCGTCACGTTGAGCTTGTTGACGATCCCGCGCACCGGCGAACGCAACTCGGTGCGGCGCACACGATCCTGTGCCGATTTGATGTTCTCATCGAGCACGGCAAGATCGGCTCGCGATTTGGCGAGATCATCCTCGGCCTGCGCCTTGAACGCGGTCGCGATGTTCAAAAGCCGCGAATGCGCTTCGTTCACCGCGGCTTCGGTCTTCACGATGGTGGCACGCACCACCGCAAGCTGGCCGCGCATATCGGTGGCCTGGCGCTCGACGCGCAACATCTCGATCTCGGGGACGACCTTCTGATTGTAGAGCTTGCGGGTCAATTCCGATTCACGATTGAGCAAAGTCAGCGTTTCCGAAAACCGGGTTTCCGTCGCGCGCAACTCGTCGATCTCTTTCTTTTTCTGCGTTTCCTGCTGCGCGATGACGTCGGTATCTTGCGCGAGCTTGCGCATATGCGCGTCGAAAACGCTCTTTTCGGTTTCCACCGCACGCGGCGCAAGCTCGCTCAATTCGCGTCCGAAATCGACCTTGCTTGCTCCGCGGGTTTCAGCCTCGAGACGCTCGACCCGCGCGGCCATGGCGCCGCGGCGTTCGCGAATTTCGCCGAACTGCGACGCGAAATTAGTATCCTCGATGCGGGCAAGCGGCTGGTCCTTGGCGACGATCGATCCCTCCTGCACCATCAATTCACTGATGATGCCACCTTCCAGCGACTGCACCACTTGCATCTGGCGCGACGGAATCACCCGGCCGTTGCCGCGCTTCACCTCGTCCAGCACTGCAAAGTGAGCCCATACGAAAAACGCCACCAGCAATGCTAACGACGTGAAAAGCAGCATCCGAGAGGTGCGCGGCGTGCGCAGATCGATCGCTGCGCGGATGTCGTTCGAGAATGCGAAATCAGACTGCATTGGCCGGCCTTGTCGGGGGCGCCGCAGCGGGGCCGCGCAGCCGCGTCAGGATCTGTGCGGCCGGGCCATCGGCGACAATCTTGCCATTGTCGAAAACCAGAATGCGATCAACGAGCGTGAGAAGCGATGGGCGATGCGTGGAGACAACGATAGTCATCTCCTGCTTCGCCAACCCCTTCAAGCGTTCGAGAAACTCGGCTTCGCTGCGAACGTCGAAGTGCGCCGTCGGTTCATCCAGAAAGAGAATCCGCGGCTGGCGTATCAACACCCGCGCCAAACCGATCGCCTGCTTTTGCCCACCGGATAGACTGCGGCCGCCCTCGGCGACCATCATATCGTACCCTTGCGGATGCCCGGCGATAAAGCTTTCGACACCGGACAGCCGCGCTGCAGCCAAGACCTCCTCGTCGGTAGCCGTAGGTTTTCCTAACGTAATGTTATCACGCAATTTGCCGTAAAATAGATCGACGTCCTGCAACAGGAAACCGACACCGGCTCGCAAGTCCGCGGGATCGTATTGGCGAACATCGATGCCATCGACTTGAATGCTGCCTTCGGCGGGCGGATAGAAACCGGTCACCAGCTTGCCGACGGTAGTTTTGCCCGACCCGATGCGCCCGATAATGCCGACCTTCTCGCCAGGCCTGATCCTGAACGAAATGCCATCCAACGCCTTGGTCGCGCTGTCGGGATACGAAAAACTGACGTTCTTGAATTCGATGCTGCCCTGCTTGATCTCGCGCGCAACGAAGATCTTGTCGGCGGGACGTTCCCGCTCCAGTTCCATCAGACGATCAATCGATCGAAGCGCAGTGTAGGTCTGCGTCGCTCGGGTAATGACCGCCGCGATCCCGGCGATCGGGCCAAGCACGCGCCCCGACAGCATATTCGCTGCGACCAGCGCACCGACCGACAGCTTGCCATCCAAAATCATGAAGACGCCGCCGACGACCAACAGCAGGTTGGTCAACTGCGTCGCGGTGCTGGCACTGGTTAATGCCAGCGACGACCAGAACTGCACGTCTTCGCTGGAGCGCGCGCTCGCCGCGACCGAGCGCTCCCAGATCGTTTGCGCGCGCGCCTCGCCGCCGACGGCGCGCAACGTTTCAATGCCGCTCAACGACTCGATCAGGATGCCGTGCCGCGCGGCCGATTCCGCCTGCAATCGCCGCATCGATCGATCCAGCGGCCGTTGCAGAACCACGCCGACGACGATCATGATCGGCAACATGATCAGCGGAATCCACGCGAGCGGCCCGGCGATGATGAACAGGATCGTGATAAAAAGCACGGCGAAGACCAGATCGGTCGCCGAAACCACCGTGCCCGATGTGAAAAACTCGCGCACCGAATCGAAGTCGCGCATCTGATTGGCGAGAATGCCGACGGACGGCGGGCGGTGCTCGGCCTTCACCGACATCACATGCTCGAAAATATCGGCCGACAGGACGACGTCCATTTTCTTGCCGGTCATGTCGATGATCCGGCTCCGCACCACGCGAAGAATGAAATCGAACACGATTGCAATCATCAAACCGATGCCGAGCGCAACCAGCGAAGGGATCGCTCCGTTAGGGATGACGCGATCGTAGACGCTCATCGTGAACAGCGGCGCGGCGAGCGCGAGAAGATTGACGACAAGCGCGGCAAGCGCGACATGCACGTAGTTGGCGCCGAAGCGGCTGGCCACCGACCAGAACCAATGCTTCTTCGGCAAGTCGCCGCTGGCGACCGCGCGCGGATCGGCCATCACCGCCGGACGAACGTAATAGGCAAAACCGGAATACTGCGTCTGAATCGCTTCAACGCGTTCCATCGCATCGCCGTCATCCCGGCTCGACGGATTGACCAGTGTGGCGTGCCCGGCATCGTGATCGATCTTGAGCAGGATGCGCGTCGATCCGTCGTGAAACAGCAGCACCGCCGGAAGCACCAGAGCCGGAATGTCCGCCAGCCGCTTCTCGGAAAGCTCAGCTTCCAGCCCCGCACGTTGGGCGGCACGTTCGTAGTGCGCCAGCGTCAACTTGCCTTGAACCGGCAGGGCGGCGATCAGCGCCTCCTTGCTCAGCGCACGGCCGTGCAGTCGCGCCAGATACAGCAAGCTATCCGCCAGCGGATCGTCGACGCGGCCGGCGTCCTTGGGAGCCATTCCCGCCATGTCGCCATTCGGATCCAGGTCGAGCTTGTGCGGCTGAGTATTCAATAGAGCCTCGGTAAATCGCACGCTCTTTTGCGGCGCAGGTCGGGGCGAAAATGGCTTTTGCTGCGAAGTCGGCGCAACTTATTGTAAAATGCGCCAAACCGCCCGCAATTTGTGCGAGCGGCGGGCTAAACCCTAACATAAAGTAAATTTTCAAGGGCGCATTGGAGTGGAACAACGATCAGCCGGCGCGCTCAGATCGCGCCGGACCGCCCCCTCACCCGATCCGTCTTTTAGCGGACTGCGCCTGCCCTTCCGGCATTCGTCGCCATCGCGTCCTGGCCGGCCGGCGGCGCGGCGGACCAACGGTCGCCAAACGTAACGGCGCGCGGCTCAACCTGCGGGCTGAACGGCGACGACCACACCGGGATCGGCGCCACGGCATTCAGCGGCTCCGAACCGGGCTCGGGCGCATGCAGGAGGATCGGCGGGAACTTGATCGGAATAAAACCGACCGGCCCGTTCTCAAGCGGGTCGGCCTCCGGCGGCTTCGCCGTCTTGAGGTGATGCAGGAGTTGCCCCATAGCCGCGAGCAACTGATAGTCCGCAAACACCGTGACGCCACGCGCGGACACCAGCGACACCTGAGCATTGAAATACTGATTCTGCGCGTTGAGCAGATCAATCAGGGTGCGTTGGCCGAGTTCGTATTCCTTGTTGTAGGCTGCAAACGTCCGTCGCGCGGCCTCGACATCACGCAACAGCGCGGCCGCCCGCTCAGTGGTGATAGTGCGTGCCGCCCAAGCCTTGTCCAGCGATTCGAGAGCATCGCGCTGGAGCCGCGCGTGCTTGTGCTGCTCCTCGACCATGCGCTCCGCAGCTTCCGCGCGCTTCCAGGAATCCTGACCGCCACGAAAAATATCCCAGCTCACGACGACCTTGCCGCTCACTTCGTCACGTTGTCCGGGATAGATGATCGAATCGACGCCGCGTAGTGCACGCCCCTCAAGGGCCACGTTTGGCACGAATGCGCCCGCGGTCGCATCAAAGGCGCGCTTCGCGGCTTCGACATCGGCACCGGCCGCACGAATTGTCGGATTGTACTTGAAAGCGATATCCAGCGAGGCGTTCTTGCTGGCAGGCATCGACGGCAACCGGCCGGGGAAACGCACGTTGTAGGGCTCCAGCCCCACCGTCTTGCGGTACTTGGCGCGCGCATAATCGAGGCTCAACCGGAAATCGGCGAGCGCCGCCTGGGCAGCCGCCACCCGCTCCTCAGCCTGCTGGGTATCGCCCTCACCGGATCGTCCACCTGAGAAACGCGCCAGCACATTCTTGCGGACGTCGAGATGAACCTTGAGGTTCTGCTCCGCCAACGCCACGATTCGGCTATATCGAGTCACGTCGATATACGCTTCCGCGGCATCGAGCGCGATCAGTTCCGTCCGCTCAAGCACCCGATAGGACGCGGCATTCACCCGCGCCGCCTGCCGCCACACCTCGTTGATCGATGACATGCCGTCGAACAACGTCTGCCGAATGACGACGTATGCTTCCCGACCGTTTCGGTACTGGCCGTTATTGGCGGGAGCTGGGACAACGTATTGCGTCAGCTTTTCCGGGCCGGCATCGGCTTGCAACCTGATCTGCGGCAGCAGCGCGCCCTGGCTTTGCCGAAGCTCGGCTTCGGTCGCCCGCCGATTGGCCGACGCTTCGCCAACACCCGGATTTGTCCTGACTGCCTGATTGATGGCGTCGCGAATCGAAAAGGGTTCGGCCGAGGCCGGCGACCAAATGGCAATCAAAAAACTGGAAGCTGTAAAAAGGGTTTTAAAATACCGCATAGATTTTCGCTAACAGCTAATGGAACCCGACACAACGAAGGGTTGCGTAAAGATGGTCGATTTGTGGTCAAATGTGGCAAAAATGCAATGCCGCGTTTCGCTGGCCCCGTGCTGCATCGCACCAATCAAGGGCGCGCGCCATTATCTGAGGAGCGTGACGACGCGCCCAGGCAACCCAAAGACAGCGATGAAAATTATGAGACTGCAATCGGGACAGCATTTTCCGGAGCACCGAACAAATGCCGCGGTCAATAGTGGCTGGGGAACCTGGATTCGAACCAAGACAAACAGAGTCAGAGTCTGTTGTGCTACCGTTACACCATTCCCCAATGGATGGAAGACTTTAGATAAAGCTCTTAAAGTTTCTTCCAATTGCCATTTGGCATTTTCCAAACGCACTCGCTGGGCGCCCTTTTAGATGGCCGCCTTTCGGTTTGCAAGTCGCGCAGCTGCGTTCCTTCGGGCGCGGCCGGGAACCAGAATGGATCCGTTCCGTTATCTGGCGCAATCAATCGAAGGAACACCGATGACAATACGCACAATTGCCTGGGCCGCCGTCGCGGCCTTTGCCCTCGCAACCGCCGGCACAGCAAGCGCGGCTACGCCGGCTGCCAAACATATCGAGGGAGCTTCCGACCTGCTTCAGGTCCGGGGCGGACACGGCCATGGGCACGCGCACGGACATCGTGGTGGCCATCATGGCTGGCACGGCAATCGCGGCCTGCACCGCGGCTGGTACGTCGGGCGCCATCGCGGATGGTCGCACTCGCGGCACCGACGTCACTGGTGATATCCTGAACCGACGCCCGGTTGAGAGACTGACTGAGCGCCTCCATATTCATCGAACAGCATGTTGTGTTGCGTACAAGAGCCGCCGTCGCTTCGTCCCGACGGCGGCTCTTGATTTTTAAGGCCATATTGCAACGCCGATCGTCCGACCAGCTTTGGCCGGTTAACGATTTCTGAAACAACCCGGCCGATAGTGGGGGAATTACGGAGCAAGATACAGATTGCGATATGTCTTTTTCGCCACCTGAAACCTCGTTCGGGCGGATCATTTCGGTGCGCGGCTCGCAGGCCCGCGCCGGGCTCCATGCCGGTCAACACGCTTCGCCTGCCGAGGCGCGCGCAACGGTCGGCCGCTTCGTCAGCATCCGTTGCGCCAATGCCGTCATCGTTGCCATTATTACCGAGGTCACCAGCGAGCACCTGCCGGACAGCGATCGCTACTACGCCTGCGCGTCGGTCGATCTGCTCGGCGAGATCTATGGCGAGCCACAACAGCAACGTTTCCGGCGCGGCGTCACCAGCTATCCGGCGATCGACGATGCCGTCACCCTGATCTCCAATCAGGAACTACGCACGATCTACGCGCCGAAAGGTGTCGACCAGATCAACATCGGCGCGTTGCAGCAGGACCCATCGATCACGGCCTATGTCGATGTCGAGGAAATGCTCAACAAGCATTTCGCGGTGCTCGGCTCCACCGGCGTCGGCAAGTCCAGCGGCGTCTCGCTGCTGCTCAACGAGATTCTCAAGGCGCGCCCCAAGCTTCGCGTCTTCCTGCTCGACGTTCACAACGAATACGGCCGCTGCTTCGGCGAGCGCGCCCTGGTCCTCAATCCACGAAACCTGAAACTGCCGTTCTGGCTGTTCAATTTCGAGGAAATCGTCGACGTCCTGTTCGGCGGACGGCCAGGCGTTCCCGAGGAACTGGAAATTCTCACCGAAGTCATTCCGTTGGCAAAGGGTCTTTACACCCAATACAGCAGCGGAGACCGGTTGGGAGTGAAGCGCCTCGACGGCAAACACAACACCTTCACAGCCGATACGCCGGTGCCTTACCGGCTGGTCGATCTGATCTCGCTGATCGACGAGCGCATGGGTCGGCTGGAAAACCGCTCGTCGCGCATCCTCTATCACAAGCTGATTTCGCGCATCGAAACGGTGCGCAACGATCCGCGCTACGCCTTTATGTTCGACAATGCGAATGTCGGCGGCGATACCATGGCGGAGGTTATCAGCCATCTGTTCCGGCTGCCGGCCAACGGTCGGCCGATGACCATCATGCAACTTGCTGGCTTTCCCGCGGAGGTCGTCGACTCGGTGGTTTCCGTGCTCTGCCGCATGGCGTTCGATTTTGGCCTGTGGAGTGATGGCATCTCGCCGCTGCTGTTCGTTTGCGAGGAAGCGCATCGCTACGCGTCAGCCGACCGCAGCATCGGCTTCGGCCCCACCCGCAAGGCGGTGTCGCGCATCGCCAAGGAAGGCCGCAAGTACGGCGTCTATCTTGGGCTGGTGACGCAGCGTCCGGCCGAACTCGACGCCACCATCATCTCTCAATGCAGCACGCTGTTCACGATGCGCCTCGCTAACGATCGCGACCAGTCCCTGCTCCGCTCGGCGGTGTCGGACGCCGCCGCAAACCTGCTGTCGTTCGTACCTTCGCTCGGGACCCGCGAGGTGCTGGCGTTCGGCGAAGGCGTTGCGCTGCCGACGCGCCTGCGTTTCAAGGACGTTCCGGCGCATCAATTGCCGCGCAGCGAATCCACCATCGCCAGCACGCCAGTGACGGACAGCGGCCACGACGCGCATTTCCTCAACACCGTGCTTGAGCGCTGGCGCGGTGCGACCTCACATCGCGAGGTGCCGAACGACGGCCTCGCCACGCGACCAACCCCGCGCAATTTCGAGGCGCCGATGCTGCAACCCTCGCTCGGCCTCGATCCCGATCGTTTCTCATTGCTGAAAAAGCCGCTGCGTTAGGCAGCGGCTTTTCAGATATCGATTGCGCGTGGCGGCATCCCGCTTAGCGCGCCATCAGAACGTCTCCAAAGAGTTTCCAGTTCCCGCCCTCAAGGCGCATCAGTTGCAATTGCTTGAGCGGCGCAAGGTCGTCCGGAGTGGTATGCAGCCCAATACCCGGCAACAGCATGCCCGACCGCAATTTGCCATCGAGGTGCGACGCCTGCTTCATCAGATTTTCACGCGTCAGGTTGTCGCCGCAAAGCTCCAGCAGCCCGACGAGATGCTGCGACGTCGTATACGCCTGCACCGCCAACGTGTTGTTCTTCTCCACCCCCGGCATGAACTTGTCCATGAACGCACCATAAGCGTTGCGCGCCGGATCATCCGCCCACTGCGGGTCGGAATATTCCTTGGCAAACGCAACCGACACGATCCCTTCGGCATGATCGAGGCCCGCCGGCTTCATCACCGCATCCACTGATGCTGCAACCTTGCCGACGAATTGAATCGGTTTCCAGTTCAGTTCGCCGATCTTGCGGATCGCCTGCGCGGCCGCTTTCGGCGAAGCAAAGTTGACGAACACGTCAGGCTTGGCGGCATAAATCTTCAGGACCTGCGTATCAACGCTCGGGTCGGACAACTGATACGGCTCCTGCGCGACGACCAGTTCCTGGTTTTCGCCCAGTCCATCGAGCAATCCGCGCAACAGGTCCTTTCCGAGATCGTCGTTCTGGTAGAGAACGCCGATCTTTGCCTTCGGCTGCGCCTTCATGATGTAAGTCGCGAGAATGCGGCCTTCGGCGCTGTAATTGACCTGATGGCTCATGCTCCACGGAAACTGCTTCGGCATATTGAAATTGCCGGCGCCTGAGAGCACGAAGAGTTGCGGCACTTTCTTGATGTTGAGATATTTTTGCACGGCGAGGCTTGTCGGCGTGCCGACCGAACTGACGATGGCAAAAACCTCATCACTCTCGACCAACTTGCGCGTTTGCTCGACCGTCTTCGGCGGGCTGTAAGCATCGTCATAGCTGATGAAGGTGATTTTCCGGCCGTTCACGCCGCCCGCTTCGTTGACCATCTTGAAGTAGGCCTGCTCCACCCGCCCGACGAGGCCATAGGCGGAAGCCGGTCCGCTGTACGGGTTGGTGTTTCCAATCTTGATCTCGACGTCGGTGACGCCCGGCCCGTAAGCCTTCTGGGCCATAGCGGCGGTCGCACCAGCAACGCTGACAAAACCTGCCAGCACGATCGATAGAACTGATTTCAACGGAATTCTCCTCATGGATATGACTGCCGCCCGCTCACGCCGGCGGCATCACATGCAAAGCCATCGTTATGGTGTTCAGGCCGCGAGTAACTGCGACACGCGTTCCAGCGAAACCACGTCCTCGCTCTGGAGGCAGGCGAATATCTCGGCCTCCCGCTCACCATTCGAAATGCGGAACGGATCGTCGCGCTCGAGCCGATGATCGATCACGAGGCGCGCCATCAACAGCCGGCGCGCATCCTTGCCGGCGGTGCCGAGCCGCGCGCCTTCGCTCGCCATCAACGCGGCGCTGGTGACGTGATACAGGGCCGAAGCCGCCTTGCGATACGACGACTCCGCGGCGGGGTCGGCCGCAACCTTGTCCACGAACTCCACCGCGCGGTCGACCAGCACGTTCAGTTCACCGCGGAATTGCCCCGGTATCGCGTTCGTATCGAGCCGCGCGTGCAGATCGTTGGCGAGAGCCAGATGCGAACGCTCCTTGCCGACGGCCCGGCGGACGATGTCGATCGCATTCACACTGCTGGTTCCTTCCCACAGCACGCCGAGATGGGCATCGCGCACCAGCTTCGCATTGCTCCAGTCTTCGATGAAGCCGTTGCCGCCGCGCATCTCCATGGCGCCCGTCGCGACCTTCACGTTGTCCCGGCACGCGCGATACTTCACGAGCGGTGTCAGGATGCGCAACGTCTCTGTGTCACCATTGGCCAGCGCCATCGCCGCAGCCGAGCCGACCGAGAGCGCCTGCTCCGTCGGCAGGATCAGCTTCAGCAGCTGCCGCCGCGCGAGCGCATGGTCCACGACCCTGCGCTCGAACACGACGCGCGAATTGGCAACCTGAAGGGCTTCGTTGAGACAACGCCGCATCATGCCGGCGGCGCGGAAACCGTGGGACAGCCGGCACAGATTGACCTGATCCATCATCTGTTTCAGGCCGCGTCCGGGCTCACCCAGGAGGAACGCCACCGCCCCTTCCATGATCGCCTCGCCGGAGGCCATCGAGCGCGAGCCGAGTTTGTCCTTGAGGCGCACCAACCGATAGCGATTGCGAGTGCCGTCATCGAGAGTCCGCGGCATCAGGAATAGTGAAAGGCCGGCGTTTCCTTTGGACGCATCCTCACAGCGCGCCAGCAGTAACACCACCTCGGAGTCGGCGCAGGAGCAGAACCACTTGTCGCCCCACAACTCCCAGTGATCGCCGGAACGGCGTGCGGTCAATGCACTGCGCGAAATATCCGATCCCCCGGCTTTCTCGGTCATGAATTGGGCGCCGCGCAGCAGCCCGTCCATGTCCTGCGTCAGCATGCCGGGCAGATAACGGCGCTTCAGTTCCTCGCTGGCGTAATTCTGAATGAGCAGCGCACAAGTATCCGTCGCCGAAACCGGACACAGCAGCCCGAATTCGGATTGGGCGAAAAGATAGTTGAAAGCGTATTTCACCAATGGCGGCACGATGTCGGACCAGCCGAGAACGCCCTCGCGCCGCGACATCGCATGCATCCCGAACTGGCCGTAAGCGATATCCTCCATTCGCCGATACGCCGGATGATATTCCACCCAGTCCTGATCGCGTCCGAACCGGTCGCGATAGTGAAGCACCGGACCGTGCTTGTCCGCCGTCATCGCGAGTTCGTTGAGAATTCCGCCGCCCATTTGCCCAAGCCGTTCGAGGTGCGGCGCGAAATGCGCGAATGCTTCGGGTGACAGATAAAGCTCCAGCACATCACGAATGGAACGGTCGATGTTCCAAAAGTTGAGATTTTGACAATCGTGAGCGATCAGATCGGAACCGGTCTGCTCGGCCCAATCCTTCCGGGCTGGAATCATATTCATTGGCTTCCTCCGTGACTCTTGCGGACAACCTGACCCGCGAAGCGGCCCGTGACAAACGAGTTCTGGGCAAGTATCGTTGAGCTTAATTCAATGATCAGATGGTCCGATGCGCCGAATTCCGTCCCTTGCGATGTTGCGCGCCTTCGATGCCGCCGCGCGTCGGCTGCACTTTGCGGAGGCGGCCAGCGAACTGGGGCTCACACCCGGTGCGATCAGCCGGCAGATTCAGCAATTGGAGGCCGAACTCGGGGTCAGGCTGTTCGACCGCAACAGCCGCGCCGTCGCGTTGACAAGCATTGGCAAGACATATGCTGCTGAGATAGCCAGCGCCCTCGACAGTCTCGCGCAAGCCTCAGACAGAATCCGCGCCGGCCGTCAGCATCGGCCACTGCGTATCTGCGCTTATCCGACCTTCGCGCTGCGATGGCTGATACCGCGATGGCGGGAGTTTTCCGATCAGCATCCGGACATCGATTTGCAACTGACGACATCGCTCGAACCGGTCGATCCGCTGCACGACGGCTTCGATGCGGTAATCAAGTTGATTTTCCCCCATCAGTTCGAGAAGAACTCGATCGTTCTTGCTCCACTGGAGATTTTTCCTGTCTGCCGACCGAACCACATGCCGAAGATCCGCAAATCATCCGACTTGCGGAATCACACGCTGGTCCATACCGCATCCCGGCCCAACGACTGGCCGCGCTGGTTGCGCGCCGCAGGGCTGGACGAACTGGCGGCGACCAAAGCCGGACCGACGTTCGAGAGCCTCAACCTGTCCTATCAGGCCGCCATCGAAGGCGTCGGCATCGCGATGGGGGTCAGTTGTCTGGTGGAGGATGACCTCCGCTTGCGCCGGCTCGTCAAACCCCTCCCCCTCACCTTCAAAAGCAAACTTTCGTTCTGCATGATCTTCGCAGGAACGCGGACGCCGGATACCCGGGTCGCGACCCTGCGAAATTTCCTCGCGGGCCGGAGCCAATCCGCGACCGAAATCGCCAAATCGCCAAAGCGGACATAAAATCCGTCGTAACGAGAAGTCTCCCGAGGGGCCGAATTTTTTACGCGCCAGTCCTTCGGGAAGCCCGTATGCTCAGACCGCTTCCGAACGATCAACTCCAAAGGGCCACATGATGACGCCGTCGACCAACAGCCGGTTTCCGATCCCCTCGCTCAAGCAACTGCCGGACGATATCCGCGCGCGGATCGAAGCGGTGCAGGAAAAGTCCGGCTTCGTGCCCAACGTCTTCCTGGTCCTGGCCTATCGTCCCGATGAATTCCGCGCCTTCTTCGCCTTTCACGACGCGCTGATGGAGAAGGAGAGCGGCCTCTCAAAGGCAGAGCGCGAGATGATCGTGGTCGCGACCAGCAGCGCCAATCAATGCCAGTACTGTGTCGTCGCCCACGGCGCGATCCTCCGCATCCGCGCCAAGAACCCGCTCATCGCCGACCAGATCGCTACCAACTATCGCAAGGCCGACATCACGCCGCGCCAGAAGGCGATGCTCGATTTCGCCATGAAGGTGAGCGCGGAAGCCTACAAGATTTCGGAGCACGACTTCACCGAACTCGCCCGCCACGGTTTCAGCAACGACGACATCTGGGATATCGCCGCGGTCTCGGCGTTCTTCGGATTGTCGAACCGGATGGCCAACCTCACCAACATGCGGCCCAACGACGAATTCTATCTGATGGGCCGCCTGCCCAAGACGTGAGGCAAACGTGGACATCGTGCTGAGCGAAATCGCCTTGCGTCTTGGTGTTGCGACCATCGCCGCCGGCGCGGTCGGTCTCAATCGCGACCTGCACGGAAAGCCGATCGGGGTTCGCACGCTCGGACTGGTCGGACTGTCGGCGGCGGTGGTCGTTCTGCTTGCCGATGGCGGCATCATTCACACCACCATGTCGGACGCGACCAGTCGGGTGATCCAGGGCATTCTCACCGGCATCGGCTTCCTCGGCGCCGGCGTGATTGTTCATCACGAGCAAGGCAAGCGCATCCATGGCCTGACCAGCGCCGCCTGCGTCTGGCTTACCGCCTGCATCGGCATCGTCTGCGGTGCAGGACAATGGCGGATTGTGCTCGTTGCCGGCGTACTTACCTCTCTCGTGCTATTGCTTGGCCGACCGATCGAGCGTCTGTTTCATCGCTTTTCCCATCACCACAGGAACGGCGATTCTAGTGGCACTACCGCGGCGGATCAGTCGGATACCGGACCGCACCATCCCGGCAAATAAACCGCCTCGCTGCCCCGTGCGAGGCCGAGCGCCTTCTCGACGGCCTTTTCGAAATCGCCAGCCACGCTTTTCCGCGACAAACGGCGACGGAAAAAATCAGCCCACAGAAACTCGCTGAACGGCGTGGTGTCCTTGGCGAAGCCGCCGGCGCGGCGCAGCTCGCCGGCAAGACTGCGGAATGGATCGTCCTTCAGATCCGCGACCGATTTCGGGATATCCTTGTAGTGATGACGCACGCCCTTGGCATCATACGGATAAACCCAGCGTCGACTGTCGAGCACCAGCCAGAAGGAATCGCGATCCACCATCGTCAGGTCGGCGATGATGGTGACGAGAACGTTCTCGACACCCTCGTCATGAAGCGCCCGCGCCAGATGATGATGATCGACAACGTAGTGGTGTCCATCCGGACCGTGGACCACCGGAATCATATGTCGGCCCAGAAGCTCCGCCTGCTTCGTCTTCGACTTGTGCTGACGCCAGCGTCGACGCTTTTCCTTCACTTCGCGCATGCCGACCGTCATTTGGGTCGGGCGTAACGAAAGGATCGGAATCGGGTGCAGGATGGGGTCACGGATGGTCATATGCCAATATCCTCCTCTGATCGCGCACGGCATTCGGAACTTTGAATTGTGGGTCGCCGACACTGCGATCAAGGTCGGGTCGACAACGAGTGCGGCTGCCGCCCCTCTACAGGCCTGCGGGACGCCGCATTGCTGTCACGCGGTCTTGCCTTGGGTCGAGGCTTTGCCGTTGTGCTAAACTGGCTCTACCATCAGGCGACAGCGACCGACACCGACAGGGACAGAATGAAAGTTCAGGTG
>JAFKKL010000385.1 GCA_017305595.1 Hyphomicrobiales bacterium | reverse complement strand
ATGTTCTCGACGATGCCGCGCGCGCGATCGTGCAGGCCGCGATGGGCCACCGGACGTGCTGCAAGCCAGTCGGGTCCCCGCATCGCGTGATCTCGTCAGGAGACTTCGAAGATACCTTCGACTTCCACTGCGGCATCGCCGGGCAGTGAGGCGACGCCGACGGTCGAGCGCGCGTGACGTCCCTTGTCGCCGAACGCCGCAACCATCAGATCGGACGCGCCGTTGAGCACCTTCGGCCCATCGACGAAGTCCGGCGCCGAGTTGACGAAGCCGCCGAGACGCACCACGCGCGTCACCTTGTCGAGATCGCCGAGCGCGGCCTTGACCTGCGCCAGCAGATTGATGGCGCAGCCGCGCGCCGCGGCGGCGCCCTGTTCGACAGTGACGCCGGCGCCGAGCTTGCCTTTGGCAATCAGTTTGCCTTCGGGATTGACGCAGACCTGCCCCGACACGATCAGCAGGTTTCCGGTGCGCACGAACCCGACGTAATTCGCGATCGGGCTCGCGGGCTCGTGCAACGCGATGCCTTGCGCCGCGAGTTTCTGTTCGACTGTTCCTGCCATGATGGTCCCCAATGATTGCTTTCGTGTCGAATGCGGATGATCGTGCCCGCGATCGCCGCATCTATTTCACCCATCGGATCGCGACATGCAAGCGACCGCCGATGCAAATAATGCTTGCCAAAACTGAGGAGCGGGTCTCAGGCGGCGTGAGTGCACACGCCGTCCGGATGCATGCACTGATCGACTTCGATCGTGACGTGGCTCAGCTGCTTCAATTCGCGAAGGCTCGCCTTGTAGGATGCCGGCGGTTGCGGGTGATCGGTGACGATGGTGACAATTGCGGAATAGTGGCCCGGTCCGACTTGCCACAGATGCAGATCGGAAATGCGGTCGCCGTTGACTTCGAGACGGCTGCGAATGCGATCGGCGACGTTCGAATCCGGCACCACGTCGATCAACACGGCGCCGGCGCTTTTGATCAGGCCGTAGGCCCAGCTGGCGATGACGAGACTGCCGACCAGTCCGACCACCGGATCGATCCAGATCCAGCCGAACGCGCGAGCCAGGATCAGCGCCGCGATCGCCATCACCGACGTCGCGGCATCCGCCAATACGTGGACATAGGCCGCGCGGAGATTGTTGTCGCGATGGTGATGCGCGTGCGCATGGTCATGATCGTGTGAAGCATGATCATGTGCGTGGCGGTGATGATGACTGTGATCATGGCCGTGATGGTGGTGATCGTGATCTTCCCGCAGCAGCCATGCCGAAGCAAGATTGACGAGCAGACCAATCACTGCGATGGCGATGGCTTCGCCGTAGGCAATCGGCTTCGGATCGGCCATGCGCAGCACGCTTTCATAGGCGATCATGAGGGCGACGATGCCGAGCACCACTGCGCTGGTGAAGGCCGCCAACTCGCCGAATTTGCCGGTGCCGAAAGCGAAGCGGGGATCGTCGGCGTGACGACGCGCATAGCGATAGGCCAGCGCAGCGATACCGATGGCTGCCGCATGGGTCGACATATGCCAGCCGTCGGCCAGAAGCGCCATCGAACCGAACAGGCTGCCGCCGACGATCTCGGCAACCATCATGCCCAGCGTCAGCCAGACCACCAGCCATGTCCGCTGCTCGTTGCGCGCGTGTTGCGCGCCGAGGAAGTTGTGGTCGTGGGTCCAGTTTTCGAGCGAGTGCGAGTGCATCGGCAGTCCTCTGTCAGAACCGAAGATATAGTCCCGCGATCGTGAAAAGACGATGTTATGTTGTTACCCTGGCATGCCGTTATCTTGCCGGGTGGGTGCCGTCTGCGATCGGTACCAACCCGAAGCAACCATCGTCCTACACATTCCCGCGACCGCCTCAGTTGCGGCCCAATAATGGGCCCAATATGGTACGGATTCGTCGACTGAAGGAGACGCCATGCGTCGTTTATATCGATTCTTGCCGCAACTGCCCGACGTTCCGCGCATGGCCGGCGCGACCCTTGCGGGCGCTCTGTTGTTAGGCGCGGCGTCCGCGCAGGCCGCGAGTATCCCGTTCCTGCCGCATCAGGCGTCCTACGATCTCAGCCTGCTCAAATCCCGCAACGGCGCCGCCGCGGTCGAGAGCGCGAGCGGGCGCATTCTGTATAATTTCACCGGCAGCGAATGCGAAGGCTACACCTCGGAATTCCGTCAAGTCTCGGAACTGAGCGGCAGCGAAGGCAAGAATACGTTGAGCGATCTGCGTTCGACGAGTTGGGAAGACGCCGCGGGCAAAACCTACCGCTTCAAGATCGATACGCGGATGAACGAGAGCGATGCCACCGGTGTCGACGGGATTGCCGAGCGGACGGGCGATCACGTCACCGTCAAGCTGAAGCAGCCGGTGGCGAAGACGTTTACGCTCGACGGCAGCACTGTGTTTCCGACGGAGCAGGTCCGCCGCATCATCGCCGCCGCGCGCGAGGGCAAGTCGCTTCTCGAACTCACCGTCTATGACGGCTCCGACAACGGCGAGAAAGTCTACAATACGCTCACCGTGATCGGGAAGCCGATTCCGGGCGACAAGGTGACGACGCCGGATCCGTCGACCAGCAACGATACGATGAAAACGCTGACGCGCTGGCCGGTCACCGTCAGCTATTACGACCGCGACGCCAAATCCAACAGCGGCGAACAGACGCCGACCTATGCGATGTCGTTCGAACTCTATGAGAACGGCGTCTCGCGGGCATTGAAGCTCGATTACAATGACTTTGTGATTGCCGGCAAACTCGACAAGTTCGAGGTCAAGTCGTCGAAGCCCTGCAAGCCGGGCGAGAAGTAGCGATCTGACTTGCCGTCACACGCGGGCTTGACCCGCGTGTCCATCGTTCAAGAAAGGATGGATTGCCGGGTCATAGGCGAGCGAAGCGACGCC
>JAFKKL010000065.1 GCA_017305595.1 Hyphomicrobiales bacterium | reverse complement strand
CAGTGATCATCGATGATCTTCTTCTGCGCCGGCGACATCGCGTTGTAGCTCTTGAGGTTCATGTTGTAGGTGAACACCGTGGTGTAGAGCGGCACGTCCATCGCATACTTGATGGCCTTCTCGATGCCGAACAGGAACATCGAGCCCCACGGGAAGGTAATCTCGTCGGCCACGCCGCGCTCGATGGCGTCGCGCGCTTCGGGCGCCGAGGCCTGCACGTTGGTACCGCCGAACATCTTCACCATCTCGCCGATCGTCGATTGCGCCGGACGCACCTTCAAGCCCTTGAGGTCCTCAGGCACCAGCACCTTCTTCTTGCCGAACAAGGCACCGGGATCGTGGATGAAGGCAAAGCACAGCTTGGTGTCCTTCATCTCCGTCGGCGCGTACTTGTGATACCACTCGTTGAGCGCCAGCGTGCCCTTCTTGCCGTCGCTGAACACGAACGGAAGCTGACCCGCGGCTGCGATCGGGAAGCGGCCCGGCTGATATCCCGGATTGACGTAAGTGATGTCGGCGATGCCATCGCGCGCCATGTCGTAATGGTCGAACGCCTTGCCGAGCTGTTGCGACGGAAACACCGTCAGCTTGATGGAGCCGCCGGAGGCCTTCTCGATGTCCTTCGCCCAGGCGATCGTCGCCGGGACCAGCGGATGAGCCGGCGGCACCCAGAGCGAGACTTTCAGATTGACGGTCTTGTCCTGCGCCGTCGCAGGGGTCATGGCGAGCCCCGCGCATCCGGCCATCAGCAGCGCCAGAAGTGCTTTCCTCATCGTCGTCTCTCCCTCTTTTGGAGGGCCGGTTCTCCGGCCACCCGCTTTATTTAACATGTTATTTAATTCAGCCTGCAATGCAAGCATGGTGTGTATTCTCCACGCCTGCACGGCAAAGGCCATTGCAAGATTCCCGGTGGAGATGGACTTTTCCGACAATGATACGCGTTCTGATACCGCCCCCACGGCCGAGCCAGATGATTATATGCTATAATCATCTGCCGTAAACGATCTTGCCCGGCAAAGCGTGGATAAATATCCCGGCTATGATCGGCCTGACATGCATTTGACGATCTGCTCGTCGCGCACCCCGGAGCACACGATTGAACGCCCCTGCTATTCCGCTCGGCTTCACCCGAAATCCACGCAAGAGTCCGCTGACCGATCCATGGGAGCCGATCTACTGGAAGCAGACGGAGGACGCGATCGTCATCGGTCTGCGACTCGACACGCCGCACACCAACGCACGCGGATTAATCCATGGCGGATTGATCGCGGCACTGGCCGACAAGGCGATGGGCCATAGCTGCGGCTATAAGCTCGGGCCGGCGTTTTCGCTGGTCACCGTCAATCTCTCGGTGGATTACATCGGCAGCGCCAAGATCGGACAGTGGCTCGCGGTAGAGAGCGAGGTGCTCAAGAGCGGACGCACCATCTGCTTCGTGCAAAGCATCATCACCGCCGACGACGAACCGATCGCGCGCGCCAACGCCACCTTCCGCGTCGTGCCGCGATCGCAGCACACGCCGGCTTAACGCCTGGCGAAATGCCAATCGCAGTCGTGCAGCACCAGATCGACGAACGCACGGACTTTCGCCGACAATAGCCGCGACGTCGGATAAACCAGGTGGATCGGCAGCGGCGCGATCTCGTAATCGACGAGCACCCCCTTGAGGCGGCCGCTGGCGAGCCCTTCCGCCGCCTGATAGGCCAGCACGCGCGTTAGCCCACCGCCCTGCTCCGCATGAAAGATCGCGGCATCGGCGCTGTTGGTGGTGAAGCGTGGTGCGCAGGCAACGCGAACCTCGCGGCCGTCCTCGACGAAGCGCCAGTCCGGCGCGGCACTGAGCGCGCCGAAATGCACGGTGCGATGCGCCACGATCTCTTGAGGATGACGCGGCTCGCCATGCTCCGCCAGATAATCCGGCGACGCCACCACCATCCGCCGCATGTCGCCGACTGCCCGCGCCACTAGACTTGAATCCGGCAGGTGACCGATGCGCACCGCGATATCGACGCCCTCCTCCACCAGATTGACCATACGATCCGACAGGCGAAGATCACCGGCGACATCAGGATAGCGTTTGAGGTAAGTCGACATCAGCGGCGTGACGTGGCGCCGGCCGAAGCCGAGCGGCGCCGACACCACGAGACGGCCGGTCGGCTGCGTCCGCTCCGCCTGCACCTCGCCTTCCGCTTCCTCGACATCGGCAAGGATGCGACGCGCCCGTTCGAGAAACCGTTCGCCGGCGTCGGTCAGCATCACCGAGCGGGTGGTCCGTTGCAGCAGCCGGGCGCCGACCCGTTCTTCCAGCGCGGCAACCATCCGGGTCACCGCCGACGCCGACAGTCCCAACTTGCGCGCTGCCGGAGCAAACCCCTTGTGGTCGGCCACGGTAACGAAAGCCTGCATGGTCTCGATGCGGTCCATGGGATTATTTCTGATATTGCAACAATGTCGTGTCAACGGCGCGAATTGCTTAAAGCCGGACCACGAACCACATTCGCAACATCAGATACGCCGGATGCTTACCCGGAGACGACGATGTCCACGTCCCACACTTCTCCCAGCGATGTTGCCTTCAGCCCCGCCGTCAAGGCGATCCAGACTCTGCGGGGATCGCGCGAGGCTTATTCCGGTCCCGAGGCGGACGCCGGATGGCCGACCGAGATCGACGACAACCTTGCCGCATTTCTCGCCGCCCAGACCAGCGTGTTCCTTGCCACCGCCAGCGCTGACGGCCAGCCGACGATCCAGCATCGCGGCGGCCCGCCCGGCTTTCTCCATGTGCTCGACAAGACCACGATCGCCTTCGCGAACTTCGCCGGCAATCGGCAGTTCATTACGCTGGGCAACCTGTCGGAAAATCCGAAGGTGCACATCTTCGTGCTGGACTACGTCAATCGCCAGCGCGTCAAGATCTGGGGCGAAGCGCGTGTCGTCGACGACGATCCGGCGCTGCTGGAAGCCTTGATGCCGCGCGGCTATCGCGCACGACCGGAACAGGTGATCCTGATCAAGGTGAAGGCGTGGAACACCAACTGCCGCCAGCACATCCCGCAGAAATTCGACGCCGCCGACGTCAAGGCTGCACTCGAACTGCGAGAGATGCGGATCGCCGAACTCGAGGCCGAAGTGGCCGCACTGAAGGGAACGCCGCTTCCAGCCGTGTAGACGCAGAGCGCAGTCATGAAGATTGGTGCTCTAACGCAAACACAAAATATGAAGAGGCGTCATTGCCGGGCTTGACCCGGCAATCCATCGTTTTTCAGAAGATGGATGCGCGGATCAAGTCCGCGCATGACGATCTTCGGAATTCAGAAGCAGAGAGACGCCAACCAGCGTTCGACGCCCCACTACATCCGCCTGATGACGGCGGTGGCCGTCGCGGTGGCGACGACCTTGCCGTTCTGGAGCAGTTCGGCGGCCAACTGGCAGACTTCCTTGCCGCGCATCGTCACCCGGCCGAGGCCTTTCAGCGGGCCGGGCTTCGCCGGACGGTGAAACTGGACGTTGAGATTGACGGTCGGCGCGAACTCGCCGGCGTCGAGCGTCGCCACCAATGCCGGCCCCATGGTGTCGTCCAGCATCGCGGCAAGAAAGCCGCCCTGAATGTTGCCGACGGGATTCAGGAATTCGGGCTTGCCCTCGAAATCGACTTCGATGGTACCGCGCTCCGGATCGATGGCGCCGAACGCAAGACCCAGCGTTTGCGCGCAGGGCGGCGGTGGCAAACGTCCGTCGACCATCTTCCAGAAGAATGAATCCTTGTCGGCCATCGTTTCACCCTTCGTTGCCGCCGGCACGCTTCACGCCACCGCGGCTTCCGGCACGCGCCAGGCATGATCCGGATAGTAGCGGCTCATCATCCGTTCGACATAGGCGACGAGATTGGCGAACTGCTCGGTGCGATGGCGCAGCGTCGAGTTGAAGAACGGCGACAGCAAACCGGCCACCGCGCCGAACGCGGTCGCATCCATGCCGCACGGGCGATCGCCCATCAGATAGGACTTGTCCGCCAGCAACACCGAGAGCGCCGACAGCGACCGCATTGCGAGTTCGACCGTCTCCTGCGGCGTATGGCGGCCAAGGCCGGTGAGCCGATAGTTCTCGACCACCCGCGCGCGGGCGCCCTGCCGGATATCGTTGCGCAGGTGTTCCGGCGCGGCATCGAAGAAATGCGCCGGCCCCTTGGCGAAGTTCACCGGATCGACCCAACGCACACCGACCAGCGCCCAATAGACGTGATGTTCGATCATCCGCTCGATCGCCCAAGCCTGCGCGCGCTGAGCGGTATCGAGCCCGGCATCGAAATCGAAACCGTATTTGCGCTCGATGTGAGCGCGGATGAAGGTCGAGTCCGCAATCACATCGCCATGGTCGTCGATATAGGGCATCTGCCCCTTGGGCGAGGAATCCGGCAGCGCGAACACCTTGCGGTATGGCAGTCCGGCCATCTTGAGTTGCACCTCGGTCTTGGTGACGAAGGGGCTGATTTCCGGCAGGCCGAAACCTTCGCCAAACCCGTAGAGAATGATCATCGCAAGCTCCTGTCTCTTGAAAACCTGCGCGACCCTAGCTACCCCCTGCTGCCAACGTGCTGTCAGCATCAACCGAGGCTCGGAAGACACGATCATGAGACGCGCCGACCGGCTGTTCCAGATCATTCAAGTGCTGCGCCGCGCCCGCAAGCCGCTGACCGCCGACGCCATCGCGACTGAGCTGGAAACCTCGAAGCGCACCATCTATCGCGACATCGCCACCTTGATCGGCCAGCGTGTGCCGATCCGTGGCGAGGCCGGCATGGGCTACGTGCTGGAACGCGGCTTCGACATGCCGCCCTTGATGCTGACGCCGGACGAGATCGAAGCCGCCGTTCTCGGCGCGCAATGGGTCGCGGGCCACGCCGATGCCGTGCTGGGCAAGGCCGCCGAGAACCTCATCGCGAAAATCGAGGCCACCGTGCCCGACACGTTGCGGCCGTTCGTGCAGGAACCGGCCAGCCGCGCGCGGCGCGACGTTTATGCCGAACCCGACCGCATCGACATGACCAAAGTGCGCGCGCATATTCACGCCGGCAAGAAGATCGCGTTGCGCTATCGCGACGAGCACGGCCGCGACAGCACGCGGGTGATCTGGCCGATTACGGTGGGCTATCTCGAAACCGTGCGGCTGCTCGCGGCGTGGTGCGAGCTGCGCAAGGACTTTCGCAGCTTCCGCACCGACCGCGTCATCGACGCCACTTATCTCGACGAACGCTATGCCGAGCGCCGCGACGTGCTCCGCGCAAGATGGCGCGCCAGCCTCGACCAGATGATTCACGACAAGACCCGGCAGATGCGGGGACACGAATGACCGACACCGACGCGATGAGCCCTTGCCAGAGCTGCGGCGCGTGCTGCGCCTATTCGCGCAACTGGCCACGCTTCACCATCGAGGACGATGCCGAGCTGGATCTCATTCCGGCGCAGTTCGTCAACGAGCGGTCGTCGGGAATGCGTTGCGAGGGTGAGCGCTGTACGGCGCTGGTCGGCCGCGTCGGCGAAGCGACGTCGTGCGCGGTTTATGCGGTGCGTCCGGAGGTGTGCCGGGTCTGTATGCCGGGCGACGCAGAATGCGCGATGGCGCGGCGGCGTTACGGTTTGCCGCTACTCGCGGACTAAGCCCGCGACTAATCCGATCAGGCCATCACCACTTGCGGCTGCTGCTCGTCGTCCTCGATATCCTCGAGCGGCGCCAGCGTCGTCAGCGGTTTGGTCGACAGCGTCACCGGCTTGCGGCCGCCATGGGATGACTGCGCCGCGCGTGAAGCCGGCGCACTGCGCGACAGATCGTACAGCGCGGCGCCGACACGGCCGCCGAACTGAATCAAATCGCGCTCAGTGCAACTTCCGGCAATCGCGATCGCCAGCGCGTGCAGATGGCTGCGGCGGTAGCAAAACAACGCCAGCATCGCCCGCACGTCGGGCGACACGCTGTCCACCAGTTGCGGCAGACCGTTCTGGTTGGCGCGATACATTTGGCCAAGCAGATCGTCTCGAACCGGGCAAAAATCATTCTCGAACGCTTCGCGGCTGGACCACATGGCATATTCCTGGTCGGAGAAATCCCCAATCCTGAAAATGCTCCGCAAATTCCTAACGAGGAGTTAACCACACGCCACGACGGCCTATCTGTCCACTTGCGCTTTGTTCCCGAATCAGAATCGCGGTTCCATCGGCGAATCAAACGCCTTTCGCCACGATCCATTGCGCGATGGCCCGCCCGATTGCCGCACCGGAATCCTCTTGAATGAAGTGCGATCCCGGAACCGTCACCTCGGTCTGGTTAGGCCACGTCCGGCAGAACTCCCGCAGCACGCCAAGCAGGATGGCGCCGGGCTCGGCATTGACGAACAGCTTCGGGATGTCGCTTGTTGCCAGCCATTGCGAATAGGCGGCGGCGATGGCCACCACATCCGTCGGTTCGCCGGCGATGGGGATTTCGCGCGGCCATGTCAGCGTCGGCCAACGATCCTCGCGTTGCACGAACGGCTTGCGATACTCGGCCATTTCCGCGTCCGATAGTTTGCGCAGCACAGAACCCGGCAGCACCCGCTCGACGAACAGGTTGCGGTCGAGGATCATCTGCTCGCCCTTGTCGGAGCGGAAGCCCTGAAACACCGGCGTCGCCGATGGGCTCCATTCCTCCCAGCCGGCAATCGGCCGGACGATAGCCTCCATGTAGGCGATGCCGCGTACGCGGTCGCGATGGCGGTTGGCCCAGTCGAAGCCGAGCGCCGAGCCCCAGTCGTGCACCACCAGCACAACCGGCTCGCTGTCGCCGATCACCGCGCTGATGAATCCGTCGAGGAAATCGCGATGCGTGGTGAAGCGATAGGTGTCGGGCTTCGGGTCCAGCAACTTGTCGGAATCGCCCATGCCGATCAGATCCGGCGCAATCAGCCGGCCATGGCCTTCCAGTTCGGGAATGACGTCGCGCCACAGATAAGATGATGTCGGATTGCCGTGCAGGAACAGGATCGGCCGTCCTTCGCCGCGCGCGTGATAGGCCATGCGCCGACCGCGCACGTCGACGGTCTGTTTGGCAAGCGGGGCTTCGGACATCGCGTCTCCTTTTGTTGTTATTGGTTGGCGGCGAGCCAGATGGCGAGCGCAAACCCCGTGAGATGATGCAACGCCTGATCGATGCCGATCAGCCACCAGAACCAGCGATGCGTCGGCGTGACATCGAACCGCGCGACGCAAAACCCTTTGGCGCGATCGATCGCCAGATGAATGACGAAATCCACCGGGCCGATGAACCAGAAGCGCGGCGCCACCGACGCCACCAACGCCGTGGTGAGAACGCCATGGATCAGACAGTGTGACAGCAGCGGGAGCGCCCACCCGGTCTTGGCGTCCTTGCCGGCCGCCATCCAGTGGTTTTGCAGCAGAAAATCGGCAATGACATGTTTGACCGTCAGCGCCAGCATCCAGCCAACCAGCGGGCCGACCATTATCGCGGAAGACATATTCGGGAACACCAAGATGACGCCCTTCGCGATAACGCTTTCAAGCAACGCACATGCTCAGATTAGTGGCATTTGATGGATTGCCAAGCCCGAATGAGAGGTTACGCGCCACGGGTCGCCTCTTCCCTGATCCGCGGAATCGCGATAGCCACCTGCCGCGACGCACCGTCGCGCGACAGCGCCACGATCTCGCCGATGGCAGCGGCAAGATCGGCGACCGGCAACACGCCATCCAATGCCGGTTTGACGATGCCATCGATCAACGCGTGCCAATCGGCCAGGCCGCGCCGATAACCGTCGCCGCTTCCCTGGATCATCGCAGCCGTGCCGGCAATCGCCAGTGCTGCAGCGGGTTGTTTGGTCAGGCCGCGATCGATCATATGCAGCCAGCGCTCGACCCACGCACGTTCCGACGCATAGCGCGCGGAGAACAGCCGCCAGCGCCGCAACCCGGCCTCCAGCCGCAGCCGCAACCGGCCGGCGCCGCTGCACGCGTTGAATCGCATCGACACCGGCAGATGAGTCCAGCCGGCACGCTCGCAGCCCATCAGCAACGGCCGACCGACCTTGCCGGGAAGCGCGCCGAACAATTCGTCGAGCCGGAAACGATGGCGCGCCGCCACCGCATCGCCGTGATGGGCCGTCGCGAGATGATGTTGCGCGATGCGGATCGGATCGTCGTAACACATCCGCCGCGCCATCTCGCGTGCGATCAGGCCGAGCAGCACGGCATCGACGTCGCGTCGGCGCGCGAAGCGTCGCAAGCGATGGACGTAAAGCTCCGCATAGCTCGGCCCTTGATAGGCGATCAACGCAGCGATCGCTTCCGCAACCACTGGACGCAATGCCTCCGGCACGCCGTCCGGCACCGTGGGCGACGTGCAGTCGTCAACGCCGGTGAGATCGGAGAGCAGGAAACGAAATGAGTCCGCGATGCTGTTCACGTTGCGCTCCGTCGCGTCACGCCGGTGCGGCCGCCGCGCGGTCGTAGGTATATTCGGCAAGCCGGTCTTCCAGTTTGCCGATGTTCTCGAACAGCCGCGCGCTGGCGAGCTTCAGGAAGTAGAAACCGAACTCCGGATTCTGCACGAACAGTTCCTCGACCTGGGTATAGGTCACGCTCAGCACAGCGCCCGCCTCGATGCATTCCAGCGTCTGCGTCCGCTCGTGGGTCGGCGACAACATGCCGAGTTCGCCGACCAGCGCGCCGACCGGCAATTCGATCTCGGATTCCACCAGACGAAAACGGCCCGAGACGATGTAGAACATCTCCTCCGCCTTCTCGTCCTTGTAGAACAGCACCTCGCCGACCTTGCAACTGCGCTTGGTCATGAACGGCTTCAGCCAGTCCATCGACAGGTCGCTGTTGACCGACTTCTTCACGTCGCGCACCAGTTGCAACATCTCGTGCAGCCGGTAGACATTGAGCGGCAGCAGGATGCCGTGCAGCACCAGCGTCGGATAGTGATGGGTCGGGATGGCGATGGCGATCAGGATGACATTGGTGAGAATCCCGAACACCCGCAACGGGATCATCGTCTTCATGGTATAGGTCGCGACCACGAAGATCGACACGAACAGACTGCCGAACGTCTGCGCGAGATGGGACACGTCCATGGGAGCTAACCTGTTGCCAAAGTAAATGCTCTTGTGATGGATGACGCAGCTTGCACGACGACGCAGGCCGGGCGATCACAACTCCGTCAATAATACAACAATCTCACATTGCTTTTGCCTCGACGGCAAGCACGGGACAAAGAATATGCCGGACGTAACCGACGACACCGCCAGCGAACCGATCCTGACCCGGGACGGGCCGCGCGCCATCATCCGCCTCAACCGGCCGCGCCTGTTGAACCGGCTGCAGCCGTCGGACCTCGCGGCGCTGATGGCCCTGTTCGACCGCGTCGAGGCGGATGATGGCATCCGCGTGCTGGTGCTGACCGGAACGGGCCGCGCGTTCTGCGCCGGCTTCGACCTCGGCACCATCGCCGAGCGCACCGCGAGCGCCGCCGACGAGCAAAGCGCGGGGTCGGCATTCGAGGTGGTGGCGGACCGCCTGGAGAATCTCGCGCTTCCCACCATCTGCCGGCTCAACGGCGGCGTCTATGGCGGCGCGACCGACCTGGCGCTGGCCTGCGACTTCCGCATCGGCGTCGACATCTGCGAGATGTTCATGCCGGCGGCGCGGCTCGGGCTGCACTATTACAAAAGCGGCGTCTCGCGCTACGTCTCACGCCTCGGCGTCAACGCGGCGAAGAAGCTGTTCCTCACCGCGCAGAAAATCGACGCCGCCGAAATGCTGCGGATCGGCTATCTGACGGAGATGGTATCCGCCGCCGAACTGGATCGCGAGGTCGATGCCCTGGCCGCCACGCTCGCCGGCAATGCGCCGATGGCGATGCGCGGCATGAAGCGCACCATTAACGAGATTGCCCACGGCAAGCTCGACGAAGACGCCGCCGACCAGCGCCAGCGCGACAGTATGCGCGGCAACGAGATCAAGGAAGGCGTCGCGGCGTACAAGGAAAAACGGAAGCCGCGGTTTTGAGCCTAATCAGTCATCAGTCCTTCCATGGACTGAAACGCTTGATCTGACCCGGCCGTAGCCCGCCTAGCTGGCGGCGGATGCTGTCATAAGCGTTATCGCCAACCTTATAGGCAAGCGTACCTTCCGCGGGCTTGCCGTCCGCAGCGGTCTTGAGATTGAGTTCGATGGTTCCATCATCCAGCATTGTCGCTGTGCCGTGATAGGGCATCGACGGGCGCGCATCACCGGCAAACGCCCTGCTTCCGACGCACAGTAGCGATACAGCCATGACGATGCAGGAAACATGTTTGCGAGCGTTGCTCATGCGGGCCTCCCTCCGGCGCAAGCGTTAGCCGCGCCGAAAGGCAGTCTGTACTCGCGGAGCTTGGCGAAAGGACGACCGCGCGGCCGTTCATTCCCCCACGAACGTTACTGTATCCGGAATGGTCGCGCGCGACGTGCGGTAGCTGTTGACCTTGTGCGCGTTGTCGCCGTAGCCGAACGAGATGCCGCACACCACACGGCGGTCGTCGCTCAAGCCGAAGTGCTTGCGCACCACGTCGGAATGGAACGCCAGCGCCGCCTGCGGAATGGTGGAGAGGCCGAGCGCCTGCGCCGCCAGCATGAAGTTGCTGACATAACCGCCGCAGTCGATCGCGCCGTAGACGCCAAGCGCTTCGTCGGTGTGAATGATAGCGACATGCGGCGCGCCGAAGAAATTGAAATTCTGCAACGCCTGCTGCGCGTAGGCAGCCTTGTCGCCGCGTGCGATGCCGAGCGTGTTGTAGAGTTGGAAGCCGCTCTCCCGCCGCCGCTCCAGATAGACGCCGCGATATTCGCGCGGAAACGGGAAGTCGCCGTGATGCTCGCTGCCGGCGCTGGACGCGGTGTCGTACATCAGTTTGCGAAACGCTTCCTTCTCCCCGCCGCTGGCGATCACAACCTGCCATGGCTGACTATTACACCACGACGCAGTGCGCTGCGCGGTGTTCAGGACGCGCTCGATGATATCGCGCGGTACCGGCTTTGCCAGAAAAGCCCGACACGAGAAGCGCTCGTGCAACAGTTCCTCGAGTACGCCGATGCGTTGCTCGGTCGAATATGTCGCGGGCTTGCCCGCTCCGCCGTCTGCCATGTCACCGCCCCTTGGTCGGAATCTTGTTGAACGGCACGTCCTTATCGACGCGAATATCGCCCGGCAAGCCCAGCACGCGCTCGGCGATGATGTTGCGCAGGATTTCGTCGGTGCCGCCGGCGATGCGCATCCCCGGCGAGCCGAGCCACATCGCCTGGAAGCGGCCCGCCGCTTCCGCCGTTGCCGGATCGGTGATGACGCCGGCCGCGCCCTGCAGATCCATCGCGAAGGCCGCAATGTCCTGCACCATCGTGCCGGCCACCAGCTTGCCGATGGAATTCTCGGGGCCCGGCCGCTCGCCGCGCGACAGCGCCGAGAGCGATCGATAGGCGGTGTATTTCAGCCCGCTCGATTTCACCGCCCAGTCGGCGAGCTTCGCACGCACCGCCGCGTCGTCGATGGCGAGGCCGTCGTCGGTCATCAGGTCGCTACAGAACGCGAAGATTTCAGGGAAGCCCGTAGCGAGCCGCGAACCGATCGACATGCGTTCGTTCATCAGCGTGGTCAGCGACACGTTCCAGCCGTCGCCGACATTGCCGAGACGCTGGCTGTCGGGAATCCGCACGTCGGTGAAATACACCTCGTTGAATTCCTGCATTCCGTTGGCTTGCTTGATCGGCTTCACCTCGACGCCTTTGCTCTTCATGTCGAGGAAGAACATCGTCAGGCCCTTGTGCTTCGGCACATTGGGATCGGTGCGGGTGATGAGCAGGCCCCAGTCCGCATAATGCGCGCCGGAGGTCCAGATCTTCTGGCCGTTGATGATCCAGTCGTCGCCATCGCGCTCGGCGCGGGTGCGCAGGCCTGCAACGTCGGAGCCGCCGGCCGGCTCAGAAAACAACTGGCACCAGATCTCCTCGCCGGATGCGAGCTTCGGCAGGCGGCGGCGCTTGTCGTCCTCGCTGCCGAACGCCATCACCGTGGGGCCGCACATGCCCTCGCCGATCTGGAACGGCTGCGTCAGCTTGCCGTAAACACCTTCCTCCTGTTGCCAGATCACCTTCTCGATCGGCGTCGCGCCGCGGCCGCCATATTCCTTCGGCCAGGAGAGACAGGCCCAGCCGGCGTCGGACTTCTTCTTCTGCCAAGCCTTGCCGACCTCGACCATATCGCCCTTCTTCAGAGTGATGCGGCCGAGCGAGGCCTGCGACAGCTCCGCCTCATACTCCTTCGGCGCATTGGCCTGAACCCATTCGCGTGCCTTGGCGCGGAACGCAGCCTCTTCCGGGGTATCGTCGAAGTTCATAGTGAAGTCCTCCAGTCTTGGTTTGGTCGTCCCCGCGAAGGCGGGGACCCATTACCCTGGCCTTGATTACCGTCACAGGAGCGAGCAACAGGTGCCTTCCTTTAATCACCCCTGCTGCGGAGTCTGGGTCCCCGCCTTCGCGGGGACGACTAAAAACTACCCCCGGCCCTTGGTCGGAATCTTGTTGAACGGCACGTCCTTGTCGACGCGGATGTCGCCCGGCAATCCGAGCACACGCTCCGCGATGATGTTGCGCAAAATTTCGTCGGTGCCGCCTTCCACGCGCGTCGCTGGTGAACGCAGCAGCATCGCCTGAAATTTGCCCGCAACCTCCGCTTGCGCCGGATCGCTGACGACGCCGGCTGCGCCTTGCAGATCGAGCGCGTAGGTCGCGACCTCCTGAATCATCGAGCCCGCCACCAGCTTGCCGATGGAATTTTCGGGCCCCGGCCGCTCACCGCGCGACAGCGCCGAGATCGAACGGAACGCGGTGTATTTCAGGCCTGACGCTTTCACCGCCCAGTTGGCGAGCTTTGCCCGCACTGCGCGATCGTCGATCGCCGGCGCGCCGTCGATGACGAGGTCGTTGCAGTAGTCAAACAGTTCCGGGAAACCGGTGGCAACGCTGGCGCCAATCGACATGCGCTCGTTCATCAAGGTGGTGAGCGAGACGTTCCAGCCGTCACCGACCGCGCCGAGCCGCTGGCTGTCGGGAATCCGCACGTTGCTGAAATACACCTCGTTGAATTCGGATTGGCCGTTGGCCTGCTTGATCGGCTTGATCTCGACGCCGGGGCTCTTCATGTCGAGGAAGAACATGGTGAGCCCCTTGTGCTTCGGCACGGTGGGATCGGTGCGGGTGATCAAGATGCCATAGTCGGAATAATGCGCGCCGGAGGTCCAGATCTTCTGGCCGTTGATCACCCAATCGTCGCCGTCACGCTCGGCGCGGGTACGAAGCCCCGCGACGTCCGAGCCGCCGGCCGGCTCGGAGAACAACTGGCACCATACCTTCTCGCCCGACGCCAGCGGCGGCAGGTAAGTGCGCTTATGCTCCTCGCTGGCATAGGCCATCATGGTCGGGCCGCACATGCCGTGGCCGATGATGAACATGCGGCTGAGCTTGCCGAACGCGCCCTCTTCCTGCTGCCAGATCACGCGTTCGATCGGCGACGAGCCGCGCCCGCCGTATTCCTTCGGCCAGTGCAGACAGGCCCAGCCGGCATCGGCCTTCTTCTTCTGCCAGGCCTTCGCCACCTCGAGCACGTTTGCGCCCGTAAGCACCAAGCGGCCGAGCGAGGATTTCTCCAGTTCGTCCTCGTATTGCCTCGGCGCGTTGGCGGCGATCCAGGCGCGCGCCTCGGCGCGAAACGCGGCTTCCTGCGGGGTATCGTCAAAGTTCATGGACGCGATCTCCGCTCTGCGCTCACGCCGCGTTCTTCTTGCGCATGCGCTCGATCAACTGGTCTTCCCAATAGGAGAGAGAGCCGAGCGACAGCGCCAGCGCATTCGAGCGGCGATAATAGAGATGGCAATCGAATTCCCAGGTGAAGCCCATGCCGCCGTGGACCTGGATGTTCTGCTTCGAACAATGCTGGAACGCCTGCGTCGCGCTGATGCGCGCGGTGGCTGCCGCTTCCGGCAGTTCGCCGGCGTTGGTCGAAAGCGCCCATGCGCCGTAGTAGCAATTCGAGCGCGCCAAGGTCGCGGCGACATACATATCGGCGAGGATATGCTTGATCGCCTGGAACGACCCGATCTGACGGCCGAACGCAATGCGATCCAGCGCGTAGTCGCGGCCCATCTCCAGCGCGCGATCCGCGCCGCCGACCTGTTCGAATGCCATCAGCACCCCGGCGCGGTCGAGCACGCGGGACAGGATGCTCCAGCCTTCGTTCGCCGCGCCGAGCAGTTCGGCCTTGCAGTCCTTGAACGTCAGTTCGGCCTGATTGCGCGACGGATCGAGGTTGGTGAGCGTCTTGGCCTCAATGCCGCCGGCCTTGAGATCGACCAGATACAGCGCAATGTCGGTTTCGCGTCCGCCCGCCCCAACGCGCGCGGCGATGATGGCGAAGTCGGCGATGGCGCCGTCGGCCACCGGCTTCTTGACACCGTTGAGCACGCCGTTGGCGGCGGCGACCTTGATCGCCTGCGGCGACGGATTGCCCGGCCCTTCGAACAGCGCCAGCGTGCCTATGGCTTCACCCGACGCGATCTTCGGCAGCCACTTCTGCTTCTGCGCGTCGCTGCCGGCGAGCATCAGCGCTTCGGCGGCGAGATAGACCGTGGAGGAAAACGGCACCGGCGCCAGCGCGCGGCCCATTTCTTCCGCGATCACGCACAGTTCGAGATGACCCGCGCCAGTACCGCCGAACTCTTCCGGGATGGCGACCCCGAGAAAACCCATCTCCGCGAGGCCGCTCCACAACGCCTTGTCGTAACCCGCGGAGCCTTCCAGCACCGCGCGCACCGCCTTGGGCGGACACTTCTCGGCCAGGAAACGCCGGGCCTGATCGCGAAGCTGCTTCTGGTCGTCGGAGAATTCGAAGTTCATGGCTGTGTGCTCTCGCTTGGAATTGAATCTCGTATTGCGTCGTCCCCGCGAAGGCGGGGACCCATAACCCCTGACGTCAACGGTTTATTCGCTTGGCTATCCTCTTTGTTCTTCTCAGTAACGCTGCGGAGTCTGGGTCCCCGCCGGAGCCTGTCATCGGGCGGCGCTTTGCGCCGACCCGTTGGCGGGGACGACCACTCTTGCGCACATCATTTCAGCACAATCACATCGTCGGCCGGCGGATCGGCATAGAGCCGGTCCACCAGCGCGGCGCGGCGGTCGAGGCCGGCGCGCTGGTTGATGTAACCCTTGTCGGTCAATTCGTTGCCGTCGATCGATGGCGGCTCGGTCATCAGCATCACGCGGCCGATGCGCAGGCTGGACGCGCCGTTCGACGCGGCGTTGTGCGCCTCGAGCCCCTTGCGGACGCAATCGATCACCGCCGGATGTTTCACCACGTCCTCGAACGTTGCATCGGCATTGCCGATCAACTGCCGGCAGGCGTGCAGATTAGGCCACGCCAGCAGACCGACGAAAGCGCGGTCCTGTCCCGCGACCAGCGCGTCGTGAATGACCGGCGATGCCGCCGCGATGGCATCGGTGCGCAGCGGGCCGACCTGCACGAAGGTGCCGGTGAACAGCTTAAAATCCTCGACGACGCGGCCCGCGAAAATCAGCCCCTGTGACGGATCGTCGGGATCGACGAACACACCCGCATCGCCGATGCAGTAGAAGCCTTCCTCGTCGAACACCTTCGCGGTCAGTTCCGGCTGATTGTGATAGCCCGGCGTCACGTTGATGCCGCGCAGCCGCAGTTCGTATTTCGATCCGGCCGGCACCAGCTTCAGTTCGACGCCGGGGAACGGCAGGCCGATCAGGCCGACGCGCTCGGTGTCCCAATAGGTGCCGGTCGATGTCGGCGCGGTCTCGGTCGAGCCCCAGCCGGTGTAGAACACGATACGCTCGCCGGTGGCGCGCACCGCAAGCGCCTGCATCCGGTCGTAAAGGTCGTCCGGCAACCGCGCGCCGCCATAGCCCATGATGCCGATGTTCTTGAAGAACGAGCGGCACAGCGCGTCATCTTTCTCCATCGCCGCCGCCAGCACGGCGTAGCCGACCGGCGCGTTGGCGTAATAGGTCGGCGAAATCTCGCGCAGGTTGCGCAAGGTTTCCTCGAACTGTCCCGGCACCGGGCGACCATCATCGATGTAGAGCGTACCGCCCTCGATCAGCGCCGGATTGAACAGCGCGTTGCCGCCCATGGTGTGGTTCCACGGCATCCAGTCGAGAAACACCGGCAGCGGACCGTTGGGGTCACGCGGCCGCACCTGCATCATCATCATCGCATTGGCGCACATCATGCGCTGCGTATTGATCACCGCCTTCGGCATCCCGGTGGAGCCCGAGGTAAACAGCAGCTTGCCGATGGTGTCCGGCGTGATCTTCTCGATCGACTGCGCCACCGCGTCAGTGACCTTCGTCGCCGCGAGATCGGTGTAGGCGACGCTCGCAATGCCTTCCGCCGGGCGGTCGACGTGAACGACTGTGATGCCGCTAAGGTCGAGTGCGTTCAGCGCCTTCGCAAAGGTCGGCGCGTCCTGCACCATCACCAGCTTCGGCTTGATCAGGCCGAACAGGTATTTCAGCTTGGCGTGATCCTGGCTCATCAGCGAATAGGCCGGCGACACCGGCGCCGCCGGATGCCGCGCCTGCATCGCGGCCTGCGTCATCAACGCATGTTCGATGGAGTTGCCTGAGAGGATCGCGACCGGCGCGCCCTCGGGCAGTTTCATGTCGAGGATCGCCTGCGTCAGTGCGTCGACGGTGCGCTTAGCTTCACTGTAGCTGACGCGATGCCAGTCGCGATTCGGGCCGCGCCGTTGCGCCAGCCAAGTGTGATCGGGGCGCTCCACCGCCCAGCGCGCGAGAGCCGCGGGAATGTACGGCAGGTAATCGTTGAGCGGAAAGCGCGACTTCATCACGATGACGCCGTCTGACCGGTGCTCCACCGCGATGTCGCGCGGCAGCCAGTTCACCTTGCGGAATGGCGGCTTCTGACGAACCGGGGCCGCGTTGCCTTCCATGGTCACTCTCTCCCGTTGCCGTCCGTGAACCGGACCTTTTTCTAGCGTCGAATGTAAACCGGCTTGCGCTTCTCAAGAAAGGCGCGAATGCCTTCGTTGAATTCCTCCGAACGGCTGCACAACACCTGGTTGCGATCCTCCATGGCGATGGCCGCCTCAAGCGAGCCGGCATCGACGCTCATGTTGAGGCACTCTTTCGACAGCCGCAATCCCACCGGCGAAGCGGTCAGCATTGCGTCGATGTAGGGCTCCGCCGCCGCTTCCAGTTGCGCTTCCTCAACGACTTCGGACACGAGCCCGACCGCGAGCGCGCGCTCGGCGCCGATGAAGCGTCCGGTGAGGATCAGTTCCGACGCCACCGAGACGCCGACGAGGCGCGGCAGGAAATAGCTGGTGCCGATATCGCAGCCGCCAAGGCCGAGCTTGATGAAAGCGCAATTCATCCGCGCGCCCTTGGCGGCGATGCGGATGTCGGAGGCCAGCGCCAGCGCGAAACCGCCGCCTGCCGCCGAACCTTGAATGAGCGAGATGATCGGCTGCGGACAACGCCGCATCAGCATCACGATGTCGGCGATGCGACGTTGCGAATCCAGCGACTCGGTGACGCCCGGCGGTTCCTGCTGCCCGGCGCGGCGCGCCATCGCTTCCTTGAGGTCGAGCCCGGCGCAGAACGCCTTGCCGGCGCCCTTGAGAAGCACCACGCGCGTATCCCGGTCGCGTTGCAGCTTGCCGAAGTAATCGTTGAGCGCATCGATCAACGACGGATCGAGCGCGTTGAGGCTGTCGGGACGATTCAGCGTGACGCGGTCGAGGCCGTCGTCATGCTCGATCAAGAGCGGCTGCGCCATGCGAACTCCCATCACATTCCGGCCAATGAAGAAGCCGTCACCCTGAGGCGGCCATGCGCAAGCATGGCCCTCGAAGGGCGACGGCGCCATCCTTCGAGGCTCGCTTCGCTCGCACCTCAGGATGACGCCATCGCACGCAAGTCCCTTCCGCGACTACCGCGGCGCCATGCGGATGGCGCCGTCGAGGCGGATGGTTTCGCCGTTGAGCATCGCGTTCTCGACGATATGCACCGCCAGCGCGCCGTATTCGTCGGCGGCGCCGAGCCGCGCTGGATGCGGCACCTGCGCGCCGAGGCTCTTGCGCGCCTCTTCCGAGAGCCCCATCAACAGCGGCGTCAGGAACAGGCCCGGTGCGATGGTGTTGACGCGGATCTTGTGCTGCGCGAGATCGCGCGCCGCCGGCAGGGTCAGGCCGACCACGCCGCCCTTCGAGGCCGAATAAGCGATCTGGCCGATCTGCCCTTCATAGGCCGCGACGGACGCGGTGTTGATGATGACGCCGCGCTCCTCCCCATCCGGCGGCGTCGGCACCAGCCGGCCGGCGAACAGCCGCAGCACGTTGAAGGTGCCGATCAGGTTGACGTTGATGATGCGCGCGAAGCGCTCAAGCGGATAGATCGAGCCGTCCTTGCTGACGATGCGCATCGAACCGCCGATGCCGGCGCAGTTCACCAGCACGCGGGCGACGCCGTGGGCGGCTTCCGCCTTCTCGATGCCGGCCTGGATCTGCTCCTCGCTGGTGACGTCGGCATTGATCGCAACGCCCTTCACCTCGGCCGCGACCTTTTCGGCGTTGTCCTTGTTCTGATCGATCACCGAGACCTTGGCACCCTTGGCCGCCATGGCGCGCGCGGTCGCGGCGCCGAGGCCCGAGCCACCACCGGTGATGAGAACAGCAACGTCTTTCAACTGCATCTGAGATCCTCTCTGTTGGGAAACCTGATCAACGTTCGATGAAGTCCGCGGCAGGCGGCGTTCGCCTCATGCCGTTTGTTGCGCCGGATTGAGGATGCCGCCGAGCAGCATCGTCTCGATATGCGCGACGTAATCGCGGCAAACTTCGTCGGTCACCGGTCCGACGCCGACCGCACGCGACAACGCCTGGCGGCCGAAGAACAGATGATCGCAAGCGCCGATCAGGCTGGTGTAGAACAGCACCGGATCGACGTCGCGGAACTCGCCCGCCTCGACGCCCTCCGCCAGCAGGCGGCGATGGAAATCCAAAAGCGGCGCGACAAAGAACTTGGCGACCTCGTCGGCTGCCTCCGCGCTGCTTTCATGCAGCAGCAGGTGGATCAGCCGGTTCATGTACGGGAAGCGGTAATACGCCTTCATGATGCCGGCGATGTGCAGCTTGAGTTTCAATGTCGGCGCAATCGGCTGCGCCAGCAGATATTCGAGATTGGCCGTCTCGGTTGCGGCGTCGCGTTCGAGCAGCGCCAGCAGCAGGCCATCCTTGTTGCCGAAGTGATACTTCACCAGCGCCGCATTCACCCCCGACTGCTGCGCGATGTCGCTGAGCGACACGTCGGTCGATTGGCGCGTGATCATCAACTCGCTCGCCGCGACCAGCAGTTTCTCCGCGGTGGCATTCCGGGCCGGCGAGCGAGGGTGGGAAGCGGTATTTGGATGCAGCGTCATTCTTCCAGATAAGCCTATGCGACGGCTCCGCTCAAGAGTTAATTGATTGATTGACTAAATCCTGCACCGCCCGTTAAATCCCGCCACATCCTTTAACTGCTGCTCAGGAGATTGCCATGGCCGAAGCCTATATCGTTGCCGCCGCACGAACCGCCGGAGGCCGCAAGGGAGGCCGCCTCGCCGGTTGGCATCCCGCTGATCTCGCCGCCCAAGTGCTGAACTCGTTGGTGGAGCGCACCGGCGTCGATCCGGCGCAGATC
>JAFKKL010000064.1 GCA_017305595.1 Hyphomicrobiales bacterium | reverse complement strand
CGGTGCTGGTCACCGGCCTCGCCGTGCAGGCGGTGGTCATCGCGGCCTATATGAGCGTCAGTACGCTGCCGCAGTTCTATGCGCTCGCACTGATCTTCGGCACCACCTACGGCGGCGTGATGCCGCTTTACGCCGTGCTGGCGCGCGAGTATTTCGGCCAACGCATCATGGGCACCGTGTTCGGCGCGGCGACGATGACATCAAGCCTTGGCATGGCGCTAGGCCCCATCGCCGGCGGCTGGGTGTTCGACACCTTCGGCGCCTATCACTGGATGTTCATCGGCTCGTTCGTAGTCGGGCTCGGCGCGGTCGCGATTGCGCTCGCGTTTCCGCCATTGCCGTCCCGACAACAAGCATTGAAGCCGGCTTGAAGCGATGGCAACAGGAAACGCCGTCATGCGCGGACTTGATCCGCGCATCCATCTTTTTGAAGAAGGATGGATTGCCGGGTCAAGCCCGGCAATGACACCTCATTTGGCGATGTTCACGCCTTGCCCTTCGCGCCCTTGCGGGTTTCCGTGACCCATGCGCGCGCGCCGGTGGCCATGATGCCGCTGTCGTTGAGCAGCGTCACCAGCTTGAAGCCCATGTTGATGGCTCGCAGCGCGCCGGCCGGGCCGCTGCAATGGATACCGGCCGAGATGCCGCGCTTGCTGCATTCCTTGATCAGCTTGTCGTAGATCTTCAGAATCTCCGGCTCGTCGCGATCGAGCTTCGGCACAAGACCATAAGAGAAGCCGAGATCGGACGGGCCGACATAGACGCCGGCGATGCCTTCGACATCGAGGATCGCCGTCATGTTCTTCACGGCCGTCTTGGTCTCGATCATCGGAATGCACAGCGTCTCCTCGTTGGCGGTGGTCTGATAGCCGCTGGAGGAGCCGTAGAGCCCGGCGCGGATCGGCCCGTTGCTGCGGGTGCCGCGCGGCGGATACTTGCAGTAGGAGACAAAGTTCTCGGCTTCCTGCTTGGTATTGATCATCGGGCAAATCACGCCGTAAGCGCCGCCGTCGAGCACCTTGCCGATGATGCCCGGCTCGTTCCACGGTACGCGCACCATCGGCGTTACCGGATGCGCCTGCATCGCCTGGAAGCATTGCACCATCGACTGATAGTCCTGTACGCCGTGCTGCATGTCCACGGTGACGCTGTCGAAACCGCATTGCGCCATCACTTCGGCGGAAAATCCCGATGGGATCGCCAGCCAGCCGTTCACCACGGCCTTGCCTTCAGCCCAGAGTTTCTTGACGTTGTTGGCCATGTGCCCGTTGTCCTCTCGATGATGGGAATGAGTGTTCGAAATTGCGGATGGCTCGCGCGGAGTGTTGGAAAGTTGTTCCTGCCGCTATGATGCGGTCGCCTTGGCGATCGCCGCCTCGCTGACGCCGACTTCGCGCGCGGTGTTGACGATGGCGGCCCAGGTGTCGTCCGGCAGCGGCACGCCGTTCGCGGTGCGCTCGGCCCTCGTCCGCGCTTCCGGATCGCCGGGGATCAGCACGCCGTCGTTACCTTTCACCGGCTTGGTGTCCTTGTAGTAATCGACATAGCGCGCCATCTCGCCGTCGAAGAAATTGGCAGGATCGATCCGCTTCGGATCGATGTAGATCGCCAGCATGCCGTTGGCGAAGCGCCGGTTCGGCGCGGTGGCGCCGGTGCCGGTCAACGCGCCACCGAGCAATTCGCAGATCAGCGCCAGCCCCGAGCCCTTGTGATCGCCGAAGGCGCGGATCGCACCCTTGCCCTGCGAGTGATCGCGGGTGCCGTCCTGCGTGTAAGGCCCGTAAAGCACATGCGGGTCTTCGCTCAGCGTGCCGTCGGCATCGATCAGCGCACCGGTCGGCAGCTTCTTGCCGCCACGGCTTGCCACCAGCACCTTGCCCTCGGCGACGATCGAGGTGGCGAAGTCGAGCACGATCGGCCGCTGTCCCTTGCGCGGAATGCCGACGCAATACGGCGCGGTGGACAACCGCCGCTCGACGCCACCATAGGGCGCGACCAAAATCGAACCTGCGGCGTTGACGAAGTGGATCGAGACGAGCCCTTCCGCCGCCGCCATCTCGGCCCAATCGCCGATGCGGCCGATGTGGCCGGCATTACGCAGCGCCACCGCCGCGAGCCCGCTCGCCTTGCACTTCTCGATGCCGAGTTTCACCGCCTGCGGCCCGACGGTCTGGCCGTAGCCGAACTTGCCGTCCACCACCGCGAGCGACGGCGTATCCACCACCAGATCGACCGTCTGATCCGGCACCACCGCGCCCAAGCCCTTCCAGCGCACATAGACCGGCACGCGGATGACGCCGTGGCTGTCGTGGCCGGTCAGGTTGGCGGTGGTGAGATAGGTCGCGATCCGTTTGGCTTCTTCCTGCGACGAGCCGGCATGGGCAAACACATCGGCGACGAAATCGATCAGCTTCTCAACCTGCACGGTCACCATGGCGCGGCGTTCACTCCCGTTGTTGATTTTGTTGAAGGTCAGTTTGCGCGAAAACGCGCCCGCCTGTCCATGCTCGCGACCTAAGCAAAGCCCGATGCATCCCTCTCATTTATCTTGCAGCAGACAACGTTTTCGCCGGTCATGCATTTTTGCGGCTACAGGGATGCGTCATCGTCCTCGTCCTTGATGTGACCGTTGCCGGGCAGCGGCATATCGGCGAGGCTTGCCTCCAGCGCGCTCAACATCTCGTGCAGCGCGGCGAGCCGATCCGCGCCATAGCGCCGGGTCATCTCCGCGTAGATCGCTTCCGACGACGGCGCGACAGCTTCGATTAAGCGCAGTCCCTCGGGACTGATCGAGACGAGGCCGCGCCGCAGATCGGTCTTGACGCTGCGGCGCTCGATCAGGCCGCGTTGCTCCAAATCGCGCAGAATGCGCGACAGGCTGGGGCCAAGCAGATAGGCCAGACGCGCCAGTTCTGTGACTTCGATGGCCTCCACCCCGCCGAGGGCGCGCAGAATGCGCCATTGCTGTTCGGTCAGCCCATGATTGCGTAGCGAAGCACGGAAGTGACGCATCACTGCTTCGCGCGCGCGCATCAGCGCCATCGGCAACGAGCGGGAGAATTCGCGCATCGGCATGTCGCGCGATACCTCGGCGGCAGCCTGTTCGGCACGCGCGGCGGCCTTGCGCGGACTGGCACCGTTTCGGGCGGCTGGCTTGTTCACCGGCATCGGCGCGGGCCTCCTGCGTAACGTATCCATGGCACGCCCGATCCACCTCTCCGGTTTTCGGCATCGGCTGATTGCCAGATTTCATTTAACATGTTAATCATATTCCGGACCCGTCGTTCAAGGCAACCATTTCGGGCTGGCATTTGCCGCCGTTATCGCGCGGCAACCGGTTATCTCGATATCGTAGCGGCGGCGGTGTCGATCACGCGAGCATAGAGCGACATGCCACATTTCACGCTGGAATACTCGGCCAATCTGGAACCCCGGATCGATATCGCCGCCGCCGTCGAGGTGGTGCGCAAGGCGGCGGTCGAGACCGGCATCTTTCCGCTCGGCGGCATCCGCGTCCGCGCCATCCGCTGCGAGCACTACGCCATCGCCGACGGCAACCCCGACATGGGCTTTCTCGCCATGGTGCTGCGGCTCGGCGAAGGCCGCGACCTGCCGACGCGGCAGCGCGCCGGCGAGCACATCTTCAAGGCGCTGTCGCAATTCCTCGAACCGGCCTTCGCGGCCATGCCGTTCGCCCTGTCGTTCGACATGCAGATCAACGACAAGGACATGAGCTGGAAACGCAACAACATCCACCAGCATCTGGCGAAGCAAAACACGTCCGGTTGAATCCATCGTTTGATCCGGATCAACGACCTCACGACACCACCAAGCGAGTATCATCTCAACGCATTCTGGAAAAACCATCATGCCGGTTCCGCAGCACGTCTTCGATCCGCCGTTCAACGTCCTCCGCTCGAGCCACGCCGTGCTCGACGTCACCGACCTCGACGCCAGCCGCAAATTCTACGAGACCATCATCGGTCTGCACGTCGAGGACGCCGATCGCGACGTGGTTTATCTGCGCGGCTCCGAGGAGCATCAGCATCACTCGCTGGTGCTGCGCAAGGCGCAAGTCGCCGCCTGCAACCGGCTCGGCTTCAAGGTCGGCAACGACAAGGACCTCGACAAGGCTGCCGCCTTCATGGCGGCGAACAAGATCGAGCACGCCTTCGCCGATGTGCCGTTCCAGGGCCGCACCCTGCAATTCACCGATCCGTTCGGCTACCGCATCGAACTCTACGCGACCATGGAGAAGCGGCCGCACCTGCTGCGCCGCTATGAGCTTTACAAGGGCTGCCATCCGCAGCGGCTCGACCACTTCAACGTGTTCGCCGCCGAGGTGCAGGACACGGTGGATTTTTACGCCCGGCTCGGCTTCCGCCTCACCGAATACGCCGAGGAAGACGGCCCGAACGGCCGCATCGCCGCCGCCTGGATGCATCGCAAGGGCAACGTCCACGACTTCGCCATCACCAACGGCAAGGGTCCGCGCCTGCACCATTTCGCTTACTGGGTGCCGACCGCGATGAACATCCTGCACCTGTGCGACGTGATGGCGTCGTGCGGCTACCTCGCCAACATGGAGCGCGGCCCCGGCCGCCACGGCATCTCCAACGCGTTCTTCCTCTACGTGCGCGATCCCGACGGCCATCGGCTGGAGATCTACACCAGCGACTACAACACCATGGATCACGACCACGAGCCGCTGCGCTGGTCGTTGCGCGATCCGCGCCGCCAGACGTTGTGGGGCTCGCCCGCGCCGCGCTCGTGGTTCGAGGAAGGTTCGCCCTTCGTCGGCCAAGCCGTGCGCGACGCGAAATTCAAGGCCGATGTGATCGTGGCGGATTGAGGACATGGCTGCTGTGACCCGTCCTCGCCTCGCCACCTTCACCGCCCAAGGCGCGACTAACGGCGCGACCCGCTACGGCGCGGTGACCGACGCCGGCATTGTCGATCTCTCGGCGCGTTTCGGCCAGACGTTTCCGACGCTGCGCGAAGCGATCGCCGACGGCGCGCTGATGAAACTCGCCGACGATGCCGCCGGACGTTCGTCCGATGTCGCACTCGACACCGTCACCTGGCAGCCGCCGATCCCCGCGCCGGAAAAGATCATCTGCATCGGCATCAACTATCCGGACCGCAACGCCGAATACAAGGACGGCAAGGACGCGCCGCCCTATCCCAGCATGTTCATGCGCACACCGCGCTCCTTCGTGGGTCACGACACGCCGCTGGTACGGCCGAAGGCATCGCCGCAACTCGACTACGAAGGCGAAGTGGTGATCGTGATCGGCAAACCCGGCCGCCACATCGCCGAGCGCGACGCACTCGACCATATTGCAGCACTGACGCTGTGCAACGAAGGCACCATCCGCGACTGGGTGCGCCACGCCAAGTTCAACGTGACGCAGGGCAAGAACTTCGATTCCACCGGAAGCCTCGGCCCGTGGCTGGTGCCCTACACCGACGAAGCGCAGATCGCGGATATTGCGCTGACCACGCGCGTCAACGGCGAGACGCGGCAGAGCGACCGCACCAAGCGGATGATCTTCAGCTTCCGCTACATCATCAACTACATCTCGACATTCACCACGCTGGTGCCGGGAGATGTGATCGTCACTGGCACGCCGACCGGCGCCGGCGCCCGCTTCGACCCGCCGCGCTTCCTCAAGCCCGGCGACCTGATCGAGGTGGAAGCCGACGGCCTCGGCATCCTGCGCAACGGTGTGGTGGACGAATAGCGGCAGTAGACGAGTAGCGCCGACGCGATCTCAAGCAAGTGTCATTCAGATAGAAGCAACAACGCGTCATGGCCGGGCTCGTCCCGGCCGTCCACGTCCTTACCTTCGATTCAAACAAGGAGGGCGTGGATGCCCGGCACAAGGCCGGGCATGACGGATAGGTATTCCCGTCAAAAAGCAAATCGCTTTGTAATCCGTCATTGCGAGCGAAGCGAAGCAATCCAGTCTTTCTTTAAGAAGTCTGGATTACTTCGTCGCTTACGCTCCCCGCAATGACGAAACTATTACCACCTTAGGTCGGCGGCGGATCGAGACGGGTGCAGCCGCCGTCGCTGATCGGTCGCATGATGTCTTCGGCCTTGATGGTGCCCTTGACCGTCAACAGGTCCCACTCGCTCTTGACGTCCTTCGGGCCCTTGGCTTCCACCAGCAGCATGTCGTTCATGAGCCGGCCGTCGGCGCGAATGCGCGCGCCCGGCGCGAAGAAGTCATTCACCGGCGTGGCCTTCATCTTGCGCATCACGGTCAGGCCGTCGTTGTCGTTGGCCGCTTCGACCGCGCGGAGATAATGCAGCACGGCGCTGTAGACGCCGGCCTGCGCGTGGGTCGGCATCTTGCCGCCGTGCTTGGCCGCGAAACGCTTGGCAAAAGCGCGACTGGCGTCGTTATGATCCCAGTAATAGCCCGAGAGAAACTGCACACCCTGCATCGCCTCCGGCCCGAGCGAATGCACCGAGGTCAAGTAATAGATCAGCACCGCCAGCTTCTGTTTGCCCTCACCGATCTGGAATTCGCGCGCCTGCTTGATGTTGGTGACGGTGTCGCCCGACGCGTTGGCGAGCGCGATGATCTTCGCGCCGGAGGCCTGCGCCTGGAGCAGAAACGATGAGAAGTCCATGGTGCCGACCGGATGCTTCACCGAGCCCAGCACCTTGCCGCCCGCCGCCGTCACCACCTTCGAGACTTCCGCCTGCATGGCGATGCCGAACGCATAATCCGCGGTGATGAAGAACCAGGTGTCGCCACCCTGCCGCACGATCGACTTCGCGACGCCCTGCGCCAGCGAATAAGTATCGTAAAGCCACATCGCACCGGTCGGCGAGCACGCCTTGCCGAACACATCCGCGGTGGCGGAGCCGACATGCACGACGATCTTGCCGCGCTCGCGCGCGAGATCCTGCACCGCGAGCGAGATCGACGAGTTGCCGATGTCGAAGATCGCGCTCACGTCCTGTTGGTCATAAAGGTTGCGCGCGAGGTTGACGCCGATGTCGGTCTTGTTCTGATGATCGGGCGCCAGCAGCACCACCGGCTGTCCCCGCACCTTGCCGCCGACGTCCTCGATGGCGAGTTGCGCCGCCGCCACGCTGCCGACACCGCCGGCATCGGAGAATACCGAACTCTTGTCGTTGAGCACCGCAATGTTCAGCGGCTTGGTGATCGGCTCCGCCGATACACGCGTCACCAGTCCCAAAGCGAAAAGCGCAACAGCAATACCAGTAACAGGCTTCATTCTTTCCTCACGCGGTTTTGCGATAGCGTGAAGTCTATTGAACGATCCAAATTCTGACTAGCGCGCAACGCGCATGTCAGCACAACGATGCACAGGCTACGATGCTACCTCATCGAGGTGATTATGCCGTCTTACGAAATGTCAGGTTGATGCGCTGACGCTTGAACAATGGATGCTCACCCTCTGCCAGCGGCGCGACACCATGATAAAACAAGCGCGACGGCCCGCCCCACACCACGACATCGCCGTGGGTTAAGCGATAACGTTGCGTCTTGTCGCTGCGCTTCAAGCCGCCGAACAGAAACGTCGCGGGTATTCCCAGCGACACCGAGACAATGGGCGCTGAAAAATCCGTCTCGTCCTTGTCCTGATGCAGCGACATCTTCGCGCCCGGCACGTAGCGATTGATCAAACACGCATCCGGCACGAAATTTTTGAAGCCACCCGCCTCTGCCGCATCATGCGCCAGCTGCAACAACACAGGCGGCATCGCCGGCCACGGTTGGCCGCTCTCGGGATCGTTGACATCGTAGCGATAGCCGCGCCGGTCCGTCACCCAGCCGACCCTGCCACAATTGGTCATCGCCACCGACATCGTGAAACCGCTCGGTGTCACCATATGGCGGAACGGCGCTGCGGCGATCACCTCGCGCAACGCCGCGAGCAGTTCGTCCTGCCGCGCCAGCACGAAGCCGCGCAGCAGCACGGCGCCCTCCGCCATCGTCTCGCGCGACGGCTGAGCTTCCGCTACGCCTGCGAACAGATCGCCGGTCAAGTTGTCACCGCTCCGCGTTCCTCACTCACTTCGCATCGTGGAAAATGATTCCGACGGTATGACGGCGGCCGGAGCGCAACCGGCTGACGCCATGCCGCAGGTTGACGCGATACGAGCCGCGCGTGCCCTGTACCGGCCGATGATGCACGGCGAACACGACCGCATCGCCCTGCGTCAACCACACCACCTCAGCGCGCGACTGCATCCGCGGCCGCTGTTCGGTGAGCACGAATTCGCCACCAGCGAAATCGCGTCCCGGCTCCGACAGCAGCACCGCGACCTGCAACGGAAACACGTGCTCGCCGTAAAGGTCCTGATGCAGGCAGTTGTAGTCGTCGGTGACGTATTGCAGCAGCAGTGGCGTCGGCCGGGTCTGTCCCGCTTCGTGGCAGCGCGCGAGAAATTCGTCATGCGTCGCCGGATAGCGCACGTCGATGCCCATGGTCGCGTTCCAGCGATTGGCGATCTGCGACAGCGGCGCGTAAAGCGCCGGACGCAGATGCGCGATCGGGTCCGGCAGCGGATAGTTGAAGTACTTGTATTCGCCGCGCCCAAAACCGTGTCGCGCCATCACGATACGACTGCGGAAACGCGTGTCGTCGGGATAGAGCGCGGCAAGATCGACGCATTGCTGCGGCGTCAACAAGTTCTCGATCACCGCGCAGCCGCGTGCATCGAGATCGTCGCTGACCCGTTGCCAGTCGATAGCATCGAGCGCCAGCGGCGGATCGATCAGGCGGGCGGTGCGGGCGCTGGGCATGTCATGGCCTCCGAAAACAGACACCAGATGATATGCGCATCGGCCCGCGCCGCCGCCACCCGTTTCCCGTCAGCCGCGTACAGCGGATTCGATGCCCGCAGCGAGTTCGAAAATGCGGCGATCCGCGCCGCCGGAGGCCGCCAGCATCAGGCCGACCGGTGCTTCGCCTTCGCGCTGGATCGGCAAGGTGATGGCGCAGCCGTCGATGGTGTTGATCAAGGTGCAGTTGCGCAGCGACAGCACGTTGGCCTTCGCATAGGCATCGTCGTCCTTCTCGAGGTCGGCGATGCGCGGCGGCGTGATGGCGACGGTCGGCATCACCAGCGCATCGTATGGCGCAACGCGGGCCTCGAAGCCGTCGATCATGGCGCTGCGAGCTTTAAGGAGATCGACATAGTCCGCGGCGCTCTGGCCTTCGCCGCGACGGATACGGCTGATGACACGCGGATCGTAATCGGCGCCGCGCCGCGCGATCAGCGCGCGGTGCCAGGCCCAGGCTTCCGCGCCGGAGAAACCACCCTTGGCGTTGAGCACCGCCACGTCCGCGAACTCAGGCACCGCGATGCGCTCGATCACCGCGCCCTGCTGCGCCAATTTTGCCACCGCGCGCTCGAACGTCTGCGCGACGTCGTCGGCAATCTCATCGAACGCCACCGTGGTCGGGATCGCGAGCCGCATCCCCTTGATCGGGCGCGGCGTCACCGGCTTGATCGGCTCGTCGGCATGGACAGCATCGAGCGTGACGCAACAGGCGACGCTGCGCGCCAGCGGGCCGTAACCATCGAGCGTGAACGACAGCGGCACGCCGCCGTCGAGCGGAATCCGCCGTGCGGTCGGCTTGTAGCCGACGATGCCGCAATAGGCCGCCGGAATCCGGCACGAGCCGCCGGTGTCGGTGCCAAGCGCGCCGTGCGCCATGCCGTCCGTCACCGACACCGCCGCGCCGGAGGACGAACCTCCGGGCACATGGCCGACATCGCGCCGCCACGGGCTTTTCGGCGTACCGTAATGCGGATTGAGGCCGAGACCGGAATAGGCGAACTCCACCATGTTGCTGCGGCCGATCAGCACGAAGCCGGCCCGGCGCAACCGGGCCACCACCGTCGCGTCGGCGGCGGCCGGCGGCGTATCGTCGAGCGCCTTGGAGCCGGCGCGGGTCTGCTGGCCCTTGATGTCGAACAGGTCCTTGATCGAGATCGGAATGCCGGCGAAACGCGACGGCGCGGCGTTCGCCTTGCGCAACGTGTCCATGGCGTCGGCAGCGGCTTTCGCGCCCTCGACATCGACGGAGATGAAGGTCCGCGCGCCCTCGCCGTTCTTGTCGGCGATTTTGGCGAGGCAATCCTCCACCAGCGCGCGCGCCGTGGTGCGCCCGGCTTCGAGATCGGCGGCAAGGGAATCGAGGGTCGGAGTGTTCAACATCATATAAACTCGCTGGAGGGATGGCTTTTCTAGGCTACGCCACGATCATGATCCGGCGGCAGCTCGATTTCCAGATCGAGTAGCGCAGAACTGAGCGATTTGCCATGCGCATCGAGCGCCAGCGATCGCGTCACGCCGCCGCCCAGCGCCTGATCGAGCACGAAATTCAGCGCGGCGATGTTGGGCAGTTCGTAGCGCACCACCTCGCCGAATACGATGCCATCGAAATGCGCCTTGACGCGCGCGGGCGTCACCTGTTCGCACAGCAGCGGGTAATGCCGCGCATCGAAAGCGATCACCGAGATGTTGGAAATGTTGCCCTTGTCGCCGGTGCGGGAGTGGGCAATGTCGCGCAGCTTCGCCATTCACGCCTCCACGAAACGGACTTGCGGCGCGGCCAGATCGCGCGGCAGCAGCACCGAGGCAACCGCGACGATATCCCGCGCCGACTTGAACGCGCCGCCGCCGCCCGCCGGGCCATTGGTGTAAAGCGTCTCCACTTCGTCGCCGATCCGTACCGCTTCTGCTAATGTATCGGTGCGGCCGGCGACGCGCACGCGCACCTCGTAAGGCGCGCCGCCATGCGAGCGTCGTTCGCCGTGCAGCGCATCGATGCCGATCAGATCGAAGCGCCATTCGCTGGCCTCGACCTTTGTGAGCTTGAGCCGCTCGCGCGCGATCTCCAGCGCCAGCCGCGCACGGGCTTCCGCGCCCGGTCCGGCATAGGACATCTGCCCCTCGCCGATGTAGCCGTCGACATAACCGACCGAGATTTTCAGCGTGTCGGGACGCTGCGTGCCGCGCCCGCCCGAGACGCGCACGCGATCCGGACCGATCTCCTCGACCGTGACTTGCGAGAAATCCGCAACGACATCCGGCTGCATGTAGCGCGCCGGATCGTGCACCTCGTAAAGCAACTGTTCCTTGCAGGTGCGCGCCGACACTTCGCCGCCGGAGCCCGCGACCTTAGTAATCACGAGGCCGCCGTCCTCGCTCACCTCGCCGATGGGAAAGCCGAGCCGCGCAAGCCCAACGACATCCTTGAAGCCGGGATCGGCGAAATAGCCGCCGGTGATCTGCCCGGCGCATTCCAGCAAATGCCCGGCGACGGTGCCGCGCCCGAGCAAATCCCAGTCGTCCATCGGCCAGCCGAATGCGTCGACCATCGGCGCGAGAAACAGCGCCGGATCGGAGGCGCGGCCGGTGATGACGATATCAGCCCCCGCTTTCAGCGCCGCCGCCATCGGCTCCGCGCCGAGATAGGCGTTGGCGGACACGATGCGATTGCCGAGCGTCTTCAGCGTACCGTCAATTTCGAGCAGCGGCAGGTCGTGCTGCTTGCACGCCTCCAGCACGTCGTCGCCCATCACCGCCGCGATTTTCAACCGCGACAGCCCGAGCGACGCCGCGATCTGCGCGGTCTTGCGCGCCGCCGCCCATGGATTGGCCGCGCCCATGTTGGTGACAATCTTGATACCGTTCTTTGCGCAGGGCGGCAGCACCGCGCGCATTCGCGCTTCCAGTAATGGATCAAACCCATCATCGGGATTTTTCAACCGCGCCCGCTGCGCCAGCGCCACGGTGCGCTCGCCGAGACATTCGAACACCAGATACTGGATGTCGCCCTTTTCCGCGAGTTCGACCGCGGGCTCGATGCGATCGCCCGAATAGCCCGCGCCGGATCCGATTCTGATGGTCCGCATCAGCACCTCACGCAATCGCGTCGAGCGACGGCGCGCGACGATGCCAGTCGGTGACGGTCTGATAGGCACGGCCGATGCGCAGCGCCATCGCTTCGCTATTGGCGGCGCAGACGATGTGCAGCGAGGTCGGCAACCCTGTTGGAGAGAAGCCGTTCGGCACCGCCAGCGCGCAGCGGCCAAGGAAATTCGCCATGCGTGTGAAGTGCGAGGGCACAATGTTCTGCTGTTCGGCGGTCGCGGTAGGATGCGCGGTCATCGGCGTGGTCGGCGTCAGCAGCGCATCGACATCGGCGAGTGCCACGTCGGCGGCTGCGCTCATCGCCTCGCGCTCGCGCAGCAGCCGCAGATAGTCCGTCACCGTCATGGTCCGCGCCACCGCAAAGCGCGCGCGCACGGCTTCGTCCACGGGCGCGGCGGGATCGTCGATGATCTCTTTCAGGAACGAATAGCCTTCCGCCGCGATCAGGCGACCGGTCAGCGCGCCGAAATCCTTGATGCGGAACGGCAGCACGACGTCGACGATCTCCGCCCCCATGTCAGCCAGTTGCGCCAGCGACGCGTCGTATGCATCGAGTACGGCCGGTTCGCAGACGTCGCGCTCGTTGTCGGGCATCCGCGCCAGTCGCAAGCCTTTAACGCCGCGCGGCGGCGGGCCGTTGAGAACGGCTTCGATCGCGCGCGCATCGGCGCCGCGCATCGCCGCGAACAGGATCGCGGTGTCCGTGGCGCTGCGCGCCAGCGGGCCCGGCGTGTCGAGCGTGGTCGAGAGCGGCAGGATGCCGTCGGTCGCCACCCGCCCTATCGTGGTCTTCAATCCGGTGATGCCGCACAGCGCCGAAGGAATCCGCACCGAGCCGCCAGTGTCGGTCCCGACCGCCCACGGCACCAGCCGCGCCGCCACCGCGACGCCCGAGCCGCTGGACGAGCCGCCGGGCGTGCGCGCTTCGCGCATATCCCACGGATTACGCGGCGCGCCCATGTGCTGGTTGGTGCCCCATGCGCCGAACGCGAATTCCACCGTGTGGGTCTTGCCTGCGACGATCATGCCGTTCGCAGCCAATGTGCGCGCCAGGGTGCCGGTCGCAGGCGACACCCGCTTGTCCCAGACCTTCGAGCCGCCGGTGGTCACCTTGCCTTCGAGATCGACAAGATCTTTCAGGCCAAACGGAATGCCGTGCAGCGGCCCCAGCGCATAGCCAGCACCGCGCGCCAGATCGGCGGCCTTCGCAGCGGCGCGCGCCTCCTCCGCATAGATCGCGATGAAGGCGTGCAGCGCTTCATTGTGGCGCGCGATCCGCGCCAGACTCGCGTCGGTGAGTTCGACGGAAGAAATCTTGCGCTGCGCGAGCATCCCCGCCAGTTCCGCAACCGTCAATGCCGTGAGATCGCTTCCGCCGCCCATCGCCGCACCCGTTCTTGTTGATCTTGGGTTCGGTCTTAGCGGAAACTACTTCAAACCGAAATAGGCCCGGCGCAATGCTTCATTGTCGCTCATCTCGGCGACGGTGCCGGAAAAGCGGATGCGGCCGCCTTCCAGCACGAACACCCGCGTCGCGACTTCGAGGAAGCCGATGTTCTGCTCGGCGATCAGAAGCGCCAGCCCCTGACCTTGCAGGCGGCTCAGCACCTGAAGCACTTCCTTGACCAGAAGCGGCGAGAGGCCGGCGGATGGTTCGTCCATCACCAGCAATTTCGGCTCCGCCGCGAGCGCCTTGGCGATGCCGAGCATCTTCCGCTGGCCACCCGAGAGCGTCGAGGCCGCGTTGCGGCGCTTTTCGCGCAGCACCGGAAACAGGCCGTAGAGTTCTTCGGTGCGCGCGCCGGGATTGGCGTGGCCGAGCGCCTGCGCGCCGACTTTCAGGTTTTCCTCGATCGACAGATCGGGAAACACCGCCAGCTCCGACATATAGGTCATACCGAGCCGCATCCGGTCGCTGGAGCGCATCCGCGTCACGTCGCGGCCGCCGAGCGCGATGTGGCCCTGACGCGTATCAATTAATCCGACCAGCGATTTGAGGAACGTCGTCTTGCCCGCGCCGTTGGCACCGAGCAGCAGCACGGTTTCACCCGGCCGCACGTCGAGATCGACGCCCCACAACACCTGCATGGTGCCGTAGCCGGCATCGACGCCCTTCGCGTCCAACAACGATGCGGCTTCAGGCGCCATGTTCGCCTCCGAGAAATACCTCGATCACCTGCGGCACCTTGACGGCCACCGCGAGCGTCCCCTCGAAAATTTCCTTGCCGGCATTCATCACGATCACGCGGTCGGTGATTTGCTCGATGAAGCCCATCAGATGCTCGACGACGATGATCGCGAGGCCGGATTGCGCCAGGGCCTTGATGTGCCCGGCGATCCAGTCGAGTTCGGTTGGATTGAGACCGGCCGCGAGTTCGTCAAGCAACAGCAACCGTGGCCGCGTCGCCAGCGCGCGCACCAGATCGAGCATCTTCTGCTGCGAACTGTTGAGATCGGCGGCGGGACGGTCGGCAAGTTCGGCCAGATGATATTGTTCGAGCAAATCGGACAACGCCGGCGGCGCGACCTCAGCACGACCATAAGCCAACGCCACCTCGACATTCTGCCGCACGGTGAGCGACAGAAACGGTTTCGGAATCTGGAAGGTGCGGTTGATGCCGCGATGAACCAGCTTGTGCGACGCCATGCCGCCGATCGACGCGCCGTCGTAAGTCAGCGTGCCGCCGTCCGGTGCATAAAGTCCGGAAATCACATTTATTGCGGTAGTCTTGCCCGACCCGTTGGGGCCGACCAATCCGAGGATTTCGCCCGACGAGACGTGGAAGCTCAGGCCGTCCAGCGCATGGAAGCCGCCGAAGCGCTTGACCAGTCCGTTGACGGTGAGAATGGGCTTGGCGTCAGGGGACATTCCAGCCTCGCCGCGTTGCCAGCGACACCAGACCGGCCGGCAGGAACAGCACCAGCGCCATAATCAGCACGCCATAGATCAATTGGAAATACTGCGGCGTGGTGAAGCCGATCAGGTTGTAGATGCCGTAGAGGATCACGACACCGACGATCGGCCCCATGATGGTCGCAACCCCGCCGAACAGTGCGAACACGATGGCGAAGATGCTGAAGTCGCTGCTGAACACGTTGTCGGGATAGAACACCGAGACGTACCAGGCGAACACGCCGCCGGCGAGGCCCGCGACCAGCGCCGACGCCAGCCACGCGATCACCCGCATCTTCACCACATTGACGCCGGCCATTGCCGCGCTCACCGCGTCCTCGCGCACCGCCTGCAACGCCATGCCGAAACTGGAGTTGCGCAGGAACACCACAATGCCGAGCGTCAGCGCCAGGATGATCACCGCGCCCACATAAGCGAGCGTCGGATTGAAGGTGCCGTTGAGCGCGACGCCGTACGGCCCTTTGGTAATCGACTCCAGCGCCGGATTGGCGACGAAGTGCAGGACCGCGAGCGCCGCCGCCAGATTGGCGATGGCGAAGTATGCACCCGACAGCCGCAGCAATGGCGTCAGCAACAGACCCAGCAACACGCCGACCACACCAGCGACCAGCACCGCCAGCGGCGCCGGCGTCTGAAAGTGCATCACCATGATGGCGAAGCCGTAAGCCCCCGCCCCGAAAAAACCGACATAGCCGAACGGCAGATACCCGGTGAAGCCGTAGATGATGTTCACGCCCTGCGCGAGGATCAGAAAGATCACGAAGTTGAACAGCAGCAGGTGATTGTCGTAGACGCCCGGCAGGATCGCGAAAGCGGCGATCAGCGGCGCGACGATCAACAGCAGGTGGCGTATGAAAGTGTCGTGTTTCATGTTTCGCCAAACGCATTGCGGGACGTCATTGCCGGGCTTGACCCGGCAATCCATCCACTTTCCGAAAAAAGATGGATGCGCGGATCAAGTCCGCGCATGACGATCTTTGCTTTCGTCAAAGGCAGAAGGATTTTAGGCAACGCGCACCTTCCTTCCCAACAGCCCGCTTGGCCGCAGCAGCAGGACGAGGATCAACAGCACATAGGGCAACAGGTCCGCCCACGACGACAGGAAGGTCTGCACCAGCATGTAGCAGATGCCGTAGACGACGCCGCCCAGCGCAGTGCCGAGCGGATTGCCCAGCGAGCCAAGCACCACGATGACGAAGGCCGTCACCGTCGCATCCGCTCCGAACGCGGGCGTCACCGAGCCGAACATGAACGGCGCGAACACGCCGGCAATCGCGGCAAGGCCAAGCCCGATGCCGAAGGCCGCCGCGCAGACGCGATCGACATTGATGCCGGTGGCGAACGCTTCATCGCGGCGCGACATCACCGCACGCGTCAGGGTGCCAAGCCGGGTGCGGTAGAGATAGACATAGACAAGGCCGATGGCGATGACGCTCACCACCGCCGAGATCACCCACGCCGCCGGAAACGACTGGCCGAGAATGTCCACCGGCCCGCCCTCGGGCTTGGCGCCGAGCGCCTTGGCGGCAGCGGTCATCAGGCTGCCGAGTTCACGGCTCGGGATCGAGCGCTCGCTGGTGCCGAAGGCAATGGTCACCAGCGCCTCGATCACCTGCGACAGGCCGAAGAACAGGATGATCGACAGCATTTCCGGATCGCGCGACTGTTGCAGGCGTGGCACCAGCAGGCCGTACAGCACGATGCCGACGATGACAAACAGCACGAACGCCAGCGGCACCGCCAGCAGCGGATCGAGCCCGAGAAGGTAGAACACGCCGAACGCGACGAACGCGCCCAGCATCAGGAAATCGCCATGCGCCAGATTGACGATGCGCATGACGCCGAACACCAGATTCAACCCGATTCCGAGCAGGCTGAAATACAGCCCGAACAGAACTCCGGCGATGAGCGGATAGGCCAGCATCAAGTCTCCGTTGCGTCGGTCTGGCGGGGACCTTGAACCAAGGTACGATGGAGCTGCGATTTATGCGGCGGCGTCATCCTGAGGTGCGAGCGAAGCGAGCCTCGAAGGATGGGGCCGTCGCCCTTCGAGGCTGTCGCTGCGCGACAGCACCTCAGGGTGACGGCTCTCAGCTTGGCTTACGGCCTCGGATAGACCGGCTTGCCGGTGGCGACCTCGTGCGGATAGACCGCGACGAACTTGATGTGGCCATGGTCGTTGAGTTCGAGTTGGCCGAGCGGCGTCAGTTCGCCGATCTGCCCGCCGGTCTCGTCGAGCGCAAAGGTGCCGTCGAGCGTCTTGAGCTTGCCGGACAGGCCGAACACCGCCTTGCGCAGATCCATCTGATCGAGGCTGGCGGCTTCCGACAGCGTCTTCTCGATCACCAGCGCCGTGGTGTAGCCAGCCACCGCGTTGAAGCCGAACTCGATCTTGCCGTCGGAGTACTTCTTGTCCCACGCCTTGCGATAGTCGGCGATGTTCATGCCGAAATTGACCGGATAGGCCATCTCGGACGGCGGCACGTAAGTGAAGACGTGCTGCAAGCCCTTGGCGCCAACGTTCTTCTCCAGCAGTTCGGTTTCAAGGCCCGGATAGATGCAGAACAGCATGTTGAACTTGATGCCGACGTCCTGCACGTTGCGCAGGAAGGCGATGTCGTTCGGTGCGTAGCCGAGGTGGATCACTGCGTCCGGCTTCGCGGCGCGAATATTGTTGAGGATCACCGTGTAGTTGGTGGTCTCGGTCGGCACGCCCTGATCGTAGACGATCTCGATCGGCGCGTTGGCGTCCTTGATGAACTTGCGCAGCGAATTGGCCTGCGTGCCGGTGAATTCGTTAGTGGAATACAGGATCGCGACGCGCTTGATACCGAGCGCGGGGCCGTCCTTGGTCAGGAAGTCGGCGATCGGCTTCGGCCAGATGGTGGAAACCGGGTCCGACATCAGCGCGATATACGGATTATCCTTGGAGAAGAAGCTGCCGCCGGTGCCGGTCTGGTCGAACAGGAACATCTTGTGGTCGCGGGCGATGGTCACCGCCGGCGCGGTCAGCACCGAGCCGGAATCCGCCACGAAGAGATCGACCTTGTCCTGGGTGATGAGCTGATTGTAGAGCGTCGAGGCGGTCGCCGTGTTGCTCTGGTCGTCATAGGCGATCAGCTTGATCGGGATTTTCTTGTCGAACGCCTTCACATAGACGCCGCCCTCGGCGTTCTTTTGTTCCACCCAGAGTTTCAGCCCGGCATGGACCGGCATCGAGATCGAGGCGTAGCGGCCCGACGAGGCGTAGAGCGTCCCGAGCTTGATCTCCGACGGTGCATCCGCCGCCAGAACCGGCGACGCCAGGGACATGCCCATGGCCATCCCCAAGCCCAAAGCCGCAATTGCTGATTTCAGCATCTCTTTCCTCCCGGATTGTTCTTGTTATGTGTCAGACTGTCATGCGTCAGAATAGCGCTGCGACAATCTATCGTCTTGCATTTGCCGGATGCAAGGCCGGCTGGCAAGGTATCTTTTGCAGGTCTCGCAGCCCACGCCGCCAATCGTAGCGGCAAGATGCCATGGCCAATTCCGTCTCGCGGACGGCTCAACGCCGTCGGCATATCTGCCCGTCGCTCGCCGCCGGAGCGTTGACGCTGGGCGGAAAAATGGCGCATCAAGATTGCCATGCACGGACCCGAGCGATCCGCGCCATGACAAAAGAGGAAACGAGATATGGCCGAAGCCGCGCGCGCGCGCCCCATTCCGACGCCGGAAACGCAGCACTTCTGGGATGGCACCAAGGCCGGCGAATTGCGCCTGCAACGCTGCGACGCCTGCGATCACGTCTATTTCCCGCCGCGCCCGTTCTGTCCGTCCTGCGCCTCGCGCAAGGTCTCGGTGTTCCCGGCGAGCGGCAAGGCGACGCTATACAGCTACGTCATCAATCATCGACCGCCCGCACCGGGCTTCACCCCGCCTTACGCCATCGCCGTGGTGACGCTGGAAGAAGGCCCGCGCATGATGACCAACATCGTCGATTGTCCGCAGACACCGGAAGCGCTGGTGCTCGACATGCCGCTGAAGGTGACATTCGAGAAACTCGACGACGCCATCACCCTCCCCCTGTTCGCTCCGGCAAAGGCTTAAACTCATGCGACGCAATCAAGTCGCCGTGGTCGGCGCGGCGGAAACCACCAAGCTCGGCGTCATTCCCGACATGTCGCAGATCCAGCTTCACGCGGACGCGGCGCTCAACGCCATCGCCGACGCCGGATTGAAACTCTCGGACATCGACGGCATCGCAACGGCGGTCGAGACGCCGCAGCAGATCGCGCATTATCTCGGCATCACGCCGACATGGGTCGACGGCACCTCGGTCGGCGGCTGCTCGTTCATGCTGCATGTCCGCCACGCCGCCGCCGCCATCGAAGCCGGCCTGTGCAAGACGGTGCTGATCACGCATGCCGAGAGCGGCAAGTCGATGATCGGCAAGCAACCACGCTACACGCCGCCGTCGAGTCTCAACGGCCAGTTCGAGGCGCCGTTCGGCGTTTACGGCCCGCCGAGCATGTTCCCGATCCCGGTGCTGCGCTTCATGAAGACCTACGGCATCACGCATGAGCAGATCGCCTCCGTCGCGGTGGCGCAGCGCGAATGGGCAGCGAAGAATCCGCGCGCGATGATGAAGGACCCGATCACCGTCGCCGATGTGCTCAACTCGCGGATGATCGCCTATCCGTTCCGCCTGCTGCAATGCTGCCTTGTCACCGACGGCGGCGGCGCGCTGATCCTCACCTCGGCGGATCGCGCCAAGGATTTTCCGCGCAAGCCCGTCTACATTCTCGGCACCGGCGAGAGCGTCGAGACGCCGATGGTCAGCCAGATGGAGACGTTCGATTCCTCGCGCGCCTTCAAGGTGGCGGGTCCCTTAGCGTTCAAGGAAGCCGGCATCACGCACAAGGACGTCGATCACCTGATGATCTACGACGCCTTCGCGCATCTGCCGCTCTACGGCCTCGGCGATCTCGGCTTCATGCCCTACGAGGAAACCGGCAAGTTCATCGCCGACGGCAACACACGGCCC
>JAFKKL010000063.1 GCA_017305595.1 Hyphomicrobiales bacterium | reverse complement strand
GAGGGCGACCATTACCGCACCCGGCTGACCCATTCGCTGGAAGTGGCCCAGATTGCCCGCGCGCTGGCGCGGCAACTCGGGCTGGACGAGGACCTGACCGAGACATTGGCGCTGGCTCACGATCTCGGTCACCCGCCGTTCGGTCACGCCGGGGAGCGCGCGCTGGACCGTTGCCTGAAGGATTTCGGCGGCTTCGACCACAACGCGCAGGCGCTCCGGGTGGTGACGGCGCTGGAGCATCGCTATCCGACCTTCGATGGCCTCAACCTGACTTGGGAGACGCTGGAAGGCATCGTCAAACACAACGGTCCGCTACTGGATCGCTGCGGGCCCGATGCCGACCACAAGCTGCCGGTAGGGATCGCCGAGTTCAATGCCAGCTACGATCTCGAATTGTGGAGCTTCGCCTCGCTGGAAGCGCAGGTCGCCGCCGTCGCCGACGATATCGCCTATGACGCCCACGATATGGATGATGGGTTGCGCGCCGGACTGTTCAGCATCGCCGACCTGAAGGCGGTGCCGCTGCTGGCACGCCTGATCGAGACCACGGCCGCGCGCTATCCGGGGCTGGCGGAACCACGGTTCGGGGCCGAACTGATCCGCGAACTGATTTCCTGCCTGATCGGTGCGGTGGTGACCGAGACGCGCGCGCGTCTGGCCGCAGCAAAACCCGCCAGCGTCGACGAGGTGCGCCATCATGCGGGTACACTGGTGGCCTTCACGGCGGAGATGACAGGGGAGGAAGCGGCCATCAAGGCGTTCCTGAAGCGGCATATGTACCGCCATCCGCGCGTGATGCGGGTGATGGGCGATGCCGAGCGGGTGGTGAGCAATCTGTTCGCGCATTACCGGGCGGTCCCGGCCGACATGCCGGCCGAATGGCTGCCACCCGGCGGGCATGAGCCGGAAGGCGATTTCGCCCGGCGCGTCTGCAACTACATCGCCGGGATGACGGACCTCTATGCGTTGACCGAACACCGGCGGATTTTTGACTCGACCCCGGATTTGCGTTAGGCGGCGCCAAGGGCTTCATATTGTTAGCTTGATATCGCCGTCTTGCGCGGCCAGAAGCTGCATCACCCTCACCAGTCCAAGCAAATTCGAACCTCCGAGCAATTCAATGGCCGATCCAGTCTCCGCACCGCATCCTTTCGCCAACCTGCTTGCGCGGGTGCAAGGGGTCTGCCGCGCTCTGGTCGCCAAGGGGGTGTTGCCGGCGGACATCAATCTGTCGCGGGTCGTGGTGGAGCCGCCGAAGGATGCCTCCCACGGCGACATGGCCACCAACGCCGCCATGGTGCTGGCGAAGGAAGCCAAGGCCAAGCCGCGCGATCTGGCGGAGAAGATCGCAGCCGACTTGCGCGCCGATCCACTGGTCGCGTCCGTCGATGTCGCCGGTCCCGGCTTCATCAACATGACCTTGCGGCCGGCGGTCTGGATCGACGCGTTGGGCAGCATTCTCGACACCGGCTCCCGGTATGGCCGTAGCAACATCGGCGGCGACCGCAAGGTCAACGTCGAATACGTCTCCGCCAATCCGACCGGTCCGATGCATGTCGGCCATTGCCGTGGCGCGGTGTTCGGCGATGCGCTGGCGAGCCTTCTCGCCTTCGCCGGCTACGACGTTACCCGCGAGTACTACATCAACGACGCGGGCGCGCAGGTGGATGTGCTGGGGCGTTCCGCCTATTTGCGCTACCGCGAGGCGCTCGGCGAAAACATCGGCGAGATTCCGGACGGACTTTATCCCGGCGATTATCTCAAGCCGGTCGGCGAGGCGCTGGCGAAGCAGCACGGCGATGCGCTCCTCAAGCAACCGGAATCCGAATGGCTGCCGGGCGTGCGCGCGACCGCCATCGCCATGATGATGGAGATGATCCGTGGCGACCTTGCCGCGCTCAACATCACGCATGAGGTGTTCTTCTCGGAGCGCTCGCTGATCGAGGGCGGCAGTGATCGCGTTGCCGCGACGATCGACTTTCTCCGCGCCAAGGGCGACGTCTATGAAGGCCGTCTGCCGCCGCCGAAGGGGGCGCCGGTGGAGGATTGGGAGGATCGCGAGCAGACGCTGTTCCGCGCCACCGCTTACGGTGATGATGTCGATCGCCCATTGCTGAAGTCGAACGGCGGCTACACCTACTTCGCTTCCGACATCGCCTATCACAAGACCAAGTACGATCGCGGCTTCCGCGATCTCGTCGACGTCTGGGGCGCCGATCATGGCGGCTACATCAAGCGGATGCAGGCGGCGATCAAGGCCGTGACCAACGATGAGGCCGCGCTCGACGTCAAGATTGTGCAGCTTGTGAAACTGCTGCGGAACGGCGAGCCGGTGAAGATGTCGAAGCGGGCCGGCGATTTCGTCACCTTGCGCGAGGTGGTCGACGAAGTCGGCTGCGACGCCGTCCGCTTCATGATGCTGTTTCGCAAGAATGACGCGGTGCTGGATTTCGATCTCGCAAAGGTGATCGAGCAGTCGAAGGACAACCCGGTTTTCTACGTGCAATACGGCCATGCGCGCGGCCATTCGATCTTCCGCAACGCCCGCGAAGTAATTGCCGACCTGCCAGAGGATGACGTCGCGCGGCTTAAATTCCTGCGTGCCGCCAAGCTTGAGCGGCTGACCGATCCCGTCGAACTTGACTTAATTCGCAGGCTTGCGGTTTACCCTCGCACCCTCGAAGCTGCCGCGTTGGCCCATGAGCCCCATCGGGTGGCCTTCTATCTCTATGATCTTGCCAGCGAATTTCACGCGCTTTGGACCAAGGGACGGGATGCGCCTCATTTACGCTTCATTATCAATAATGATGCAGAACTTACCTTATCGCGTCTGGCATTGGTTCAGGGCGTCGTCTCGGTTCTGGCATCCGGTCTCGCCGTTCTCGGCGTCGATGCGCCAGTCGAGATGCGATAGAGTTGGTTGGGTCGCCGGCGGCATGGGGTGTGTAGTCGGCATCCGGTAGCGTTCGTTTCGTTAGAACGACGGGTCGGCGCTTTCCCGAAGGGGATGCACATCACATGGCTGATCGATATCACGAACGCACTTACGCAACGGCAGATACGATGGATCGCGATTACCGTCCGTCGGCAAAGGTCGAAAGCGATCCGCTTGCCGAACTCGCCCGTTTGATCGGCCAGGCCGATCCGAATGCAGATTTCGGACAGGAGCATGCTGCTGTGCCGGCACGATCGTCTCACCGCCAGCCGTCACCTTCGGCGGAAGCCGACTATGAGGCTGAGGACGATCGTTCGGCCGGGCCGCCGCCGTGGATGCGGCGTCATGCCGAGCCGCAACCGGCCGAGCCTGTCACTCCCCGGGATGTGCATCCGCTTCGGCGCTACGCCGCCGCGCATCATTTGCCCGAGCCGACCTATCATACCTCGCCGCAGGTACAGCCCGAGGCTGATCATGCGTCGCGTTACGATGACGCGCTTTACGGTCCTGCGGATTCCGATGCGGATCACGCCGCCTATGGCGGCCAGCAGCACGCCGGCTACCACGACGAGTATTCCTATCAGGACGACTACGAGGACGACGAAGAGGAGCGTAAGCCACGCCGCAAGGGCCTTGCGACGGTCGCCGCGGTTATCGCTCTGGCTGTTGTCGGCACCGGCGCTGCATTTGCCTATCGCACTTTCGTTGGAACGACCCGTAGTGGCGAGCCTCCGATCATCAAGGCGGATGCCGGCCCGAACAAGGTCGTGCCGCCGTCTGCCGAGAATGCCAGCAAGCAGATTCAGGATCGGATGGCCGCCGGCAACGCGGCAGAGCAACTCGTCTCTCGGGAAGAGCAGCCCGTCGACGTCAAGGATATCGCCAAGGCCGGCCCGCGTGTGGTGTTTCCGCCGCTGAACCAGAATGCCAATCCGCCGTCGACCGCCAGTGTCGCTCCCGGCAACAAGCTCGCCGCCAATGGTGGCAGCGCTGCTGCGGTGGGCGGCACCGAGCCGCGCAAGATCAAGACGCTGATGGTGCGCGCGGATGACGCCACTGCGGCAGCCGCCGAACCGGTTGCCCAGCGTGCACCGGCTCCGGTGCCCGCGCCGCCGGCAACCACCCGTGCTGCCGTGTCGGCTTCGAACGCCAACGCACCGCTTTCGCTGGCGCCGCAGGCTGCGCCCAGCCGCGTCGCTTCGGTCAATCCGACTCAGGCGGAAGCGCCCGCTGCAACAGGCGGCTATGTCGTTCAAGTATCATCCCAGCGCAGCGAGGCCGATGCACGGGCGTCGTTCAAGGTATTGCAGCACAAATTCCCGTCCTCATTCGGATCGCACACGCCCTTGATCAAGCGGGCCGATCTGGGATCGCGTGGCGTCTACTACCGCGCTATGGTTGGGCCGTTCGGCACCTCGGAGCAGGCCGTTCAATTCTGTGGAAATCTCAAGGCCGCTGGCGGCCAGTGCGTCGTCCAAAGGAATTAACGGCGCTTTCCTTGACCCTTCGGGGAACGCGCGCTAATCGGCCGGAATGGACGCGCGCGCTTTTATTACCGGAGTTTCCGGGCTTGCCCTGACGGCTGACGAACGAGCGTTTTTGCGCGAGCAGCAGCCGTGGGGATTCATCCTCTTCAAGCGGAATGTCGACAGCCCGTCGCAGGTCAAGGACCTGGTGGCGAGCCTGCGGGAATGCGTCGGTGGACGTGATGCGCCGGTCCTGATCGATCAGGAAGGCGGCCGCGTTCAGCGGCTCGGCCCACCGCATTGGCCGATCTATCCGCCGGGCGCGGTGTTCGGCGTGCTTTACGACAAGGACCCCGGACTGGGGTTGCGCGCCGCTCACTTCGCGGCGGCGTTGATCGCGTCCGACCTGTCTGCGCTCGGCATCACTGTCGATTGCCTGCCGCTGGCGGATGTTCCCGTTGCGGGCGCCGATGCCGTGATCGGCAATCGCGCCTACGGCACGGAGCCCGGCAAGGTCGCGGCCATTGCCCGTGCCGTTACCGATGGCTTGAGGGTGGGTGGCGTCCTCCCGGTGCTGAAGCACATTCCCGGTCATGGGCGGGCGACCGCCGACAGCCATTTGCGGCTTCCGGTGGTAGACACCCCCCGGGAGGAACTCGAACGGACCGATTTCGCGGCATTCCGTTCGTTGGCGGACCTGCCGATGGCCATGACCGCACATGTTGTGTTTAGCGCCATTGATCCCGCCCAACCAGCGACCACTTCTGCGACAATGATTGAGCAGGTGATTCGCAAAGGGATCGGGTTCCAAGGTTTGCTGATGAGCGATGACGTGTCGATGAATGCGCTGGAAGGCTCAATCGTGGACAGGACGCGGGCGCTGTTCGCGGCCGGTTGCGACGTCGCGTTGCATTGCAACGGCAAGCTCGAGGAGATGCGCGCGGTCGCCCAGGAGACGCCGATGCTCACGGGCGAGGCCAAGGTGCGCGCCGGCGCAGCGCTTGCCGCGCGAAAGGCGCCGGATGCCGGGTTCGATATCGCGGCGGGCCGCGCAGAACTGGCGGCGCTGATCAGCCGTGCCGGGGAGACGAACGTATGAGCGCAGAAATTCTGTCGTTCGAGACCGGGCGGCCGGCGGTCGCCGAGCAGCAGGCCGACGACGATGTGGCGCTGGTCGTCGACGTCGAAGGCTATGAAGGTCCGCTCGACCTGCTGCTCAATCTCGCGCGTCAGCAGAAAGTCGATCTCGCCAAGATTTCAATTCTGGCGCTGGCCGATCAGTACCTCGCCTTCATCGAAGCGGCGCGGAAAATTCGTCTCGAGCTTGCCGCCGATTATCTGGTGATGGCGGCGTGGCTCGCCTTCCTCAAATCGCGGTTGCTGCTGCCGGAGCCGCCGTCCGAGGAAGGGCCGAGCGCCGAGGAGATGGCGACCGCGCTGGCCAATCGCTTGCGTCGGCTTGAAGCCATTCGTGAAGCCGCGAACCGTTTGATGGCGCGTCCCCAATTGCAGCGCGATATCTTCACGCGCGGTCAGCCGGAAGCGATCGCCGAGATCAAGCATCCGAAATTCACGGCGACGTTGTTCGATCTGCTGAGCGCCTATGCCGCGCAACGGCAGCAGCGTGTGCTCGCGACCGTGCATCTGGCCAAGCGCACGGTGTGGTCGCTTGCGGAAGCGCGCGCATCGCTGGAGCGCCTCGTCGGCGTCGCCGAGGAGTGGAGCCGCCTCGACGAGTATCTCACCGCTTATGTCCTTGATCCGTCGCAGCGTGCCACCGTGTTCGCGTCGAGCTTCGCGGCAGCGCTCGAATTGGTGCGTGAAGGCACGATGGAAGTGAATCAGAAGCAGGCGTTCGCGCCGCTGTATTTTCGCAAGCGGATGCCGGTCGCGGCACCCGATGCAACGGCTGCACCGGAAACTCCGGTGCAGTAAGTGGAAGAAGGAGACACCGCCATGGCGAGTCTGGCTGAGAAGCGCGTCGAACATCTCGAGATCGTCGAAAATATCGTCGAGCAGGCCGATGCCGAGCAGTCTAGCGCGCAGCCTGAAGGGCGGCCGGAGGAATTGCGTCTTCTCGAAGCGTTGTTGTTTGCATCGTCTGAGCCGCTCGACACTGCGTCGCTCGCCAAGCGGATGCCGGAAGGCGTCGACATCAAGGCGGCGCTCGCGCAATTGCAAGCGGACTACGCGATGCGCGGCGTCAATCTGGTACGCGTCGCCAACAAGTGGACCTTCCGCACCGCCGGTGATCTGGCGTGGCTGATGACGCGCGAGAGCACCGAAACGCGCAAGTTGTCGCGCGCAGCCATCGAGGTGCTGGCGATCATCGCCTATCACCAGCCGGTGACGCGCGCCGAGATCGAAGAAATTCGCGGCGTCGTGACATCCAAGGGCACGCTTGATGTGCTGCTGGAGACTGGATGGATTCGTCCGCGCGGTCGCCGCAAGACGCCGGGCCGGCCGTTGACCTTCGGCACCACCGAAGCCTTCCTCTCGCAGTTCAGTCTCGAAGCGCTTGGCGATCTGCCGGGTCTCGAAGAACTGAAAGGCACGGGCCTGCTTGACTCCCGCCTGCCATCCGGCTTCAGCGTGCCGGTGCCGTCGGACGATCCGGCGCTGCGCGAAGACGAGGACCCGCTCGAAGACGGCGAACTCGAACTGGCGTTGGCGCCGCCGGTGGAACCCGAAGGCGACGCGGAAGGCTGATTTCACCGCACAGCGACGCGTTAAGACTAGCCGAAAGACGGGCTGTGCCTCGCGATTTGACGCGGCTTAAGTCCTTGTTTTTGCCGCCCCCGCCAACTAGGTTCAGGCAAGATGAGGCCGGTAGCCGGCCGCGCGTTTGGAGGAATGCAGGATGGGTTCACTCAGCATTTGGCACTGGATCGTCGTGATCGCGATCGTCCTGCTGCTTTTTGGGCGCGGAAAGATTTCCGACTTGATGGGCGATGTCGCGCAGGGCATCAAGGCCTTCAAGAAGGGCATGCAGGACGATGAAAAGACTGCGGAAAAGTCCGAGCCCGTCAAGACCATCGACCACAATGCGCAGGCTTCGGCCGCAGCGCGATCGGACGTCGGGAGCAAGGTCGGCTGAAGCGCACAGCCGCGGATCGAGGCGCCCGGGATTCTTGCGGCAAAGCCGTGGCCGATCCGTGGCAGTTGTGGCATGACCGGGCGAGGCCAGCCGCGGGGCGCCGGTCGCCTCGTGTGAGCGGATTGTCGGATGTTTGATATCGGGTGGAGTGAACTGGTCGTGATCGGCGTCGTGGCGCTGATCGTCATCGGCCCGAAGGAACTGCCCGGCGTGTTGCGCACGATCGGACAGTGGATGGGCAAGGTGCGCCGGATGGCCTCCGAGTTCCAGGGCCAGTTCAACGAGGCGATGCGCGAGGCCGAAATGGCCGACCTCAAGAAATCTTTCGACGACATCAAGGACACCGCGACGAGCCTGTCGAAGAACAATATCCTGACGTCGCTGACGGAGGACGTCAGCGACGCGATGAAGGTCGGCGATCTCAACGAGCCGGCATCGACGTCCACCTCATCATCATCGACAACCGCGTCGTCGGAGTCGACCACGCCGCTGATTGAAACCGAAACGCAAATCGAAACCCACGGCGCCGCGTCGGAGCCGCTGGCGATCACGCGCGAGGCGGAGACCGCGCAGCACGATGCGACGGTGGCGGCCGCGCCGGTTGCCGAGGTCAAGCCGGCGGAGATCCATAGCGCCGAGCAGTACCTCGACGCGGATCTTCGCAAGGATGCGAAAGCGTCATGAGCGCCGAAGACATCGAGGCCAGCAAGGCCCCCCTGATGGATCACCTTATCGAGCTGCGCGGGCGGCTGATCAAGGCGTTGCTGGCGTTCGGCCTCGCATTCATCGTCTGCTTCGTGTTTGCCAAGCAGATCTACAACGTGCTGGTGTGGCCGTTCGTCTGGGTGGCTGGGCCGGAGAATTCCAAATTCATCTACACCGCGCTGCTCGAATACTTCATCACGCAACTCAAGCTCGCGATGTTCGGCGCGGGCTTCATCTCGTTCCCGATCATCGCGGCGCAGATCTACAAGTTCGTCGCGCCCGGCCTCTACAAGCACGAACGCAACGCCTTCCTGCCGTATCTGATCGCGACGCCGTTCTTCTTCGTGCTCGGCTCGCTGGTGGTATATTTCCTCGTGCTGCCGATGCTGATCCGGTTTTCGCTGGGAATGCAGCAGGCGCCCGGCGTCGAGACGGCGCAGATCGCGCTGTTGCCCAAGGTCGGCGAATATCTGTCGTTGATGATGTCGCTGATCTTCGCGTTCGGCATCGCTTTCCAGTTGCCGGTGATCCTGACCTTGCTCGGCCGCGTCGGCGTGCTCACCTCCAAGACGCTGCGCGAGAAGCGCCGTTATTTCATCGTCGGCGCGTTCGTCCTCGCCGCGGTGCTGACGCCACCGGACGTGATCAGCCAGATGTCGCTGGCGATCCCGCTACTGTTGCTCTACGAGGGCTCGATCATCGCCGTGAAGGTCGTCGAGAAGAAGGCCGCTGCCCAAAAGGCCGGGACATCGGCGGACGCCACGCCGCCTGCTGAAAGCAAGCCGGCGGAGTAGGGTAGCCGGAACGACGATCTCAGTCGTCATGGCCGGGCTTGTCCCGGCCATCTACGTTTTAGTTTTAAGGTGCGCCAAGACGTGGATGCCCGTGACATAGGCGAGCAAAGCGACGCCGTTCTTCGAACGGCTATGCCGGGGCATGACGGAGAGGGTGTGGCAGCTTCTGCCTGAAATGTGCCGTTTGAGGTTTCAAACCCGGGAATTTCAGGGTACTGGATGCCCAAATGCAAATTGTCTGCAAATAGAACGACAATCCGCAGTTCGCCGGCCCAGGACCTGACTTCCATGCACGACATCAAATCGATCCGCGACAATCCGGAAGCCTTTGACGCTGCCTTGAAGCGGCGGGGGCTCGGCGCGCTGTCGGAGCGGCTGCTGGTGATCGATGAAACGCGGCGCGGGGCGATCCATGCTTTCGAGCAGGCGCAGGCGCGGCGGAATGCGGCGTCGAAGGAAATCGGCGAGGCCAAGAAGGCCAAGGACGAGGCGCGCGCGTCGTCGCTGATGGCCGAGGTCGCGGACTTGAAAGTCGCGATGCCGCAGCTTGAGGACAAGGCGAAGGCCGCTGATACCGAGTTGCAGCAGGAACTGGCGCAAATTCCGAACCTGCCGCTCGACGAGGTGCCGACCGGCAAGGACGAACACGACAACGTCGAGCATCATCGCTATGGCGACAAGCGCGCTTACGCCTTCACGCCGAAGCCGCATTACGATCTCGGCGAAGCGCTCGGCCAGATGGATTTCAATGCGGCGGCGAAATTGTCCGGTGCGCGTTTCGTGGTGCTGAAGAAGGGCCTCGCGCGGCTGGAGCGCGCCATCGGCCAGTTCTTCCTCGACGTCCACACCGGCGAGCACGGCTACACCGAAGTCAATCCGCCGCTCCTGGTGCGCGACGATGCGATGTTCGGCACCGCGCAATTGCCGAAATTTCGCGAGGATCAATTCGCGGCGGGTTCGCTGTCAGAGGACAGCAAGGGCTTTTGGCTGATCCCCACCGCCGAGGTGCCGCTGACCAATCTCGTTCGCGAATCCATTCTCGACGAGAAAGAACTGCCGATGCGCCTGACCGCGCTGACGCATTGCTTCCGCGCCGAAGCGGGAGCAGCGGGACGCGACACGCGGGGCATGATCCGCCAGCATCAGTTCACCAAGGTCGAACTGGTGTCGATCACCACGCCGGAGGAATCCAACAACGAACACGAGCGGATGTTGTCCTGCGCCGAGGAAGTGCTGCGCCGGCTCGGCCTGCATTATCGTGTGGTGACGTTGTGTACCGGCGACATGGGCTTTGCGTCGCAGAAGACCTACGACATCGAGGTGTGGATGCCGGGACAAGGTGAGGGCGGCGCTTATCGTGAGATTTCGTCGTGCTCGGTGTGCGGCGACTTCCAGGCGCGGCGCATGGATGCGCGTTATCGCGCCGGCGATAACAAGCCGCGCTTCGTGCATACGCTGAACGGTTCGGGTACGGCGGTCGGCCGCGCGCTGATCGCGGTGGTTGAGAATTATCAGCAGGCGGACGGCTCCATCGCGGTGCCGGAGATGTTGCAGCCCTACATGGGCGGCATGAAGGTGATCGAGCGGGCGGGATAGTTTTCTCTGGCGTCGCGTAAACTTCCATTCGTCATGCCCGGACTTGATCCGGGCATCCATCTTCCGAAGAACGATGGATTGCCTGGTCAAGCCCGGCAATGACAAAGAGCAAGGACATAAGGCGAGCACATGCGGATTCTTTGCACCAATGACGACGGCATTCATGCGCCGGGCTTGCAGATCGTCGAGCAGATCGCGAAAGCGCTGTCGGACGATGTCTGGATCGTCGCGCCCGAACTCGATCAGTCCGGCGTGTCGCATTCGCTGTCGCTGAACGATCCGTTGCGATTGCGCGAAGTGGGCGAGCGGCGCTACGCGGTGCGCGGCACGCCGACCGACTGCGTCATCATGGGCGCACGCCACATTCTCAAGGACAAGCAGCCGGATCTCGTGCTGTCCGGCGTCAACAAGGGCCGCAACGTCGCGGAGGACGTGGTTTATTCCGGCACCATCGCCGGCGCGCTCGAAGGCACCATTCTCGGCCTGCCGTCATTCGCGCTGTCGCAGGAATTCTCGTTCGAGACGCGCAGTAGCCCAACCTGGGACACTGGGATCGAGTATGGCCCGCGGATCATCCGCAAGGTGATTGAGGCGGGCGTGCCGAAGAACACCGTCATCAACATCAACTTTCCGGCCTGTGCGCCGAAGGATGTCGCCGGCGTGAAAGTGACGGGGCAGGGCAAACGTAATCTCGGCTTCCTGAAGGTGGATCAGCGTCTCGACGGGCGCGGCAATCCGTATTTCTGGATCGGCTTCGAGCGCGCGGCAATGATGGCCACGCCGGATGCCGGCACCGATCTTGCCGCACTCGCCGCGAATTACATCTCGGTGACGCCACTCAAGCTCAACCGTACCGACGAGGCGTTCTCGGAAACGCTGGCGGCGACGTTGAAGTAGGCGGGCATAGTTTTTGAGTTTGCCGATCTTGTGAGAAAGTTTTGAGTTGTCATGGCCGGGCTTGTCCCGGCCATCCACGTTTTTCTTTCTGCGATGGCTTCAAGTTCGTGGATGCCCGGGACAGGCCAGGGCATGACGCACGATGCAAATTGCTGCCTAAGCCACAGCGCTTTTCAGTGCAGCTTCGATCATCTGCGCCAGCGTTTCCATCTGGAACGGTTTCTGCAATGCGGGGCGGCTGCGGAATTCTTCCGGCATGCCTTGCGTGCCGTAGCCGGTGGCGAACACGAACGGGCGCTTGCGCGCCGCGATGGCGCGGGCGACCGGGGTGATCACCTTGCCGTTGACGTTGACGTCGAGAATGGCGATGTCGAAATCGAGCGTCTCGATCAGCCGCAGCGCCTCGTCGACGTCACCGGCTTCACCGGCAATGCGGTAGCCGAGGTCCATCAGCATTTCCGCGACCATCATCCGGATCATGGTTTCGTCTTCGACCAGAAAGACCGAACCGCCCGGCGGTCTCGACGCAATCATAGGGAGAGCCCTTTAACCTTCAATGAGCGTGGCCGGAAACTCGCAAATAACGAAACCAAAATCAACACGATGGCGCGCGCCGGCTTCGCACGGGAGTGTTGCGAAACGCGTCTGCCGCGCTGCGGTATGCGGAAGCGAGGGCGACGAAAATTCTATAAACTTGTCCGCGATATAGTCGCGCGTGATCGGGCGCGACGGACGATGCCGGCAAGGCATCGGCGCCACCGGTTAGACGAATTCTGCGAGGCCGACATGTCACCTGCTGAAAATCCGCCTGAGAAGATGATGTTTCAGCTCAGCCTGCGCCGTCGCGGCATCAGCGATCAGGCGGTGCTGCGGGCGATGGAGGAGGTGCCGCGCGACGCCTTCGTCGATCCGGCGGATCGCGACGCGGCCTGGCGCGACACCGCACTCGGCATCGCCTGCGGCCAGACCATCAGCCAGCCGTTCGTGGTCGCCTATATGACGGAGCAACTGCAGTTGCGGCCGGAGCATCGCGTACTCGAGATCGGCACCGGCTCGGGGTATCAGGCCGCCGTGCTGGCGCGGCTGTGCAAGGAGGTCCTCAGCATCGAGCGTTTCCGCACGCTGGCGGACAGCGCGCGGAAGCGGCTGGGGAAGCTGCATTACGACAATGTCGAGGTGATGCTGGCGGACGGTCTCGCGCTGCCCGCCGATCTCGGCGTGTTCGACCGCATCATCGTCACCGCGGCGCTGCCGGACATCCCGGCGACGCTGACGGACCGGTTGCAATCGGACGGCATCATGGTCGCGCCGGTCGGTCCGGCCAGTGGCAGGCAGACGCTGGTGCGCGTCACGCCGACGGCGGACGGCTTCGCGCGGCGCGAGTTGTTCGACGTGCGCTTCGTGCCGGCGTTGCCGGGCCTTGCGCGCGAAATGTAGCGGCAGTCTGTCGAAACCGTGAAATGGTGAATCAAATTTGGCGGACTTAAAGCCTTGTTTACTGCCCACGTGTTTACTCAAATTCCTAGTCGTGTTGCGTATGAGTGAGTAACCATGTCCCGGGTAGTCGACCTGCTTTGCTCCCGCCGGGTTCCGCAAGTTGCGGTACTGGCGCTGATGTCGATCGGTTTCGCCGGCTGTAGCGCCGACATGTCCACGCGGTTCGCGGACAACCCCTTCAACTCGCGCAGTGAGACGACCGGTTCGGTGCGCGGCGCGCCGTATGCCGCGCCGACGCCGCGGGTCGAGCGGCAGGAACTGCCGCAGTACAGCCGCCCGCAGCCGCAACAGCAGCAGTCCTACACCTCGTCGTCGCTGCCGCCGCCGGTGTCCGCGCCGCAGAGCTATCCCAGCTATCCGACCACGTCCGGGACCTCGGGCGGTGGACGCGGCGTCTCGTCCTACGATCCGCCGGCCCGGCCGCGCATCGAATCCACGGGCACCGTGGCGTCGCGCTCGGTCGCTGCCGCACCGGCGCAGCATGCCGCGCCAGCGCACGGTCACGGCAACGGCACCACCATCATTGTCGGCACCAGCGATACGCTGGAGGGCCTGTCGCGGCGCTACAACGTGTCGTCGGCGGAAATCCTGCGCGCCAATGGCTACAAGGGGCCGCGCGCGCTGCGTCCGGGCCAGCAGCTGGTCATTCCGTCGCGGCAGACTGCGCACGCGCAGCCGGCTCCGGTTGCCCCGGCGCCCGCGCCGAAGGTCGCGGCGGCGGCTCCGGTGTCTGCTGCCGCAGCAACGCACTACGTCAATCGCGGCGATACGCTGATGAGCATCGCTCGCCGCAATCACATCTCGGTCACTGAGCTGGCGCGTGCCAATCGCATCCCACCGACCACGCAACTCAAGATCGGCAGCAAGATCGTGGTGCCGGGCCGCAAGGTCGCGGCTGCGGCTCCGGCCGTGGTCGGCGCGCCGCCGGCGCAACTCGGGGCTACCGCGCCATCCGTTCCCGCACAGCCCGCGCCGGTGCATGTCGCGCAGGCCCCTACCGAGCCGGTGCAGAAGGCGCGGATGGCCAGCGCGGTCGAGACGCCCGCCGCTGCCGCCGAAGCCGCGCCGTCGCCGGTGAAGTCGGCTGAAGCAACCGGCGCGCTGCCGACCTTCCGCTGGCCGGTGCGCGGCCGCGTCGTCACCGCCTATGGCGCCAAGACCAACGGCAAGGCCAACGACGGCATCAACGTCGCGGTGCCGGAAGGCACGCCGGTGAAGGCGGCCGAAGACGGCGTCGTCGCCTATGCCGGCAACGAACTGAAGGGCTACGGCAATCTTGTTCTCGTGCGACACTCCAACGGCTATGTGACGGCGTATGCCCACGCCAGTCAGCTGCTGGTGAAGCGTGGCGAGACCATCAAGCGCGGCCAGACCATCGCCAAGTCCGGTCAGTCCGGCGAGGCGGGGTCGCCGCAACTGCACTTCGAGATCCGCAAGGGCTCGACGCCGGTGGATCCGCTGAAGTTCCTGAACGGGGCGTAAACCCTCAATCCGGAATACGGTGATGGTCAGGGTTTGACGAGCGCCCGGATCAGAGGCTCGAAAATCTGGACGACTTCTGTACGGGCCGCGATTCGATCGCGGCCCGTATGCACATACAGCGCCGCCTCATCCGCGATGGCGAGCAGGATGTGTGCCAACGGTTTGGCGGGCAGTGGGTGCAGCTTGCCGTCCTCCACGCCCTTGGCGAGCACGGCTTCGATCAATCCGAGAATATGAAGCTGGCAGATCTCGCGCCAGCGCGTCCAACCGAGCACGGACGGGCCGTCGATCAGCACGATCCGCTGAACCTGCGGACTTTCGCAGGCATCGAGCCAGGTATCGACTGCCCGCATCATCGCGGCAACGAAGTCATTTTGGTCGCCCGTAAGCATTACGGCAGCCAGATTTCGGGCCACTTCGCTTTCGATCTCGGCAAGGACGTCGGCGAACAGCCCGGTCTTGTCGCCGAACTGGTGATACAGCGCGCCCCGGCTGACTCCCGCCTTGCGAACCAGCGTCTCGGTGCCAACGCCGGCGAAGCCGTGCATGGCAAACAGCGTCCTGCCGGCCTCGATCAGGGCCGTGCGGGTTGCTGCCGTTCGATCCGCTTGCGTTCGCTGTGGTCTTTTCATACAGTCTGCCTGTAAATTACATACACATTGTATGTTTCTTGCCCGCGAAGTCAAAGGAGGCTCGGATGCCGACGATCGATCTTCCCAGCGGCTCCATCAACTACCGAATGACCGGACCCGAGGGGGCAGGTGCCCCGCCGGTGGTGTTCGTCCACGCTTTTCTCGTTGATGGCACGGTGTGGTCGGGCGTTGCCGATCTTCTTGCCGCGCGAGGCATTCGATCCTACGCGCCGGACTGGCCGCTCGGGGCGCACCGGCTTCCGATGCACCCCGATGCGGATCAATCGCCGCATGGAGTTGCCCGGTTGCTCCTATCATTCCTTGAAGCGCTCGATCTCAACGATGTCACGCTCGTTGGCAACGACACCGGCGGAGCGCTTGCCCAATTCGCGATTGACATGGATCCGCGCCGTATCGGGCGTGTGGTCCTGACGAACTGCGATGCGTTCGACACGTTTCCGCCGTTTCCCTTCAACGTCGTTTTCCGGCTGCTCAAGGGCGAGTGGCTGATGAAAGCCAACCTGCTTCCCATGCGCCTTCGCGGCATTCGTCATTCACCGCTGGGCTTCGGTCTTCTGGCGAAGCGACTGGATGCTGCGCAGACAAGATCGTGGATCGAGCCGGCTCTCACGAATGCACGGATTCGGCGGGATGCCGTTCGCTTTCTGCGCGCGATGAATCCGCGCGAGCTGCTCGATGTCTCGACCCGGCTGAAAAATTTCTCACGGCCGGTCCGAATTATCTGGGGCACCGCGGACCATGCGTTCAAGCTCGATCTCGGCAGGCGGCTTCAGCAGGTTTTCCGCACTGCCGAACTGATCGAACTGCCCGGCGCCAAAACATTCGTGTCGATCGACGCACCGGAAGCGGTGGCCGATCAGATCGCCTCTTTCGCGATCCCATCGGCCGTTCTTGCTCCCGCCTGACTTACTTCACCGCCAGCCGCACGCCGAGGCGGCCGGCGAGTTCTTGCGTGAACTGCCAGGCGACGCGGCCGGAGCGGGAGCCGCGCGTGGTGGACCACTCCAGCGCTTCGTGCTCGAGTTGCTCATCGTCGAGCTTGATGCCGAAGTGGGCGCAATAGCCGCGCACCATGGCGAGGTATTCGTCCTGGCTGCACTTGTGAAAGCCGAGCCACAGGCCGAAACGATCCGACAGCGACACCTTCTCCTCGACCGCTTCGCCGGGATTGATCGCGGTGGAGCGTTCATTCTCGACCATCTCGCGCGCCAACAGATGTCGGCGGTTCGACGTCGCGTAGAGAATGACGTTGTCGGGACGGCCTTCGATGCCGCCTTCGAGCACCGCCTTCAGCGACTTGTACGACGCATCGTTGCCGTCGAACGACAGGTCGTCGCAGAAGACGATGAACATGAATTCGGAGGCCCGCAGCAGCGCCATCAGCGTTGGCAGGCTCTCGATGTCCTCGCGATGAATCTCGATCAGCTTGAGCCGGCCGTTGACGTCTGGTCGCGCGTTGACGCTCGCGTGCGCCGCCTTCACCAGTGACGACTTGCCCATGCCGCGCGCGCCCCACAGCAGGGCGTTATTGGCGGGCAGGCCGGTGGCGAAACGCTCGGTGTTCTCGATCAGGATGTCGCGCATCCGGTCGACGCCCTTGAGCAGGTCGAGTTCGACGCGATTGACCTTCGGCACCGGGATCAGCCGGCCGCTCGGGTTCCAGATGAACGCCTCGGCTTTGGCAATATCCTGCGGCTGGGTGGTCGCGGGCGCGCCACTGGCGAGATGGGCGGCGATGGTTTCCAGCGCGCGGGCGATTCGATCTGTCGTATCGTCACCAGCCGGAGGCGCGGGACGTTTTGCCGCGCTGGCACGGGCGGTCGCGGCTTTGTTACGGCGAGGGGCGGAGGGGGCCGCGCGGGCGGCTCGGGAGGGCTTTTTGCTTGGTTTTTTCGACATTTTCCGGGTTCCTGACGCAGCACCCTTAAAGGCCCCGGCCTGCCGCCGCAACCCGGCTCGGCCGCGGGGCGGAACAACGCTGTCGCGGCGTTGCAATTGAAACCGTGGCCGTTATAGTCCGCGCGAATTTGACCGAAACCGGCCTGAACGCTGCCGCGTCGCGCCGGTTTGCTTCCATTTCACAAGGATTTCCGGATGCTGATTACCCCCGCCTTCGCTCAGGCCGCCGGCGCGGCTGGCGACACCAACAGCATGTTGATGTCGTTGCTGCCGTTCGCGCTGATCTTTGTCATCATGTACTTCCTGATCCTGCGTCCGCAGCAGCGGAAGGTGAAGGAGCACAACGACCTGGTGAAGAACGTGCGTCGTGGCGACACCGTCATCACCAATGGCGGCCTTGTCGGCAAGGTCACCAAGGTGGTGGACGATGAGCAGATCGAGGTCGAGGTCGCCGATGGCGTCCGGATTCGCCAAATGCGCCAGATGATCTCCGGCGTGCGCACCAAGGGCGAGCCCGCCAAGGACAAGGGCGACACCAAGGACAAGGACACGGCCTCCGCGAGCTGATCGCGCCGCCATCAATACCGAACGTCTGACGGATCAATTCGATGCTGTATTTCACGCGGTGGAAGGCTTTGGCGATCATTGCCACGGCGCTCCTGGTGTGCCTGTGCGCGGTCCCCAATTTCTTCCCCGAAGCGACCGTCAAGACCTGGCCGAAATGGGCGCAGCGCCATCTGGTGCTGGGCCTCGACTTGCAGGGCGGTTCTCACATCCTGCTCGAAGTCGATGCCAAGGCCGTCAAGAAGGACAAGCTCGATCAGGTCCGCGACGAGACCCGCCGCGCGCTGCGTGATGCCCGCATCGGCTATACCGGCCTTGCGATCCGTGGCGATGCCGTCGAAGTTCGCGTCAAGGAGCCCGATCTCGAGAAGGCGCTGGCGAAGCTGAAGGAGCTGTCGCAGCCGCTCGGCGGCATTCTCGGCTCGACCGGCGCGCGCAGCGTCGAAGTAAGCGATGCGGGCGGCGGTCTGATCCGCATGAACGTGCCGCAGGCGGCTGTGTCTGACCGCATCCGTCAATCGGTTGATCAATCGATCCAGATCGTCGAGCGTCGCGTCAACGAGCTCGGCACCGTCGAGCCGCTGATCCAGCGGCAAGGCCTCGACCGCATCCTGGTGCAGGTGCCCGGTCTGCAGGACCCGACCCGGCTCAAGGAAATTCTCGGCAAGACCGCGAAGATGGATTTCCGCATGGTCGATCCGAACGTGTCGCCGGAGCAGGCGGCGCAGGGCCGCGCACCGCCGGATGACGAAGTGTTGATGAGCGCGCAGGAGCCGAAAGTTCCTTACGTCATCAAGAAAGAAGTGCTGGTGTCGGGCGCGGACCTCACCGACGCGCAGCCCGGCTTCGACCAGCGTACCGGCGAACCCATCGTTACCTTCAAGTTCAATACCTCCGGTGCCCGCAAGTTCGCCGACGCCACGCTGAAGAACGTCGGCACGCCGTTCGCCATCATCCTCGACAATGAAGTGATCTCGGCGCCGGTCATCCGCGAGCCGATCACCGGCGGCTCCGGGCAGATCTCCGGCGGCTTCACGGTGCAGCAGGCCAACGACCTCGCGATCCTGCTGCGTGCCGGCGCGCTGCCGGCGCCGCTGACCATCATCGAGGAACGCACCGTCGGCCCCGGCCTCGGACAGGACTCGATCGAGAAGGGCGAGCGCGCCGCCTATGTCGGCTCGGTGCTGGTCATCGTCTTCATGTTGCTGACCTACCGGCTGTTCGGCGTGTTCGCCAACATCGCCGTGGCGATCAACGTCGCCATGATCTTCGGCGTGCTGTCGCTGCTCAACGCGACGCTGACCTTGCCGGGCATCGCCGGCATCGTGTTGACGGTCGGCATCGCGGTGGACTCCAACGTGCTGATCTACGAGCGCATCCGTGAGGAATTGCGCGCCGGTCGAAATGCGATCCAGGCGATCGATGCCGGCTTCAAGCGCGCGCTGGCGACCATTCTCGACTCCAACATCACCACCTTCATCGCCGCCGCCGTGCTGTTCTACATCGGCACTGGCCCGGTGCGCGGCTTCGCCGTGACGCTCGGCATCGGCATCATCACCACGGTCTTCACCGCCTTCGAAGTGACGCGCCTGATCGTCGCCGCCTGGGTGCGCTGGAAGCGGCCGCAAACCGTGCCGATTTGAGAGAACGGAGCCGGCTGTGACACATACGATCCTATTGGCTCTTGCCGCTCTCATCGTGGTGCTGACTATCGTCAGCATCATGGGATGGCTGCCGTCGCTCCGCATCGTGCCGGACGACACTCATTTCGACTTCACTCAGTTCCGCCGCATCAGCTTTCCGATTTCGGCGGTGCTGTCGATCTTCGCAATCACGCTGTTTTTCACCCACGGCCTGAACTTCGGCATCGACTTCAAGGGCGGCACCTTGATGGAGGTGCAGACCAAGAGCGGCCCCGCCGACATCGCGGCGATGCGCACCACGCTAGGCAATCTCGGCCTTGGCGAAGTGCAGCTCCAGCAGTTTGGCGGACCGGACAACGTGTTGCTTCGCGTGGCCGAACAGCCCGGCGGCGACGAAGCGCAGCAGGCGGCGGTGCAGAAGGTGCGCGGCGCGCTCGGCAACAACGTCGAATATCGCCGCGTCGAGGTGGTCGGCCCGCGCGTCTCCGGCGAACTGCTCGCCTACGGCATGCTCGGCCTGATCCTGGCCATCGTCGGCATCCTGATCTATCTCTGGTTCCGGTTCGAATGGCAGTTCGCGCTCGGCGCGATGGTCGCTAACGTCCACGACATCGTGCTGACCATCGGCTTCATGTCGATCTCGCAGGTCGACTTCGACCTCACCAGTATCGCGGCGCTGCTGACCATTCTCGGTTACTCGTTGAATGACACCGTGGTCATCTACGATCGTATCCGCGAGCTGTTTGCGGCGCTACAGGAAGATGCCGATGCCGCAACTTCTCAACGAGTCGATCAACCAGACGCTGTCGCGCTCCATCATCACTCACTTGACCGTGACGTTGGCGCTGTTCGCGCTGCTGATATTCGGCGGCAATGCGATCCACTCCTTCACCGCGGTCATGATGTTCGGCGTGGTGCTGGTCGGCACCTATACGTCGATCTTCATCGCGGCCCCGATCCTGATCTATCTCGGCGTCGGCAACCATCGCGAGGATGCCGCGCCGCTGAACGCGGCGAAACCGGCCAAGAAGTCGACCGAGGCTGCGAAGACCAACACCACCGCCAAGGCGTAACGCGTGGCGTCCGGCGACGCACCGCATCTGCCGCGCTCGGCGCCGATCGAGGCGTATGGTAACGGCGGCTTCCGCTTCGACGAGATGTCGCATCGCGGTTCACTGCTGTGTCTGCCGGATTCGATGTGGGCATGGCCGGTGACAACGCCGCAACAGATCGACCGCTATTCGCTGGAGCGCGTGTTCGAAAAGGCCAACAGCATCGACACGCTGCTGATCGGCACTGGCAACGACGTCTGGCTGCCGCCGAGCGATCTGCGCGAGGCGCTGCGGCGGCTGCATGTCGGCATCGACGCGATGCAGACGGGCCCGGCGATCCGCACCTACAACATCATGCTGGGCGAACGACGTCGCGTCGCAGCGGCGCTAATCGCCGTGCCATGAGTATCGTACCATGAGCGCGCAGCCGGGCGATGCGGCCGAGTTCTGCGCCGGGCTGGTGCGCGAGTTCGATTTCACCCGTTATGCATCGACCCTGTTCGTCGCCCCCGAGCAACGCCGCGCATTGCTGGCGCTCTACGCGTTCAATGTCGAGATCGCGCGCGTGCACGAACACATCCGCCAGCCGATGGCCGGGGAAATCCGCCTGCAATGGTGGACCGACATGCTGGCCGGGCAGGGGCACGGCTATGTCGAGGGCAGTCCTGTCGCGTCGGAGTTGATGCGTGCGATCGAAACGCATGCTCTGCCGGTGGAGCGGCTGACGCGGCTGATCGAGGCGCACCAGTTCGATCTCTACAATGACCCGATGCCGGATAGCGAAGTGCTCGACACCTACGCGCAGGAAACCTCATCCGCGCTGTTCGAATTGGGTGCGCGGATCGCGGGCGCGTCGCCTGAAGCGTTGCCTGAGGTGACACGGCAGGCGGGCATCGCGGAAACCTACCTGCATGTGCTGACGCGGCTGCCGTTCGACGCCTCGCGGCAGCAGGTCTATCTGCCGCTCGACATGCTGACGCGACACGGCGGCGGCGTCGATGAGATATTCGCGGGCAAGATGACGCCGGCGCTGCGGGCGACAGTAGAGGAGTTTGTTGACCTCGCGCTGTCGCACTTCAAACTGATGTACGAACCGCTGATGGCGTTGCCGCAGGACACGCGGCGGGTATTCCTGCCGATGGCCGTGACGCGCCGCACGCTGGAGCGCGCGCGGCGGCCGGACTTCGACCCCTACACACCGCAGCCGGACTCGCGGCTGCGCATCCTGTGGACGCTATGGCGCGCGTCACGTTCGCGGGACTTTCGCGGGTAGGGGCGGGACGTACAAACCGACAAACAATCTCGGGAGTCGTCCCCGCGAAGGCGGGGACCCAGACGCCGCAGCGACTCGGCTCCATCACCAGGGCCAGTTCATTGCGCGATAACTGAAGCCAGGGATTCTCGGTCCCCGCCTTCGCGGGGACGACGTTTTTCGTATTGAGAGTTGGACCGTAAAACGAATTCCCGATCGGGCTTTCAGAGCCGCCTCATCACGACGCCGCAACCGCAACTTCGGTTCTCGGCTTCAGAATCGCGTAGTTGCCGTTCGCCTGAGCCACCAGCGTGTCGCCGACGTAGAGACGGGAATCGAGGTTGGCGATGGTCCGTCCGCGATTGATCAGCGTTGTTTCGCAGCGGACGATGCCGGACGGCACCGCGCGAAAATAGCTCATCTTGATCTCGATGGTGGCGCAGCTTTCGCCCTTGGCGAGGGTCGGGTAGAGCGCCACGCCCATACCGGTGTCGGCGAGCGCGTAGAGCACCGCGCCGTGCGTGATGAGATGGGGGTTGTGATGGATGTCCGGTTCGATCTCGACCGAACAGATGCTGCGTCCCACGCCTTGCTCATCGACGCGGAGTTTCATCGCGTCCGCGAACGGATGACGCGGAGGTATCTTGGCTGGTTGCGTCAAGGTGCATGTCTCCGCGTGGAGGTGATGTAGACGCTGTCCGTCATTGCGAGGCGCATGAGCGACGACGCAATCCAGACTCTTGAAGAAAGACCGGATTGCTTCGCTCCGCTTGTAATGACGAAAGCCGTTGCGTCCCGGCTTACACCGCGTCCCAATTGAAGATGTCGGCGGAGCGGTCGAGTTTGTAGAACGACGACTTCAGCGCCGGCATGCCGTGCTCCGCGATGGTCTGCGGGGTCCAGCCTTCGCCGCGATGGATCGAGCGGATCGGCCGCGACTGGCCCATCAGGAAGATCTCATTCATGCGCACCGCGAAAATTTGTCCGGTGACGTCCTTGGCGGCGTCGCCCAGCAGGTAGACCGCGAGCGCCGCGATCTTTTCCGGCCCCATCTGCTGCATCCGCTTGACGCGTTCCTTCTCGGCTTCCGTCTCGGTCGGAATGGTGCCGATCAGGCGGCTCCAGGCGAACGGCGAAATGCAGTTGGAGCGGACGTGGAAGCGGCTCATGTCGAGCGCGATGGATTTGGACAAGCCGACGATGCCGAGCTTGGCGGCGGCGTAGTTGGCCTGGCCGAAGTTGCCGATCAGACCGGAGGTGGAGGTGAAGTGCACGAACGAGCCGCTCTCCTGTTCCTTGAACAGGCGTGCCGCAGCGTGGGACACATAGAACGATCCCATCAGGTGCACCTTGATGACCTGTTCGAACGCATCGACGCTCATGCGATGGAAGATCGCATCGCGCAGGATGCCGGCATTGTTCACCACGCCGTCGAGCTTGCCGTAGGTGTCGGTCGCGGTCTTGACGATGTTGGCGGCAGCGAGCGCCTCGGCGACGCTGTCGAAATTCGCGACGGCGGTGCCGCCGGCCTTGCGGATTTCCTCGACCACTTCCTCGGCGGGTGCGGCATCGGTGCCGGAGCCGTCGGCGGCAACGCCGGGATCGTTGACCACGACCTTGGCGCCTTCGGCGGCCGCGAGCAGCGCGATGGCGCGGCCGATGCCACGTCCCGCGCCGGTGACGATAATGACCTTGCCGTCGAGTGATTTGGTGTTTGCCATGAGGGAGTCCCTTGTTGTTTGTCAGATGCCGATTTTATTCGAAGCGTCATGCGCGGGCTTGACCCGCGCATCCATCTTTTTCGAAGGAATGATGGATCGCCGGATCAAGTCCGGCGATGACGATCTTTTCCGGGAGGTCGCGGTCTCACCTCTCGTTGGTGAAAATGATGGTGCCGGATGCGGCGAACATGCCGCCGACGCCGTGACAGACGGAGATCTTCGCGTCCTTGACCTGCGCCGGCGCGATGCCGCGCATCTGCCGCACGCTCTCCTGCAACGCGTACATGCCGTACATGCCCGAGTGCATGTAGCTGAGGCCGCCGCCGTTGGTGTTGAGCGGCAGCTTGCCGCCGGGCCGCGTGTTGCCGTCGGCGATGAACTTGCCGGTTTCCTCGTAGGGCATGAAGCCGAGATCGCCGAGGCCGTAGAGCGGCAGGTGCGCGAAGGCGTCGTAGATCATCAGGTGGTCGACGTCCTTGTGCGTGATGCCTGCTTCCCTGAACGCTAAGGGACCCGCGACCTTGAAGGCGCGCGAGGAATCGAACGTTTCCATCTGGCTGACCATCGGCGTCTCGACGCTCTCGCCGGT
>JAFKKL010000384.1 GCA_017305595.1 Hyphomicrobiales bacterium | reverse complement strand
GTCGGCATGAGTAAGCCGGAAGTTGCCGGTCACCGTCGCCACCGCCGGCTTGCCGCGATTGTAGAGATTGACGGTCGGCTTGCTCGCCGAATGCGGCGCGACGGCCTTGCCACCGAGTCCTTTGCGCGCCTCGTCGAGCAGCGCGCCGATCTCGTCCTCAAGCGCCTCGACGGTGCCGCCGGCATCTTCGCTCGCAACTTCCTCCTGCGCCGGCAGATCGCTCCACGAGAACTGATCCTCCAGCGAATACGGCGTTGAGACCACGCGCCAATTGTCGATGGCGCCGGTCGGGCACGGCGAGATGCAGTCCATGCAGTAGTTGCAGATATCGACGTTCACCACGTAGTTGTTGTCGTCGTGGGTGATGGCGTCGATCGGACAGGTTTCCTCGCAGGTGTTGCAGCGGATGCAGATCTCCGGATCAATCAGGTGCTGCTTTTTGAGGGGAGCGTTCATGTCCACACCTTCGGTGTGAAGCGAGTAGTCAGTAGCGAATAGCGAATAGATTGGATCGGCGGCATCTCCATCGTCATGCCCGGGCTTGACCCGGGCATCCATCAATTCTCAGGAAGATGGATTGCCGGATCAAGTCCGGCAATGACGCCGAACTCTATTCGCTACTCCCTATTCGCTACTCGCTCCTTCTTACGCCGCGATCTTCACGTACTCGAAGTCGCCCGGCTTGTTGTCGATGCCGACTTTCGGCGGCGCGATCCAGTTTGCGAACTGGCCGGGCTCGCTCACCGGTGTCATCAATGACTCGATGAAGTCGCCGTCCGCTTTCGAGGGCAGATAATCGTCGCGCACCTTGGCCCATTCGGCGTCACCCAGCAGCACGCCCTTCGGCGTTGCGTTGATGCCCTTGAACTCGCCGATGTCGCGATGGAACGCGGTGTGCGGCAGTTCGAGCCGGAAATTCACGCCGGTCTTTTCGATGATCTTGTTCCAGCGCTCGACGCCCTTGGCGCAGTCCTGCGTGTAGTCGTCGCGCAGCCGCATGTTGAGCGCGGTGAGCGCCGGCTCGTCCACCATAGTGATCTTGCCGTCGACCAGCTTCGCCACCGGATAGACGTCGTTGGTGAGGCGGTGATCGTCGTCGATCTTGGTTTCCTGGAAGCGGCCCTTCAGTCCTGCGTTGTAGAAGTTCGCGGCGTTGGTGGAGACTTCCGAGCCGAACAGGTCGAGCGACAGCGAATAATGCAGGTTCATCTTCTTCTGGATGGTCGGCAGATCGATGACGCCGAGCGCGCGCACCTTCTCGATCTCGTTCGGGTCCTCGATGCCCGCCGCCTTCATCGCCTCGCAGGTCCGCTGCAACACGCGGCCGACGCCGGTTTCGCCGACGAACATGTGGTGCGCCTCTTCCGTCAGCATGAAGCGGCAGGTGCGCGACAGCGGATCGAAGCCGGACTGCGCCAGCGACTCGAGTTGCATCTTGCCGTCGCGATCGGTGAAGAAGGTGAACATGAAGAACGACAGCCAGTCCGGCGTCGCTTCGTTGAACGCGCCCAACATGCGCGGCGCGTCCTCGTCGCCGGAGCGGCGGCGCAGCAGATCGTCGGCTTCCTCGCGGCCGTCGCGGCCGAAATACTTTTGCAGCAGGTACACCATCGCCCACAGATGGCGGCCCTCCTCGACGTTGACCTGAAAGAGGTTGCGCATGTCGTAAAGCGACGGCGCGGTCTTGCCGAGATGGCGCTGCTGCTCCACCGACGCGGGCTCGGTGTCGCCTTGAATCACCACGAGGCGGCGCAGCATGGCGCGATATTCGCCGGGCACTTCCTGCCACGCGGCGACGCCCTTGTGCTCGCCGAAATTCACCTTGCGCTCGGTGTCCTGCGGCGCCAGCAACACGCCCCAGCGATAATCCGGCATCTTGACGTAATCGAACTTGGCCCAGCCCTTCGGATCGACGCTGACCGCCGTGCGCAGGTAGACCAGCGATTCCTGGAAGCCGTCCGGCCCCATGTCGTTCCACCAGTCGAGATAGCCGGGATGCCATCCCTCCAGCGCTTTCAGCACCTGACGGTCGGAGGCGAGATCGACGTTGTTCGGAATTTTCGTGGTGTAGTCGACGTTCATGATGTTCATTGGTCTCTCCCTTTGGGAGAGCGAGTAGCGAGTAGTAAGTGGTGAATAGATTGGCCTGATGCTTTTCGGGTGTCATGCCCGGGCTTGACCCGGGCATCCATCACTCTTCCAAAAGATGGATTGCCGGATCAAGTCCGGCAATGACGCCGAGAATGCTGCTTTCTATTCGCGACTCCCTATTCGCTATTCGCTCCCCTCACACCCTTGTCATATCGAACTGCGCCTTCACGCCGGTGCCGTAGCGGCGCAGCGCGCCTTCCTCGCCGACCGCATTGGGGCGCTGGAAGATCCAGTTCTGCCACGCGGTGAGCCGCGCGAAAATTTTCGATTCCATCGTCTCCGGTCCGACGAAGCGCAGGTTGGCTTCCATGCCGGTCAGCGAGTCCGGCGAGAAGCTGGTGCGCTCCTCCATGAACACGCGCACTTCGTCGTCCCAATCGATATCGTCGAGCGCGAAAGTGACGAGGCCCAGCTCCTCGGCGGTTTCGGCATCGAGCGCCTCGCCGGCCTTCGCCTGCGCTGCATCGACATCGGCGGGATCGGCCTGAAAGCGCGATTGCAGCCGCGTCAGGCCGTGGCTCATCGGATAGGGGCCGAAGTTCATGGCGTTGAGCACGATCGCCGGCGGCGCGCGATTGTCACCGTCGCGCTGGCCGACCAGCATGTAGGAGCGATCCGCCGCGAACACGAGTTCGGCCAAGGTGCCGACGAAGCAGGAGCCCGGCTCCACCAACGTCACCAGCGTGCGCGAGGTGACGTCGATGCGCTTCAGCACGCGCTTCCAGTAATGACGGATTTCGTTGACCAGCCAGTGCGCTTTATTCTTATCGAGAAAATCGTCATAGGCGAGCACGCTGGCACTGTCGCCATGCGACT
>JAFKKL010000062.1 GCA_017305595.1 Hyphomicrobiales bacterium | reverse complement strand
GGGCGAGGCGGTGTTCTAGCGCGATCTGGGCGAGTTGGAAGCGGACATCCTGTCCTATCGTCATTTCGAGCAACTCGCGATCAGCGGCCATCCGATGGTGCGCGACGCCGCCTATCCGTCGATGAACAAGACGATGAACTCGGAGTTGTCGCAGCGCGTGTCGATCATGATGACGCGCGTGTCCGGCATCGAGACCGTTCCATTGCAACTGGAAGCACTGAGCGTCGGCTCGAACGTCGCGCCGCTGGGATCGGACTTCGATCTGATCTCGATGCCGTATTATCTCAACACCCGCGCCACCTCCATCTATGCCGGCACCAACGAAGTGCAGCGCGACCTGATCGCACGCACGGTGCTGGCCGCCAATCAGTAAGGACCGGATCATGGATTTCTTGTTCACCGAGGAGCAGACCATGCTCCGCGACAGCGTGGCACGCTATCTCGACAAGACTTACGACTTCGATGCGCGTCAGGCATTGCTGCGTTCGGAAGCGCCCTATTCGAAGGCGGCGTGGAGCCAGTTCGCGGAGCTTGGCGTGCTCGCACTCCCGTTCCCCGAAGACGTCGGCGGCCTCGGCGGCTCCGTCGCCGACCTCGTGCCGGTCGCCGAAGTGTTCGGCGCGCACCTGACGGTCGAGCCATGGGCCTTCGTGCTGACGCTCGCCGGCGGCGCGCTGACTGCTGCCAGCAACCATACCGCCGCTCGCAAGCATCTCGCCGATCTCATCAGCGGCACGAGCATCGGCGCGTTTGCCTACGACGAACATCGCGGCATCGCCACACCGGCCCAAATCGCGATGACGGCGACGCCGTCCGGCGACGGCTTCGTGCTCAACGGCGAGAAGCGGCTGGTGTTCGGCGCGGCGGAGGCCGGCTTCATGGTCGTCGCGGCGCGCACCGCTGGTCAGGCCGGCGATGCGCAGGGCCTCGTGCTGCTGCTGGTTGATCCGCGCGCATCTGGCATTACAATGACGCCGTTCCGAACTCAGGATGGCCGCAGCGCCGCACATGTGCGTTTTGACAAGGTGAGCGTTGCCGGCGCGGACGTGCTGGCGAAGGACGCGCACGATCTCATCGTAAAACTGATCTTCGATGCGATCCTCGTGCTGGCGGCGGAAGCCGTGGGCGCGCTGGGCGCGTTGCTGCGCATCACCGGCGCCTACGCCACCACCCGCAAACAATTCGGCGTCGCCATCGGCACGTTCCAGACCGTCGCACATCGCCTTGCCGACATGAAGATCGCCCACGCCAAGGCTTACGCCTCGCTGATGTATTCCACCGCGTTGGCCGAAGCGGGCCGCCTCACCGCGCGCGACGTCTCGGTGCTGAAGGCGCAAGTCGGCAAGATGGGAAGGAGCATCGCCGAGGCAGCCGTGCAGACCCATGGCGGTGTCGGCATGACCGACGAACTCTCCGTCGGCCACTATCTGAAACGCGTGCTGGCGTTCGAAGCGATGTTCGGCGCGCCGGATTATCACTTCCGCAAGATCGGCAGTTCAGCCGCGTGACGCGGTTTCAACCGCCTCACTGAAATTCACCTTCCTCGATTGCAACCACCCAGAGAGTTCCAGATGATCAAGACTCGTTTCACCGAGATGTTCGGCGTCAAGCATCCGATCGCCCAGGGCGGCATGCAGTGGGTCGGCAAGGCCGAACTGGTGTCCGCCGTGGCCAATGCCGGCGGCCTCGGCTTCATCACCGCGCTGACACAGCCGACGCCGGAAGACCTGACCAAGGAAATCAAGCGCACGCGCGACCTCACCGACCAGCCGTTCGGCGTCAACCTCACCATTCTGCCGGCGGTGAAGCCGCCGCCGTATGCGGAGTATCGCGCGGCCATCATCGAGGCGGGCATCAAGGCCGTCGAGACCGCCGGCTACAAGCCGGAGGAGCACATCGCCGAATTCCAGAAGCACGGCATCAAGGTCATCCACAAATGCACCGCCGTCCGTCACGCGGTGTCGGCGCAACGCATGGGCGCGGACGCCATCTCCATCGATGGTTTCGAATGCGCCGGCCATCCCGGCGAGGATGACATTCCGGGCCTGATCCTGATTCCCGCCGCCGCCGAGAAGATCACCATTCCGATGATCGCCTCCGGCGGGTTCGGCGACGGGCGCGGCCTCGCCGCCGCGCTGGCGCTGGGCGCCGAGGGCATCAACATGGGCACCCGCTTCCTCGCGACCATGGAGGCCCCCATCCATCAGAAGATCAAGGAGCAGATCGTCGCCAACGACGAGCGCGCCACCGACCTGATCTTCCGCACCATGCGCAACACCTCGCGCGTCTCGCGCAACGACGTCAGCCAGGAAGTCGTGCGGCTGGAAAAGGAAGGTGCGAAGTTCGAGGACGTGCGGCATCTCGTGATCGGCGCGCGCGGCAAGGTGGTCTACGAAAGCGGCGACCAGAATTACGGCATCTGGTCCGCGGGCCTGATCCAGGGCCTGATCCACGACATCCCGACCTGCGCCGAACTGATCACGCGCATCGTCGCGGACGCCGAGAACATCATCCAGCAGCGCCTCGCGAACTTCATCGTCAAGTAAGCGAACAACAATCGCCGGCCGCTGACGAGCGATCGGCTTCTCTATTCAAAGGAAGATGCCATGACCGCGCTGGTGCTGAGGAACAACAAGGACGGCTGCGCCGTGCTGACGCTCAACCGTCCCGACAAACTGAATTCGCTCAACGTCGCGCTGTTCGCCGAGCTCGACGCGCACGTCGACGCCATCGCGAACGAAACCGATCGCATCGGACTGGTGATGCTGCGTGGCGCAGGCAAGTGCTTCTCGGCCGGGCATGACCTCAACGACATATCTGCCGGCGAAAAGCCGCCGCGTCCGCATTTCCAGGCAAGCATCATTGAGAAGCTGGCCAACCTGCCGCAGCCGGTGATCACCGCCGTGCATGGCCACTGCTACACCGGCGCGCTCGAACTGGCGCTGGCGGGCGATCTGCTGGTCTGTTCGGAGAATGCCAAGTTTGCCGATACCCACGCGCGCTGGGCACTGACGCCGGTGTGGGGCATGAGCCAGCGCCTGCCGCGCCGCGTCGGCCTGCCGAAAGCGCGCGAGATGATGTTCACCGGCCGCACCTATTCGGGGCGCGAGGCCGAAGCAATGGGCCTCGCCAACATCTGCGTGCCTGATGCGGAGTTCGACGCCGAATTGGAAAAGCTCGCGCAGACCATCCTCGCCAATTCATGGTTCAGTCATCGCGCCAACAAGGCGCTGCTGATGGAAACGGACGGTCTTTCACTCGCCGCAGGCCTCAGCCACGAGATCGCGCGCAGCCGCGGCCGCGGCCCGGACATGGCGGATCGCATCGCCGCGTTCCAGAACAAGACCGCCAAGGTGTCATGACATCAGACCGCAACGACAAGCGGTCGATGGTGAGTGGCGCGGCGCATCGCACGGCGCGTCACGATTTGCCCGATCAGTCGCGAACGATCTGACGACGGACAAGCTATCCGTCCGAGCGCGCCTTGCGCTCGATGTCTGCAGCCACCAGCGGCGCCTGTTCGGGGACGACGGGCGGGGAATAAACGAAACCCTGCACCACGTCGCAATCCAGTTCGCCGAGCACGTCCACCTCGGCCGGAAGTTCGGCCCCTTCCGCCACCACCGTCATGCCGAGCCCGCGCGACAGGGCGATGATGCCGCCCAACAGCTTGCGCTTTTCCGGCGCGGTGGAGATGCCGTCCACAAAGGCGCGGTCCACCTTCAGCCGGTCGAAGGGCAAGCGCGTCAGATAACCGAGCGAGGAATAGCCGGAGCCGAAATCATCCAGCGCCAGCCGGACGCCGAGACCGGAGAGCGCCGTCAGCGTGCGGCTGATCCGTTGCTCGGTATGATCCACGAACAGGCTTTCGGTCAGCTCCAGGCAAAGCAGTTCTGCCGGAAAGCCAGTCTCCGTCAGCACGGTCGAGACTGCCGTTTCGAAATCCGTACTCCAGATCTGCGCCGGCGAGACGTTGACCGAGACAGAGCGCGGCGGCAGCCCGGCGTCCAGCCAGGCGCGGCCTTGCCGACAGGCCTCGCGCAGCACCCAAAGGCCGAGATCGACGATGAGACCGGAGCTTTCAGCAATGGGGATGAATTCCGCCGGCGAGATCGGCCCGCGTTCGGGATGGGTCCAGCGCAGCAGCGCTTCGAAGCCGGTGACGCGCCCCGCCCTCAGGTCCACCTGCGGCTGATAATGTGCCTTCAGGGTGCCGGCTTCCACAGCGCGGCGCAGATGACGGCCGAGATCGAGCCTCTGCTCGACTGCCTGGGCATAGATCGGCTCGAACAGTCGTGCCCGGCCGCGACCGGCCTCCTTGGCCATGTAGAGTGCCAGGTCCGCATTGCGCATGGCGGTCTCGGTCGCGGCCCCGTGTTCCGGCAGGCGCGCAATGCCGATGGTGGCGCCGATGAAGGCCTCGCCCTCGGTGAGATTGACCGGGCCGGACAACCTGGCGATCAGCCGGTCGGCAAGCGCGATCAGCGCGGCGTCGGCCATGCCGCATTCCTCCGCCAGCACGGCGAATTCGTCGCCGCCGAGCCGGGCGATGAAGGCCCGCGCGCCCAGCTCCAGCCGCAGCGCGCCAGCCACCCGGACCAGCAACTCGTCACCGGCGGCATGGCCGAGGGAATCGTTGACCTCCTTGAAGCGGTCGAGGTCGATGAGGAGCAGCGCGCTGCCCTGGCCTTCCGGCGTGCAGCGTGCGATCAGCGCCGCGAGTTGGCGCTTGAACAGCGCGCGGTTGGCCAGGCCGGTCAGCGGGTCGCTGTAAGCGAGACGTTCGAGCTGGCGCTCGGCCTCCTTGCGCTCGGTGACATCCTGCACGGTGCCGATGATGCCGACGACCTGATCATGGGCGATGTCCGCCTTGCAGATCACAGCCAGATCGCGGAGCGAACCGTCCGCGTGTCTGACGCGCAGATCGATGGACTCGGTGCCGCGGGTGCGAAGGACCCGTTTCCGCAACTCAAGGAAACGCTCGGCGTCGTCGCCCATGAAATAGAGTCTGGTATTTTCATGGCTCGGCTCGAACGTGTCGGGGTCGAGCCCGAGAAGATGGTAGAGTTCGGGCGCCCAGACCAGGCGGCCGGCATCCAGCCGGTAGCTCCAGGTGCCGATCTTGCCGAGCCGGTGTGCCTCCTGCAGCGCCCGCGTGCGCTTGTCGAGCTTGGCCTCCGCCGCCCTTAACTCGGTGATGTCGCTGGACGTGCCGCGATAGCCGAGAAAGGTGCCGTCATCGGCGAAGATCGGCTTGCCGTTGGTGCGGATACTGATGCGCGATCCATCCTTGCCGATCAGCGTATAGGTGAAGTCGCGAAACGGGCGGCGGGCTTCCATGTCGGCCCGGTGTCGCGTCATGGCCTCCTCGTCTTCTGGGGCATAGGCCAGTTCCCAACGCGTCCGCCCGCCGGCGGCCACCATCTGGAGGGCGGCATTGCCGGCAAGTGACTGGCGGTAGGGCAACAGCCGATGGGCGGCATCGCTTTCCCAACACCAGTCCGAGGCGGTGCTGACAAAATCGGCCAGCCGCTGCTCGCTCTCCGCCATACGCCGCAGCGCGGACGTCTCCTCCGTGATGTCGCGAACAATACCGGACACGCGCCGCACCTGACCGCGCGTGTCGAATTCGGGCTCGCCGTGCACGACGCAATCGTGCAGGCGACCGTCGGACCTGCGGAGCCGCGTCCGCACCACATAGGACTGCCCCTCGGCCCAGCAGGCCGCGTAATGCGCGGCCAGAATCTCCCGGCTTTCGGGCAGGTAGCGCTCACGCACCGTGGCGATCGGAATGAAACCGTCGGCCGTTTCGAATTCGTAAAAAGCGATGAGTTCGGGCGATAGCCAGAAATCGGTCGCGTCGGGACTCTCCGATTCCCAGTAGCCCATGCGGGCCATCCTGATGGCGCACCGCAGCAGCCGCTCCTCATGCCAACGGAGACGCGCGACCCGCGTGGCGGCCTGCCCTTGCGATAATCTGCGAACGGCCATCGGTCCCCGACCAAAACACTAACGTACACGTGTGCAGTCAACCCGTTACCACACGGCGCGGCAATTCAGGAGAGACAGACGGGGCAGTCGAGGGTTCTTTCGAAGATCTGGTATAGTTTCCGTGAATCCGCACCGCCGGCAGGCCCACGCCGGATGCGGTAATCTTCGTCTTTTCCAGTGAATTTGGTTAACACAACAAGTCGAATGCACGCCTTATGACATTCCCGCCGGGGCGATCGGGAACGCCTGCTCGAGCGCCTCACCACGCGTATTTGAGCGTGCCTTTTCCGGTGTAGCTGGTGACGTTGTTGGAGAACTCGCCCTCGAAGGAGGCGGCGAGCGCGAAGCCGTTGCGCCAGGCGATCTCGGCGCCGGCGGTAACGAGCGCCGCATCGGGTGCCATCGCCGCGCCGTTGACGAGGAAGCCGGAGCCCGGCAGCGCCTGGAAGGTCGCAGCTACATTGCGCGCGGTGTCGAAGTTGTGCGCCCACGCGGCGCGGCCACGCAACGTCAGCAGCGTATCACCCAGCACCGTGGTGCGGTCGAGCCGCAGGCCGAGTTCGCTGCGTGTCGCGGTGACGTCGCGTCCGGCGTAGCCGAGCGCGAAGCTGTCGATCGCGCCGTTGCCCTGTTCGAGATAGGACGGCATCCGATAGCTGATCGTTTGCGCCGCCGCGTAAGGCGTGACGCCCGCCCATGCGGTGTCGATGCGCCAGCCGGCTTCCAGACGGCCCGAGAGCACGCCGGCCTTGTAGGCGCCGCGCAACCGTTCGCCGGTCGAAGCGGTGCGATCGGTGCTGACGTCGTGCCAGCCATAGGCGAACGCGCCGGAGAGATAACCGTTATGCGCAAAGCCGTGATGCGCGAACACGCCGGCCTGGAACATGTCGCTGCGGCCGGAGCCCATGCCGCCGGCGAGCGCGAACGACGTGCCGCCGCCGCCAAACGCGAAGCCGAGTTCGGTCGCCGGTGACAGCGCGTAGGACGCACCGCCCATCGCGCCGTAGACCCGGCTGGTGGCGTCATGGCTCCCGAGCGCGGCGTTGCCGCCGATCTGCGTGTTACCGCCATAGGCCGCGCCGAAGATGCGCCAGCGCTGTGCGAAGGTTTGCATCGGCGGTGCTTTGGTGGCGAGCGACGCGAAAGCGTCATGCGGCTTGCGCTCGCCCGCCGTGGCGGCATAGCCCAGCGCTTGCGACGATGATCCCGCCCCCCCGGCGTTGCCGCGATAGCCGCCTGCGAGCGGATCGGTCAGCGTGTTGAGGAACTGGCTCTGTGCATCGAACGCCGCCTGCGACGCCGTGGTGGCGATCTCGCCGGAAGCCAGCGACAGCCCCCGCGGGTCGAGCGCACCGAATGCCAGCGGAATGCCGCCATTGGTGTTGAAGGAGTTCACCAGCGTGGTGGCGACGTTCTGCTGATTGACGTTGAGGCCACGGCCATAGTCCGGCGTCGGTCCGGGCGGCGGCGCATAATCCAGCACCAGATCGAGATAGGCGTTGTTGCCGTCATGTGCGAGCGCGCTCTTGAAGTTGGCAGGCAGGTTTGTGTTCACCGGTCCGGAGAACGTACCGCTGACGCCACCGTCGGCGGTCAGGATCGTGTAACGCTTCTCGACGTAGCTTCCTGCGGCGAACTGCGCCTGAACCGTTGCGCCGCCCAGCGTCGCGGTGCCGGTGACGTGGGTGAAGTCGCTGCCCGCCGGCGAGACTTCAACCATGTAGGTCGACGCTGCCGTCATCACCAGATTGCCGGCCACCGTCAGCGCACCGATCGAGTTGCCCGGTGCCAGCGTGCCGCCGTCGATCGCGGTGTTGCCCACCGTGCCGTTGCCGCCGAGCGTGCCGCCCGGGTTCACTGTCGTCATTGACGACGACGCAATCGAGCCGTTCACCGACAACGTGCCGGCATTGACGGTTGTCGCACCCGTGTAGGTATTGAGGCCCGCGAGGACGAGGTTGCCCGCGCCGGTCTTGATCAGGCCGCCGCCCGCGCCGTTGCTGCCATCCTGAATGATGCCGCCGATCAGGTCGTTCCGGTTCAGCCCGCCAAGCGTCAGCGTCTTTGAGCCGAGAGAGAGCCTGCCGTCGCCCGACAGCGAGCCGATGCCGATGCCGCCGTTCGTCAGCTCGGCGATGTTCACGCCCCCGCCGGCATTGTTGATAATCGTCGCGCCGTCAGCGGTGTTGTCCCCGAGGAAGCGTACAAAATGATTGTTCGTGATGGTGGCGCTTCCCGCTGAAGAGCTGCCATAAAAGTCGAGAGAGCCGCCTCCGTCGATCGTGATCCTCGACGTGCCGGCGTTCGATCCTTCGCTGAACGAAAGGCCGCCTGTGGACCCGATCGTCGCGTTGCCGGCTGAGGTTCTATCGTAAAAATCGATGCGACCATTGTTGTCGATCGTCGCATCGCCCGCGGATGCGGTGTTGAAAAAGCCCAGATGGCTGTTCGTATTGACGACGCTGATGGCCAATGAGCCGGCGGTGGCCGATCCGTTAAAGCGCAGTTCCGCCGGGCTGCCGGAAGAGCCTGCAACCGACACCGGTCCGGTGCCGAGTGCGCCCGTCGTCATTGCCGCGAGCGCGCCGCCGGAGATCGTGGTGCCGCCGGCATAGGAGTTGGCGCCCGACAGCCTCAACGTTCCGGCGCCGAACTTGGCCAGTCCGCCATTGCCCGTGAGGTCTTGCGAGACCGTGAAGACGTTGTTGCCGTCATCAATATCGAAACCGCCACCGTTGTCGCCCCATACGATATCGCGCGCCGTGGACCTGAAGGTCGCGCCCGTCACCTGCAACACGCCGCCGTCAAACGTCAGCGCACCGGAAACCGCGCCAAGGTTGGCGTCTTTGGCGACCGACACCGCGCCTCCGAGCAGTTGGGTGCCGCCCGAATAGGTGTTGTTGCCGGACAGAACCAGCGTGCCACCGCCAACCTTTTTCAATGCGGAGCCGGTGCCATCGGCAATGATCGATGCGATGGTCGTGGAAACGTTGTTGTCGATGTTCAGCGTTCCGGCGCTACCGCTTGCCGGGTTGAGCGCCAGAGTGCCGCCGTTGAGCGTGTAACCATCCGTCTTGAATTGCAGCGTATCGAAATTTTGCGTGCCGCTCACCGTCACCGTACCGGCCGTGCCGGCGAACACACCGACCGAACCGTTCCAGGAGCCATTCGCGCTGCCGTCGCTGATGGTCCAGTTGGTGCCGGCCGTCGTCCATGTTCCGTCGCCACCATTCACGGTGCCGTTGGCGGTGGTGTTGGCGCCATCCCAGAACAACATGCTCTGCCCGGCGCCGAGCACCGACAGGTTGACCTGATGCGCGACGTCGGTGCGGACATCGGGATTGCTGGGAAACAGCGGCGTAAAACCGCCGACGCCGGTGAGCGTGCCACTGCTGAAGGCGCCAGACAACGTGCCGTCATAGTTGAAGAGCCGATAGTATCCCGCGGCTGCCACTCGCGCATCGAGCGTACCGCCGAGCGTCAGATTGCCGCCGACCTTGACCAGATCGTTGCCGCTCGCACCCGTGCCGCCGGCCACGCCCGGCGTGTTGAGTTCGAATACCGAGGTCGAGCCTCCATGCAAGGTCAGATCGCCGTTGATCGTCAGCGTGCCCGGCGAATTGCCCGCGGAGAGCGTGCCGTCAACCGTGGCGTTGCCGCGAATTGTGCCGCTGCCGCCCAACAGGCCACCGGAGGCGACGTTGATCGTACCGCCGAGTTGGCCGTTCACGAGAAGCTTGCCGCCGGAAATCGTGGTGATCCCGTCGAAGGTGGAGCTGTCACTGGCCAGCAGAGTCGTTCCCGCCAGATGGTCGATACGGTGTGTCCCCATGCCGGTGCCGAAGGGCGTGCGCAGCAATGGCGTCGCGAATGTGTAATTGGCTCCGGTATGGTTGAAGACCAGTGTGCCGACGCCATCGCCGAAGCCGATCTGCGAAGCCGCGACGTGACCCGGAGCCGCGGCAGCATCGCCCGCAGCCGCACCGATATTGAACGTGCCGCTCGACCCGGACGCAGCGGCTATCCCGACGCCGTTGCCGGCCTGCACCGTGCCGCCATCCGTTGCCGTCAGCGTGGCGCGCCCGTTATATCCCACAACAACGATCGCGCCGGAGTTGCCCCAGATCGAATTGGCCCCGGTGACCGTGACGGCCCCGCTGGAGGTCGGACCGTATGCCAGTCCCGAGCCGAAAAAACCGCCGGAAGAAAGGACCTTCGCACCGCCGGCGACGGTCAGCTTGCCGTCACCGTTAGAACCGACGAGCATCGAGTCGCTGAGAAGCCATGACGACTCCGGCCCCGTGACCGTCGCCGTCCCTTTCGATCCGGCATTGCTCCCGATCACCCCCCCAACACTGGTCACCGCGCCGCCACCGCTGATGTCCAGCGCGCCGGAGCCGGCGAGCCCGACATTGAGGTTTTCGCTATTCGTCCAGGTCGCGCCTTCACCGGTCACCCGGGCCGCCGCCGTCACGCCGGGAGCGCCGCCGGTGTAGTCGATGGTGCTGCCGCCCGATGCCAGTGCGCCCAGCACATCGAGCCGCCCGTCCGAGACGGTCGCGAGGCCGTCGCCGGTGCTGACAGCGCCGGTCAGGGTCAACGTTCCGGCTCCCAGCTTGGTGAAAGCGCCGGCGAGGGTGTTGTCGTCAGGCTTGATCGTGCCGGCGTAAGTGCCGTCAAATCCCTGGTTGAAGATAACGCCGCGGCCGACCCCTACCCCTCCGGTGAAAGTGAGATTGCCGCCAAAGCTGTTGGTGTCGCCAGCCAGCACTCCTTGATCGATGGCCCAGTTCTGCGCACCTGTCCCCGTCAGTTGCACGGTATTCGGACCGCTCTTCAGAAAGCTGGCGAAGCCGACGAATTGGTCGGCAGCACCAGCGCTGGCCGTATTCACGATCTTGGACACATCGAACGCCGGCGTGGCGGGCAGTGTGTCGTAGTCCCCCAGTATCAGCTTGCCCGTGGCGCCACTCTCCACCACTACGTTGCCGATGATGGAGGAGCCATTACGCAGGGAGAGAGTGTTGTCGCCGCCGGTGAAGGTGATGGCGTTGGCACGACCATCAGGTTGGAGATAGAGGCGCTGTCCCCCGGCAATGATACCGGCGTTCATGACGCTGAGATTAGCGCCGATAATGCCCGCCGCTCCATCTCCCAGTATCTGGGTTAGAGGAATGAAGCCGAGTGCGCCGCCACTCCCGGTTCCACCTTGCTGGCCGGCGACAGGGCCGCTGCCGCTGGCATCGCCATCACCGCCGGTGATCTGCCCAATGTTGACGATCGATCCGCCATTTCGAAAATCGATTCCCGCGCCAGCAGGGCCGGAAGCCCCGCCCGCTCCGCCGGTGATATGACCGTCGTTGGTGACGCTACCGGAACCTCCCATCACAACGGCTGCACCACCCGTGCCGCGTTCGCCACCCGTGCCACCCCGGACTTCGCCATGATTGATCAAAGTTCCGCCTTCGTTCAGGACGACTCCAGCGCCTCCGCCGCCGCCATTGCCGAGAAAAGAGCCGGGGCCACCGCCGTTTCCACCAACGACGGTGGCGGGACTTTCGATCGTTGCGGTTCCGGCGTGCTGAAGAACCAAACCGGCCCCGCCCCCGCCGCCCGCCCCTTCTCCGCTTCCTAGCGCAATACCGTTGCCGCCATTCCCCCCTTGAACTCTCGCGGTGACATCAATCCCGGGTGTTGCCTCGATATTGCGAGCGCCGTCGCCCCCTCCTCCGCCGCCGCCGGGAAAGCCGCTAGGACCACCGTCACCACCATTACCGCCATTGCCACCAATGGCGTCCGCTGAAATATCGCCGCTAACGATGTTGCTGTAGCCGCCGCCACCGCCGCCGCCCGCATCGGTCCCGGCACCGCCTGTGCCACCATCGCGACTTCCTATTGTACCGGCACTTCCGCCAGAACCTGCACCCGCGCCCGTGGCGTCGTCGCCATCCTGACCTGCATCGCCGCCTCTACCGCCACCCGGAGTGGCCTGACCGCCGGTCGCACCATAAAGAACCTGTGCCTTTGCCGGCGTCACCGGCACGGTCACGAGCACCATCGCGCCCGTCAGCGCGGTAGAGCACAGCAGCGCGAGGGCAAGCGTGCGATGTGGGCGAAGTGTGATGATCGGCATGATTCCCCCGCGCGATGATGGCCAGCCATCAAATGGCCGCAAGAATCCCATGCGACGGAGAACGCGACACACACGCGGGCGCGACGCCTCGCCGAGGCATCGGCCCTATTCCTCCCATCCTTCGTTCCACAGGCCAACGCGCGACCACGGACGAAGGATTCGCCGCATCAAATCCGTTTCAGCATAAGGTTTCGCGATCACGCGGCTCCACCGATCAATTCCGATGAATTCTAACCAATTCTGACAAACGTGATCGTGCTTGCGTGCCTGCGCGATACTTGCGAAGTTCGCACAACCAATAGCGAGAGTGCGGCGCAGAGGCGGGATGCGGACGCGAGAGAATGCTTGATCTCAAGACGGTTCTGGTCGTCACGCTGGCGACGGCAAGTCTGCAAGCCGTAGCGTGGATTTTCGTCTGGCGCGCATGGCGCCATCTTTACGAGCTGAAGTTTCTTGCGGCCGGTTTCATCGCCATCGCGGCGGGCGTGCTGTTGATGCTGTTGCGTGGCGACCAGCCCGCTCCCTGGGCCATCGTTCTCCACAATACCATCATCAAACTGGGACTCGTGCTGCTCGCCGAAGGGCTTGCCCGCTTTCTGGGCCAGCCACGCTATAGCTGGATCGGCATTTCACTGCTGGTCTTTCAGGTCGTGACATGGAGCGCGGCAGTCGCCATCGATCCCGGCGATATCGAGATGCGCGTTCATACGTCGACGCTCTTTACCGTGATCATCATGTCAATGATGTGCCTCGGCCTCATGCGCGACCGGACGCAGCCACGGTTGCTGCGCTGGATCACTATCGGCGTGCTAGCCGAGTACATGTTTGCAAGCATCGTCCAGAGCGTCATCGAATATCGGCTGCCATCCGATTTCGAGAGCGCTCCTGTGCTCGCCGACCGCAATGCCTGGTATCTCCTGCAGGGCACGCTGTTCCTGATCGCGCTCTTTGCCTGCCTGCTTTTCATGGTCAGTTCACGATTGTCCGCCGACCTGCGCGAGAAAAACGAAGCCTTGCTGCGGGAAGTCGAAGAAAGACGAAAGCTGGAAGACCGGTTGAGCACGAGCCTCGATAGAGAACGCACGTTGCGCGAAGAGCAGACCGACTTCATGCGCGTCGTCAGCCATGAATTTCGGACGCCGCTCGCGGTTATACGCAACGCCGTCGAGATGATCCGCCTTGTCGGCGATAGATCGCCAGAGGCGACACACGAACGGCTCTCAGGCATCGGCGAGGCGCTCAATCGCCTGTTTTCCCTTATCGACCGGTTCATGACGGACGATCGGGAAAACAGTTTTCAGCCGGAAACAGTGCAGATCCAGTCCATCATCGGAGACGTGCAGTTGCATTTTGAAATGACGAAGCGCAGCGAACGCCTGCGCTTCGTCATGGAGGACGAAACGGTTTCGTTTTGCGCCGATCCCGACATGCTGACGACTGTTGTCATCAACCTGATCGACAACGCTCTCAAATACTCGCAGGAGGATCAGCCGGTCCATATTTGCGCAAAGGAAGAACTGGGATCGGTTGTAATCGAGGTTCGCGATCGCGGTATAGGCATCCCCCAGAGCGAACTCAGCAGGATCGGACGCCGCTTCTTCCGAGCGTCCAACGCCAAGGCGACGGCGGGTACGGGCCTTGGAATTTACAGCGCACACAAGCTTCTGGCCTATCATGCCGGCACGTTGCGATTGTTTTCAAACGTGGAGGGCGGGACAACAGCTATCGTGGTGATGCCATCCTCGATCGAAACCTCCCAGCCCCTGGTGCCAGAGGGAATGATGGCGTGACACATATTCTGATCGTCGAGGACGAGCCTCGGCTGCGCAAAGATCTGGCCGGCTTCCTGGAACTGAGCGGCTTTTCAGTGGCCACCGCGGCAACGGCACACGCATTGCGTCAGGCGCTGGCGGAGGGCGATCCGCCCGCCGTCATCATTCTCGATGTCGGACTGCCGGACGGAAACGGCTTCGAACTCGCCACGGAAATTCGAAGCACCCATGCGTGCGGCATCATCATGTTGACCGCGCTCGGCGACAGCGACGACCGCATTAGAGGCTTCAATAGCGGCGCGGACATCTACCTCGTCAAGCACAGCACATTGCGCGAGATCGAAGCAGCGGTCCGAAGCCTCTTGCGGCGAACAGGCGATTTGACCGATTCACCGAGCAGCCAGGATGATCGATGGGTGCTCGACATCACGAATTGGCAGTTGACCGCGCCCAACCAACACTCCCTCAAATTGACGGCCGCAGAATTCGCCTTCATGAACATTCTATGCAGCCATAAAGGTGGCGTATGTCAACGCGAGGAATTGGTGGAGACTCTCACGCGCCCAAAAGCGAGTTTCGACAACCGCCATCTGGATGCCATCGTCAGCCGTCTACGACGCAAGATCGAGAGTCGCACCAAACTTCCGGCGCCGATCAAGGTCGTCTATGGCGTCGGCTACACATTCACCGCGTCAAGCGTCATTCAGTGACATCGCAGTCTGAAGACCGACCTATTTGGGTTGAGAACGGTCGATAGCGCCGCTGTCCAGCAATGGCGCGGCATCAATGTTCTCTGCATCCATCAGCGTCGCCAATCGCTCGACGGCGGCGAGGATCATGGCCTGCTCCCATTGCGGCAACCGGATGAAGCGATCCGTAAATGTCAGATGAAGCAGATCCGGCGCATTGGCCACGACATTCCTGCCCGCCGGCGTTGCCGTCAGGAGAAACTGCCGCTTGTCGTTTGCGTTACGCTTGCGTTGCACCAGATCGAGCGCGACCAGCCGATCGACGATCGTCGTGATCGTTGCCTGACTGAACTGAAGCGCCTGCGCGACGACACCGGGCGTGGTTCTCTCGCGCGCGTCGATCTCCCGCAACACCAGCCATTGCGATGTCGTGAGGCCCGTCGCAACGGCCAATTGGCGGCTGCCGATTTCGGTCGCGCGCAGCACCCGTCGCAGGGCGCGCAGCGTCAGTGAGGCGATTTCTGATTTCATGGGTCTTTTCTTAGCGCGAGGGCCGCGCCGAAACTAATCGCACTCGATCCCGGCTCCAAACTTTCAATTTTCATTCGGAAAACGAATCATTTTTCGGGGTTGAATCACGCCAATTCCGCCATAAATCGCCGTATTGCCATCAACTAGCTCATGGGGTACGCTCCATTTAATTCGGAGAATGAAGCAATTAATTCGGAAATCGAAGCAATTAGAAGGCGACAGACGGCCGGTTCCGAGGAGTCCCCGATGCGGACCTCCGGGACCGGCCGAGACTCGAGCGAAATGCTTCGGCTGAGAAAGCCGACGGCCGCAGATGGCCCTGCGATCACGCGCTTGATCGCAACCTGCACGCCGCTGGATCCCAATTCCGCCTATTGCAACCTTCTCCAATGCACGCACTTTGCGGACTTCTGCATTGTTGCCGAATGTAACGGACAGATCGTCGGGTGGGTTTCAGGCTATAGGCCGCCGACGGAACCGGACAGTTTCTTCGTCTGGCAGGTTGCGGTCGCCAAAGCGGCGCGCGGCAAACGCCTTGCTCAACGCATGATCAAGGCATTGCTGGACCGCACGCCGGTTGAAGATACGACGCATCTCATCACCACCGTGACGGACGACAACATTCCATCCTGGGCGCTGTTCAACGGACTCGCCCGCGCATGGGGTGTCCCGTTGACACGAAGCGCGGTGTTCGAACGCGATGCGCATTTCGGCGGCGCGCATGCCACCGAATGGCTGGCCCGCATCGGTCCGCTGCCAAGTCGGCACTCCAAGTCGACACTCCCGGAATCAAAATCAGGAGACCTGACGAGATGACCACAACCACCATTACCAGCCGGACACGGCCCAAACCGACCTTCCGCGTTCCCGACCGTTCAATCTACGAGCGCCGCGAATCCGAGGTGCGCAGCTATGCGCGCGCCATGCCGCGCCAGTTCAACAAAGCCGAAGACGTCTGGATGTACGACAATCAGGGCGGCCGCTATCTCGACTTCCTGTCGGGCTGCTCGACCCTCAACTACGGCCACAATCATCCTGCGCTGAAGAACGCGCTGATCGACTACATTTCGGCGGATGGCATCGCGCATGGGCTCGATCTGCACACCGACGCCAAGGCGGAATTCCTCGAAACATTCGAGTCGCTGATTCTGAAACCGCGCGGGCTGGACTATCGCGCCATGTTCACCGGGCCGACCGGCACCAACGCGGTCGAGGCCGCGATCAAACTGGCCCGCAAGGTGACCGGCCGCGAAATCGTGATCGCGTTCACGAACGGCTTCCATGGCATGACGCTGGGCGCGCTGGCCTGCACCGGCAATGCCGCGAAGCGTATCGGCGCAGGCGTGCCGCTCAGCCATGTCAGCCACGAATCTTACGATGGTTATCACGGCCCGGATGTCGACACCGCCGCACTGCTGGACAAGCGATTGTCCGACCCTTCCAGCGGGCTCGATGCGCCGGCCGCGATTCTGGTCGAAACCGTTCAGGGCGAAGGCGGCCTCAACACCGCGTCGCCGGAATGGTTGCGCACCATCGCCGATATCGCCAAGCGTCATGGCGCGCTGCTGATCGTCGATGACATTCAGGCCGGTTGCGGACGTACAGGAACGTTCTTCAGTTTCGAAGGCATGGGCTTCACACCCGATATCGTGACCATGGCGAAATCACTCTCCGGCATGGGACTGCCTTTCGCGCTGACCCTGTTCCGTCCGGAACTGGATCAGTGGTCGCCGGGCGAACACAACGGCACGTTCCGCGGCAACAACCACGCCTTCGTCACTGCGACGGCGGCGCTGCGGCACTTCTGGCAGAACGATGCCTTCGAGAAAGACATCGAACGCAAAGGGCAGTTGCTGGCGAACCGTCTCAATGAAGTCGCTGACGAATTCGACCTTTCGACGCGCGGACGCGGCATGATGCGCGGTCTCGACGTCGGTTCGGGTGACATCGCCGCAGCTATTACCAGCGCCTGTTTTGATGCCGGACTCATCATCGAGACCAGCGGCGCGCATGACGAAATCGTCAAGGTGCTCGCGCCTCTCACCATCGACGACAGCACGCTCTCGACCGGCCTCGACATTCTCGCAAAATCCGTCCGCACCGTGATGGCCGGAAGTTACGGCGTCGCCGCCGAATAAACGAAGAAGGAAAAAAGCAAATGATCGTTCGTCAACTCAGCGACATCCGAAAGACCGACCGGCTCGTCAAATCGAAGGGCTGGGACAGCGCGCGCCTACTCCTCAAGGGCGACAACATGGGCTTCTCGTTTCACATCACCACGATGTATGCCGGCGAGGAACTCAAGATGCATTACCAGAACCATCTCGAGGCCGTTTTCGTGCTGGAGGGGAACGGGACCATCGAGGATCTCGGCACCGGCGAAATCCACACGCTCGCGCCGGGCGTGATGTATGCGCTGAACAAGCACGACAACCACATCGTTCGTCCGAAGACCGACATTCTGACAGCCTGCGTGTTCAATCCGCCGGTGACCGGTCAGGAAGTGCATGACGAGACCGGCGCTTATCCGGCCGAAGCCGACATGGCGCCGCAGAAGGCCGCCGTCAATTCCTGAAACTCTTGCGAGAGAGGATCACAATGACCGACATTTATCCGTCACGTATCACCGCGGAAGCGCAGATGCTTCCGCGCCTCGACCCGGTCGTTCACAGCGAATGGACCGAGAATGCGCCGCTGACGCCACAACAGGCCGAGCAATTTGATCGAAACGGCTTCCTTGTGCTCGAGAATGTGTTCTCGCCGGAGGAAGTCGCTTACCTGCAAAAACAGTCCAAGGAATTGCTGTCGGGCCCCAAGGGACTCGATCCGGAGACCGTCATCACCGAGCCCGGCGGCGACGAGATCCGCTCGATCTTCGAGATCCACACCCAAAGCAAGGTCATTGAACGCCTCGCCGCCGACACACGGCTTGCCGGGGTCGCTCAATTCCTGCTCGGCGACAAGGTCTACATCCACCAGTCGCGCCTCAACTACAAGCCGGGCTTCGAGGGCAAAGAGTTTTACTGGCACTCCGACTTCGAGACCTGGCATGTCGAGGACGGCATGCCGCGCATGCAGGCATTGTCCATGTCCGTCCTGCTGGCGGATAACACGCCGGACAACGGGCCGCTGATGCTGATGCCCGGTTCGCACCGCGTCTTCCTGACCTGCATCGGCGCAACGCCGGAAGATCACTATCGGACGTCGTTGAAGAAGCAGGAATTCGGCGTGCCCGACCGGCAAAGCCTGACCGAATTGGCGCATCGTCACGGCATCGTCGCCCCGACCGGCAAGGCCGGCACCGTGGTGGTCTTCGATTGCAACACCATGCACGGATCGAACGGCAACATCACGCCGTATCCGCGTGCCAATGCCTTCTTCGTCTACAACGCCGTCAGCAACCGCTTGCAAGAGCCGTTCGGCGTCAAGAAGCCGCGGCCGAGCTTCATCGCGGCTCGCGGCGAGCCGAAACCGCTGATGCCGCGAAGCGGGCCTTTGATGGAGGAAGCTCTCGCATGAGCGATGGTTCTCATCGCGTCGATGCTACCGTCCGGGCCTTGCATCACGTGCAGCCCCGGATCGGCGAAGACCAGGCGGGAGGCCGGCGCGCGGCCTGACGGCGCGCGCCGCAATCGCCATGCTGGCGGCCATTACTCCGGTTCGCAGTCTATTGCTCGCCATCTTCATGTTGATGGCGGGCAGCGGTTTCATGGCGACGCTGCTCAGTTTGCGGCTTGAGCGAGCGGGACAAAGCACCATCATTATCGGGGCTGTGGCGACCGCCTATTTCGCCGGGCTGGTGATTGGCGCGCTGCGCTCGGGACGAGCCGTCCGCCGCGTCGGACACATCCGCGCCTTTGCCGCATTCGTCGCGCTCTTGTCGGCGAGTACGCTCGGCTATGCATTGTTCAACCATCCTTTGCTGTGGTCGGGTCTGCGTTTCATCGATGGTGTCTGCGTCGCCGGCGTCTTTGTCTGCCTTGAAAGCTGGCTCAACGAACGTGCCACGGTCGAAGCGCGCGGCAGCGTCCTGGCGGCTTACATGGTGTCGCTCTATTGCGGGCAGGCGATCGGGCAACTGCTGCTCGGCGCCAGTGGCGATTTGCCGGCGGTGCCGTTCCAACTCGCCTCCATGCTGATCTCGCTCTCGATCATTCCGCTCTGCCTGACGCGCACCTCGGCGCCGCCGCCGGCGGAAGCCTCGTCATTCGGAATCGCGACACTGTTCGCCGGTTCACCGCTCGGCACCGTCGGTGCGGTCACAACGGGCCTGATGCTGGGTGCATTCTATGGCCTCGCCGCGGTGCAGGTCCGGCGTCTCGGGCTGGACCTCAAACAGACAGCCAATTTCATGACGATCGTGATCCTTGGCGGCGTCGCCCTTCAATGGCCCCTTGGGCGGCTCTCCGACCTGTACGATCGCCGCCAGGTCATCGTACTCAGCTTCGCGGCCACGCTGTGCGTCAGCCTCGCGATCTCGCTTCTCGCGTCGGCCGGACCTGCGTTGCTGATCCTCGGCGCAATGTTCGGCGGACTGAGCTTTGCGCTCTATCCGCTCTGCGTCGCTCATTGCAATGATCGCCTGCTCGGCTCCCAACGGGTTGCCGCAAGCGGACGCCTGGTACTGCTCTATTCGGTCGGCGCCGCACTCGGACCGATCGGCGGAGCGTTGTTCATGACGGGCTGGAGCACCGGCGGGCTGTTTCTGTTCATCGCGCTGTGCGCCGGCGGGACTGCCGCATTCGGCCTGTGGCGCCAGAAGGCCACGCCACCCGTTCCGGCTCCCGAACAGCAGGACTTCCAGATTCTTCCTCGCACGACGCCGATCGCGTCGCTGCTTGATCCCAACACGCCCGACGCCCCGGCGGTCGAAGGACAACAACCATGAACAACTCGGCGTCAATTTCCGGATCGGCCGTCGACCGTGCCACGTTGCACCGCGCGATTGCCGCCTCGGCCATGGGCAACGCTACGGAATGGTTCGACTACGGCATCTATGCCTACGGCGTCACCTACATTTCCTCGGCGTTGTTTCCCGGCGAGGTCGGAGAAGCAGTGCTGTTCGCACTGGCGACCTTCGCGATCTCTTTTCTGGTGCGACCGCTCGGCGGCTTCTTCTGGGGTTCGCTGGGCGACCGGCTCGGCCGCAAGTCGGTTCTGGCGCTCACCATCCTCTTGATGTCGGG
>JAFKKL010000061.1 GCA_017305595.1 Hyphomicrobiales bacterium | reverse complement strand
CGATGATCATGCGACGTATCGTTGACGGGCTGACGTCGAGCATCTCCGCTGCTTCGATTAACGAGAGCTCGCCTCGATCCCGACGTTCTCCTTCACGATAAGGGGCAATCTCGCGGGTTCTGCGCAACGAACATACGCTGGTCCTTGTCCAGGACGCCCCGTGCGCGGTTGTTTTTCTGGAACGATTGAGCAAGGCGGCGATTGCGTAGTCAGGCATTTGACGTGCAAGCACGCGCACAAGATCCACCACCTCGGCGTCGGTCGTCCAACGCGTCACGCCGACACGGTTCTTCTTAACCTTCAGGCGCGTGTGATCGCCACCTTGCCAGTGGATGATGAGGTCAAGATGCTCATTGTCCTGATCCACGTCGATAACGATTTCTGATAGAACTGTGCGCAGGATTTTCTTCTTGATCTCTGACGTAACACCGGGGCGTTGCCAGGCTCGGATCAGGTCGTCGCCGAGCTTGAGCAGCGCTTCGCGATCGCCGGCGCTGAGACCAGGAGAAGGTGAAGTGGTCAAGCCCTCGATTTCTCTCTCAATCGCACGCGCAGCTTGGATGCGCTCGTTCCAGCGACGCTCAAGTTCACCAGCGACGTGACGATTGTCGGGGTCGACCGCGTCGTATTGGCGATACGCCCGGTTCGCTTCGTACTGCGCCTGTTCGAGAGACCTTTGGAGCTGACGCAATTTTTCCGACTGTTCGGCGCCCTGAGTTTTCATCGCATTTAGCGCAGCCTCGATGCCAAGCGGTTGAAGCCGCTCCAGCACCTCTCGCGCCACCATCCGATCGAGGCGCATTCCACCGAAGCCAAGACAGGCTGCGACGGCCGCCTTGTTGAAGTCCCCACGGCAGACATATCTCTGCGTGTCGCCGCCTCTACCAGAATACTGAACGTATAACCGCCGACCACATCGCGCGCAGCGCAGAAGCCCAGGGAGAAGTGCTTCGCCGCGTCGAACGGCTCCTCGACCCAGATAGCTTTTGCCGTTGGCATTGTCCGCGATGAGGCGCTGGTTCCGAACAAACTCATCCCAGGAGATATAGCCCTCGTGATGGTCGCGGAGCAGCACGTCCCAGGCGTTCCAATCTCGTTGGGGATTTCGCTTCACCTTCTTTCGACCGTTCTCAATCGTCGTCCGGATACCCCGTCGTCCGAACGCGTACGCACCGGCATAAACAGGGTTGGTGAGCATATGATTCAAGGTCGTGTAGCCTGGTGTACGCCATTCGATTTTCGGATCGTTCGAACCTCCAACGGCGAACGGTAGCGCGATCTTCTCCTGGATCAACCAGAGCAAGACCTGCCGGATCGATTGCAGCTCCACAAACTTCCTGAAGACGAGATCCAGCGCCTCACGGACACGTACGTCCGGGTTTTTCTCGATTCGGTCATCTTTCGTCTTCACGTACCCGATGGCGACTGTCGTGAAGTGCTCGCCGCGCCGAGCCTTTTGTTTGACGGCTTCAACTGATCGCTGTCGAATGACGCTGAGCTCCAGTTCGCTCATCGTTCCCTTCATCCCCAAGAGCAATCGATCGTTGATTGATCGCGAATCATAGACGCCATCTTCATCGACAATGAGCGTGCCTACCAAGCCGCAAAACTCCAACAACGTGTGCCAGTCTCGACCGTTTCGAGCGAGGCGGGAAGCCTCGATAGAAAACACCGCGCCGACACGGCCCTCGCAGATTAACGCTAACAACCGCTCAAATCCACGTCTTGCAACGCCGCCACCAGACTTGCCGAGGTCATCATCAATTACCTCGACTTCGCTCCAGCCGAGTGCACGGGCGCGAGCCTCAAGGCCGTATTGCCTGCGTTGGCTCTCCAGGTTGTGTACAACCTGATCGACCGATGACTGTCGAACGTAAACCACGGCGCTACGCGCCAGGTGATCAGCGGAGATCTTCGTCATGACCCGCCTCCTGATCTGACTGGACTGGTGCGGCAGGCGCCTTTGCGAAGGCTTCGTTTAGCAGAAGCGATAGCAACTTTGCGGCCTCGGCTTGTACCACCTGAGGCAGATGCTCCGCTCGCGCCGTCGCAAACAGATCTGGTTGCCACCTCTTTTGCATCGGCTTGGACATGGGCTCCTCCTCCGACGGGAGGCGATTCCTCCCAACGCGAGGCTACGAGGACGTCAAGGAACGTGCGAAGCTCAAGAAGTCGGTTCACCGGGAGAAACGGATCAGCTACAATTTTAGCCGATGCTGCTTCGAGCTCCGTCATCCATGCCGGCAGAAGATGGAGGCGGCCGTTCTCGCGGCGAACCGTGAAGTGGCGATGGCCATCGTGAATTTGTTCGCCGAGCACGACCAGGTCTCGGCCAGCGTCAGGATGGAATGGATATGTTACTCGGACTTCGTTGCCCGGAATCCCTGCATTATGCAGCCCCTTCGGACGGCGGCGGACGAACGTGGGCGACCATCGCGACACTGCTGCAGACTTGCTTATGCCGCGCGCGGCATAATGCGGTTTATGCCGAGCGCCGAACTATGCCGAGCGCCTTTTTCGACGATGGCGGTATGCGCCGCTTCCACCGCGAATTCGACCAGGAACCGGTCGTTGACAGTCGGCATAGTTCTCACCCTCAAAGGGCGTTCAGGAATTCCAGAAGCCGATCGTTTGGTCGAAATCGCTCGGCCTTGGCGCGTTCGTACGGCTTCAGCTTTGCGAGTGCGGATTCCTTCAGTTCAAGATGCGCGTGAAGATAGGTGAGCGTCGTTTCCATCGTCTCATGCCCCAGCCACAGGGCAATGACCGAGCAATCGACGCCCGCTTGCAGCAACTCCATGGCAGCGCTGTGCCGCAAGACATGGGGCGACACGCGCTTCGAGCGAAGGGGGACGCAGTGTTCACGCGCCTTGGCCACATATTTGTTCAGCAGCGCCTGCACACCGTCGGCGCTGAGCTTGGCGCCATGCATGTTCGGAAAGAGAACCGTTGCGCCCCGTTTCCTGGGCTCCTTGAGCCAGCTACGAAGAGCTTGCCGTGCAACCATGGTGAGCGGCGTACTTCGCTCCTTCCGGCCCTTGCCGATACATCGGACATGGGCGCCTCGGCCGAGCATCACCGAGTCTCGGTCGAGATCGACGATCTCCGAGACCCGCAACCCCGTTTGCGCGGCCAGCAACAGCAGAGTGTGATCGCGCCGCCCCAGCCATGTGTTGCGGTCCGGGCAGGCTAGGATCGCTTCAATCTCGAGCCTGGTGAGAAACTGAAGCTGGCGTTTGTCGCATCGCTTACTCGGGATCGCGAGGACACGTTGAATGTGGGCGCTATGGGCCGGCTCCTCGAACGAGGCATATCGGAAGAATGACCGAATGGCCGTGAGACGGAGATTCCGGGTCCTCACCGAGGCGGATCGCTTCGTCTCAATATCTTCCAGGAATGCACCGATGAAAGGCGCGTCCAGATCCCGCAGTGTCAACTGTGAAGGGGGTTTGCCAAGGCGCGTCTGCGCAAATGCAAACAGGAGCCGGAAGGTGTCGCGATAGGAGGCGATGGTGTTGGAGCTTACACCTCGATGCCGCATGAGCCGATCGGTGAACCAACGCTCGATCAGTACTGCCAGGTCGTTTGGAGCGCTCATGAGTGAGCCTCCCACCGCTTGTCCAGTCGTCGCGCGGCATGGGTCATCAATTCCGGCGCGGCGGATAAGTACCAGTAGGTGTCGCGAACACAGGCGTGGCCAAGAAAGGTCGAGAGGACCGGCAGTTCTCGCTCGACATCTTCGCCCGCACGATACCAGTTGATTAGGGTCTGGACGGCAAAGCGATGGCGCAAATCGTGAATCCGAGGACCATTGCGCTGCCCCTTCTGTCGCAGGCCGATCTGTCGTGACAGTTGCCAGAATACGCGGTGCACGTATTGGTGCAGCAATCTGCCGCCTTGCTCGGCGACAAAGAAATAGGGGCTACGAGGCGCGCCGAGATGCGCGTCGCGTCGCGCGGCATAGTCCGACAACACGGTGACCGTCGTGGCATGAAGCGGCACCAGCCGCGACTTGCCGAACTTCGACTCCCGGACGGTGAGAGTGCCTTGGTCGAGATCGACGTCGTCCTGGCGCAGGTTGAGCGCCTCGGAATGGCGTAGCCCGGCCACCGCTATCAATCCGAACAGGCAATGATATGTCCAGCGACGCAGGGCATTGGCCGGCGGCAGCGACAGTGCCGCCGCCAAAAGCGCCGTGATCTCAGTATCAGTATAGATGTAGGGCTTTGCCCGCCGCACTGGTGGCACAGCATCTTGAGGCGGCACTTCCGTCAGGGAGTCGAAATGAGCGAGGTGTTGAGCGAAGCAGCGCACATCGGTCAGGCGGATGGACCAGCTCGGTTGCCGGCCGATCAACGTCACCCACTCCATCGCCAGCGCCATGGTGATGGTCTCGGCGCCGCGCGCCTCCATAAAGGTGACGAAATCCGACAACCGTCGGGCGGGACCATGGTATTTGTATCCAAGTCCTTGACGCATGCCCACATAGCGTTGGAGCGCATCGCGAAGCCGGCTCATTGGGCGCCTCCCGGCCAAGACAGGCTCAGTTCGCGCAGCTTCTCGATATCGAGCTTGGCATAGATCCTTGTGCTGTCGGTGCTCTGGTGACGAAGCAGCTGGCCGATCTCAGCAAAGCTGGCGCCCGAACGCAGCAGGTTGGTGGCAAGGCTGTGGCGAAAGAGGTGGGCGCCGTGGTGTGCATAGCCATGAATGTTCGCTCGCGCGAGCGCCTCCTTCGCAATCATCGTGATGGCGCAGCCGGAGGCAAAACCGACGTGCGGCGCAAGCGTTCGCAGAAATAGCCGACGACACGCTGAAACCGGCCGCCCATGCCGGATGTAAGCGACGATAGCTGCGCCGACATCGTGGCGAAGCGGCATCGTCGCTTGCCGTCGTCCCTTGCCATGGACGAGGATACTGCCCGATTGCCAATCGATATCGTCGAGACTGAGCGCCGCCACCTCGCTGGCGCGCAAGCCGAGTTTGGCCAGGACCATCAGAACCGCATAGTCCCGAAGCCCCATCGCCGTGGCCCGATCGCAGGCATCAAGAACCTGCTGGACCTTCTGTGGCGGCAGGAATGTTGGCAGGCCAGCAAGCCGCCAGCGACGTATCGACGGCACACAGTCGGCCAGGGCAGCCGAGATAAAGCCCTTCAGATGCAAGTAGCGTAGGAAGGCGCGCACCACTCCGCACATCGCCTTACCGCTGTCGGCGGAGCCATCAAGGGCATGCCGCTCGACATAACCGATGACCATCTCCGGGGTGAGCGCTGCAAACCCATCTGCGCCAGCCGGACAGACCTCCTGCAGAAATCGATGCGCGAGGAGCTTGTTATGTTCCACCGTCGAGGCGGCGAGACCTCTCTCGCGCGTGAGATAAGCGGCGAACTTATCAACAATCTGTTCGTGCTCCGTGCGCTCAACTGGAGCGGCGGCTGGCACTAAGCCTTCTTCCCGTAATGCAGAAAGCAAGCGTCGGAGCGCCGATCGATCGCCCGAGTCGGGGCTCCAGTGTTTGAAGCGGTGTTCAAGAAATCGATCAACGTGGACTTCGCTCAAATCCTGAGGATCATGCCCGTTGCCAACATGCCAATCCATCAGCTCCCGAAACAGGCTGAGCGATCGCCAAGTGCATTGCCGACCGAAGCCTTCATCCGACAATCTGCCAGCGTAAACGCGTGCGAACTTGCCATAAGGCCCGTGGATCAGCTTCCGATAAAGCGTGCTGCTTTGCAGATACTCATTCGCGTTCATGGTGTCCTCTCCTTCGCGCCAATCGCGACGGAGAGACCCTAATCTATGCCGATCCTGCAGCGGCTAAGTCATGAAAAACGTTGGCGGAAACGCGCCTGTTCGGCATAGTTCGGCGCTCGGCATAAACAGCGAAAATGAACGACGTCGATCCGCAAGCCTGGCTCGCTCTCACGCTTCAGCGTATCGCCAACGGCTGGCCAAGCAGTGAAATCGACGCCCTCATGCCCTGGAACTACGCTCAATAACGGCCTCAGCTTGCCGTTTACCCATCAGCACCACGTGCTCTGTGGAGGACTGCGCCGTAGGTCACGCTTCGATGGAACTGTGCGAAACGAGCGCACTGTCTACAGCGCTTCTTTTTTGCATCGCCGCATGAGAAATGAGACGAGCTGGTAATTCATGAGAGCGATGGGTATCGCTTCTCTTTCAGAGATTGTCGAGAATTGGCCGCATGTAGATAGAGAAAGCTACGGCAGTAAGGCAGCGCTATACGGTGCAAACAGCAGCCATCTCGTCATTTGCACAGCGCATAAAAAACTACTGGTCCGTCGTGCGCAAAGGCGAGCCAAAGGTGCTGCGTTGCTGACGGAGATCGGTTGTTCCAGTAAGCACCCCCACATTCGTCCTAGCGCGCTTTATGCCGCGATGCGCTTCTCAGTTGGGCATTCGGTAATGCTCTTAATCGATTTTACCGTTGCCATGACAACGCTGGGATTGCCGCGCCGGAGATCTCAAGGGAGCGAGTCCAAGCCTCTCGAGCGGACCCGCGACAGAAGCTGAGTTAGCTGGCGACTCAACGGTTCGCAACATTGACTGCGTTGCGCGTGGTTGACGGTAAACAAAAATGAGCACTTGGGGAGGGACAGGACGGTGCATGCTAATTACATCGCAATAGCAATCGTCGTGGTTTACATCATTGGTTTGGCGCTCGTCACGGGCGTTCTCCAACGTTCGGTCAAGTCCGCCAGTATCTTTGCTTCAGGGACGACGAGCCACACTGGTGTTCCGGCTGTTCTCGTCGGACTCATGCTGATGTCGGAGTTTATCGGAACATCCGCCAGTGTTGGTACTGCGCAGGAGGCGTATAAAGTCGGCATTTCAGCCTCCTGGAACATTCTAGCGCTGGCTGCCGGATTTGTATTTTACGGATTTTTCCTCGCTGGACGATACAAGGAGTCCGGGCACAACACGATTTCGGCGATACTCGCCGACGTATATGGCAACAAGACAAGGATAGCTACGTCACTTGTAATGATTTTCGCGCTAGAGATCGTTTCAGTCGCTATCTATGCTGGTGGCGGGACGATACTGAGCGTTCTGCTTGGCGTTGATCGTACATTCGCGATTATCATCTGCGGTTTTGTTTCCGTGCTCTACGTATTTATGGGTGGAATGAAATCGGTAGTCTACACCAACGTTATCCATTCGTGCATGAAGTACATCGGAGTTCTGGTGGCCCTGTACTTTGGGCTCACAAAAGTCGGTGGGCTCCAGGCACTTCATGCCCGCCTGCCCGCAGAGCTTTTCTCTTTCACCCATGTCGGCATGGGTCAGATTTTGGCCTGGTTCATCGCGGGCATGGGGGCGACGTTCTCTACGCAATATGTCATTCAGGCAATTAATACGGTTGACGATGCGAAAAGCGCGAAGATTGCAAGCTTTTCCACCGCAGTGTTTCTAGTCCCGTTTGCGATCATCACAGCTCTTGTCGGGATGTGTTCACTTGTATTGTTTCCTCACATCAAGTCGATCACAGCATTCTCTGCATTGATCGGGCAGATGGACGGGGTGATGGCCGGCATCGTTTGCGCAGGCTTGGCTGCGTCGCTTTTTGGGTCGATTGCTGCGTTCGCGGTTGCTACCGCAACGCTGCTCTATAAGGACTTTTATGTTGGCTACAGTGGCAAAACTCGTACCGAAAAGAATTCTTTGATCTTTATTCGGGTCGCAACAGTTGTGATGGGTCTACTCCCGATCGTCTTGGCAGTCTACACGCCGAATATCTTGTCGATGACATTTTTGGGTAAGGCGCTGAGGGCCTCGCTGTCAGTCTTAGTGCTATTGGTATTTTTCGCACCATGGTTCGGTACCAAACTCGGAGCGTTCCTGAGTATCATGGCGTCCTTGGTTGCGACGATCGCCTGGTTCATGATGGGCAATCCGTTTGGTATCGACAACGCCTATATCGCTCTGGCCGTACCGCTCGTCGTCATGGGGCTTAGCCAATTCCTCAAGCGCTCGGGAAATGAGGCGGTCCGCCGCGTGAGCGCCAAGTCATGACGTGGCAATCGACCCTTTAACTGTAGATACTTTTGAATCGATCGAGATATTGGTCGCTTCATGGCGCGCTGGATTGAACGTGATCCTCGCGTATGCGGCATCGAGCAGCGTCTCGCCGCATCGCAGCATGACGAATGAGACGAATTGGTAATTTTTGAGAATGAGGGGCATCGCCCCTCTCGAAAGGATTTCCCAAAACGGACTGCAAGCGGGCCATGAAGGCCGCGACCGCGAGGCAGCGCCATATGGGCCACCCAGCCGCCACTCCCTCATCCGCCACGGCGCAGGACAGCGCCTGGATCGGCCGTTCGATGGAACGGGTCGAGGATGCGGCGCTGTTGTCGGGCAACGGCCGCTTCATTGATGATCTCGGCGTTCGCCCCGGCACGTTATATGCCGCGATCCTGCGTTCGCCGCATGCTCACGCCGATATTCTGTCGATCGATACGATGGCCGCCAAAGCCGCGCCCGGTGTTGCGGCCGTACTGGTTGGCGCCGACGTCAAGGCACTGACCGCGAGCCTTGTGGTCGGCGTCAAAGCGCCGGTCGAGTGCTGGCCGATCGCGATGGATCGCGTGCGTTATGTCGGCGAGCCCGTCGCAGTCGTGGTGGCGAGCGATCGCTACAAGGCCGAGGATGCGCTTGACCTCATCGACGTGCGATATGCGCCGCGTCCGTCGGTGATCGATCCGCTCGCGGCGATTACGCCCGGCGCACCGCTGGTCCACGACGGATTCCCCAACAACGTCGCAAGCGATCGCCACTTCAGCTACGGCGATCCGGAAGGCGCGTTCGCTTCGGCCGCGCATCGCATCGCCATCGATATCAACTATCCGCGCAACTCCTGCACGCCTATCGAAACCTACGGTGTGATTGCGGAATACAACGTCAACGATGGCGCTTACGATATTCTTGCGAATTTCCAGGGGCCGTTCAGCATTCATGCGGTGATCTCGCGCGCGCTGAAACTGCCGGGCAACCGCGTGCGGCTGCGCACGCCGCCGGACTCCGGCGGCAGCTTCGGCGTCAAGCAGGGTGTGTTTCCGTACATCGTGCTGATTGCCGCCGCGGCACGCGTGGCGGGGCGGCCGGTCAAATGGATCGAAGACCGGCTTGAGCATCTGTGTGCGTCCAACTCAGCGACCAACCGCGCCACAACGCTGTCGGCAGCGGTGGATGCGACCGGCAAGATCCTGGCGCTGGATTGGGATCAGGTCGAGGATTGCGGCGCACATCTGCGTGCACCGGAGCCGGCAACGCTCTATCGGATGCACGGCAACCTTACGGGCGCGTATGACATTCGACACATGCGTGTGCGCAATCGTGTCATCGTCACCAACAAGACACCGACTGGGCTCAATCGTGGCTTCGGGGGACCACAGGTCTATTTCGCGCTCGAACGTCTAATGCAGTGTATTGCGGTCGAACTCGATTTCGATCCGCTCGACGTGATCCAGCGCAACGTGGTGCCGAGCGGCGCATTTCCATATCGCACGGCGCCGGGCGCGCTGCTGGATTCCGGGGATTACGTGAAGGCGCTCGAACTCGGCGCATCAAGCGGTGGGCTCGAGGAGTTGAAAGCGCGCCGCGCCGCTGCACGCGCTGAAGGTCGCATCTATGGCATTGGCTACGCCGCCATCGTCGAGCCGAGCGTGTCCAACATGGGCTATCTCTCGACAGTGTTGACGCTGGCCGAGCGCCGTAAGGCCGGGCCGAAGAACGGCGCACAGGCGACTGCGACGGTATCGATTGATCCGGTCGGTGCGGTGTCGGTTCATATCTCGTCGGTGCCGCAAGGGCAGGGCCATCGCACGGTGGTTGCGCAAGTCATCGCCGATATTTTCGGCGTGGTGCCTCAGGATGTGCGGGTCAACACCGAGGTAGACACTGCGAAGGATGCGTGGTCGATCGCGTCCGGCAACTATTCCAGCCGGTTCGCCGCCGCTGTCGCCGGCACTGTCAAGATCGCAGCCGACCGCATCGCGGCCCGGCTGAAGCGGATCGCCGCGAGCCATCTCAATGTCGAAGCCGACGACGTGACATTCAGCAATGGCAAGGTGCATTCGCAGAGCAATCCGGACAATGCGATGCCGTTCGCCCGCGTTGCGGCGCTGAGCCATTGGTCGCCGGGCTCGCTGCCCGACGACGTTGGTCATACCATTCGCGAAACCGTGTTCTGGACGCCGCCCGAGCTGGCCGCGCCCGACGATGCCGACCGTATCAATTCATCGCTGTGTTACGGTTTCATCTTCGACTACTGCGGCGTCGAGATCGATCGCGTCACCGGCGAGGTGCGGATCGATCGCTACGTCACCACGCACGACTGCGGCACCATTCTGCATCCGGGCATGGTGGACGGTCAGATTCGCGGCGGCTTCGGTCAGGGCTTTGGTGCGGCGCTGCTGGAGGAATTCGCCTACGCGCCGGACGGCAGTTTCCTCGCTGGTACGTTCGCCGACTACCTCGTGCCGACCGCGACTGAAATTCCCAACCCCGTGATTGTTCACATGCAAACGCCGTCGCCATTCACGCCGCTCGGCGCCAAGGGCGTTGGCGAGGGCAACTGCATGTCGACGCCGGTGTGCATCGCCAATGCGGTCGCCGACGCGCTGGGGGAGAAGAACATCACGCTGCCGCTGGTGCCGGCGCGCGTTCGTGCGTTGATCGCGGGCGACGAGCCACCGGCTCCGGCAGGTGTGACGACCCAGCCGCGCAGCCGCAAGCCGGGCGATCGCGGACTTCAGGGCGAGGGCAGCGCCGAGGTCGGCGCGTCACCGCAGGCAGTGTGGGACATGTTGCTCGATCCGAACACGCTGCAAGCGGTGATTCCCGGATGTCACAGCGTGGAGAAGGTATCGGATACCCATTTCCGTGCCGAGGTGACGCTTGGTATCGGCCCCGTCAAGGGCAAGTATCGCGCCGAGGTGAAGCTTTCAGACCTTGATCCGCCGCATGCGGTGACATTGTCAGGCTCGGCCGATGGTGCGCTCGGCCATGGTGCCGGCGAAGGCCGCATCACACTTGTTCCGCGCGAGGGTGGCGGCACCACGCTAACCTACAAGTATGACGCCGAGATCGGCGGCAAGGTGGCCAGCATCGGTGGCCGTCTGCTCGACGGCGCCACGCGTGTCATTATCGGCCAGTTCTTCAGTGCGCTGGCGCATCGCGCCGGTGGTGGCGGAGCGGCGGACGGCGCAGCCTCCGGCCTACGGGCATGGCTGCGCGCATTGTTCGGAGGCGCGCGATGAAGCCGGCAGCCTTCGACTATGTGCGGGCGGACACGCTTGATGAAGCCCTAGCGGTGTTGGCTGCGGAAGGCGGTGACGCCCGCATCATTGCCGGCGGACAATCGCTGATGGCGATGCTCAACATGCGGCTGGCGCGACCGAAAGTGCTGGTCGACATTATGCGGATCGGCGATCTCGATCGCATCGCGGAGGAGCGCGGGCGTATCGTCGTTGGTGCTGGTGTGCGTCAGGCGAAACTGCTGGCATGGAGCGAACTCGCGGCCAAGCTGCCGCTGGTCGCGTTAGCGCTGCCGTGGACCGGCCATGAACAAACCCGAAGCCGCGGCACGATCTGTGGCTCGGTGGCCCATGCTGATCCCAGCGCCGAAACCCCATTGTGTCTGATCGCGCTCGAGGGTGAAGTGCATCTGCGAAGCGCGCGCCGGCGGCGCGTGGTTGCGGCGGGCGACTTCATCACAGGCATGATGAACACCGCGCGCCAGGACGACGAGATGATTGAAGCGGTGTCGTTTCCCATCCGCGCGGGCAACGGTTACGGCTTTCGCGAGGTGGCGCGGCGTCACGGCGACTTCGCTATCACCGCTTGCGCAGCCATCGCGAGTGCCAACGGCATTCGTCTTGCGGTTGCCGGTGTCGCCGACAAGCCTGAGGTGCGCAACTGGCCTGATCTCGACGGCAGCGCGCTTGACGACGCGCTTAATGCCTTCGCCTACGAACTCGACGCCCGCGACGACATTCACGCCACCGCGCGTTATCGCCGTGATCTGGTGCGTCAGATCGGCCGCGAGGTTATCATGGAGGCGCGCCGATGCCGCGCCTGACCGCCACCCAGCGCCATTCCGTGCGCTTTCGTCTCAATGGCCATCCCGTGGAGGGTTCGGCCGAACCGCGGATGCAATTGGCCGACTTTCTCCGGCATGAACTGGGCGCAACCGGCACGCATGTCGGATGCGAGCACGGCGTTTGCGGCGCCTGCACGGTCTTGGTCGATGGTATGCTCACCCGCTCATGCCTGACGTTGGCGGTGCAGGTCGATGGCTGCGACGTTCGCACCGTCGAGGGGTTGGCGCCCGAGCGCGGCCGTCTCTCGGTTCTGCAAGCCGCGTTCCGCCGCCATCATGGCCTGCAATGCGGCTTCTGCACGCCCGGCGTCCTGATGTCGCTTGATCGCTATTTGAGTACCAACCCGAACCCGACGGAAGACCAGCTTCGCGAATTGCTCAGCGGCCATCTGTGTCGATGTACCGGCTACACCCCGATCATCCGCGCGGCCATGGAAGCGGCCGCTACGCTTGCATCCTCAACACGACAAGAAGACAGCACCCATGTTTGATCTTGGCACGAGTTTCATCGCCAGCGTCGAACGCGATCCCGAGGCCCTCGCCATCGTCGACCGCGATATCCGGCTGACCTATCGGCAATGGTATGCGCGGGTATCGGCGCTGGTGGCCGCGTTCGACTCCGCCGGCCTGCGCGCTGGTGATCATCTGGTCACGGTCCTGCAAAATCGCTGGGAAGCGGCGACCCTGCATTGGGCTTGCCAATTCGCAGGCATCGTCATCACGCCGATCAACTGGCGAGCGAAAGCCGAGGAAGTCGATTTCTATCTGGAAAATTCCGAGGCGCGTGCCATTGTCTATCAGGACATTTCCGTTGCTGCGGTGGGTCAATCGAAGCGTGCGCGGCGTCTTTGTCGTATTACGCTCGATGGCTCCGACGGTGATGCACTTCGATTCTCGGACATGGTTGCCGCAAACGGCCATGAGGCGGAGCCCCGCGTCTCGTCCGATGCCTGGTCAGTCATGCTCTATACATCCGGCACGACGTCGCGCCCGAAGGGCGTGCCGCGTCGCCACCGCGCGGAACGTCATGCGGCGATCGCGCATGTGGCGCAGAATATGTACGGTTCTGGTGAACGCACGCTGGGCGTCATGCCCCTCTATCACACCATGGGCGTTCGCTCGTTGCTATCGATGTCGCTGATCGGCGGATTGTTCGTGTGCCTGCCGCGCTATGACACCACGCGGGCACTCGCACTGATTACGCGCGAGAAGATCAGCAACCTCTATCTGGTGCCGACGCTCTATCATGATCTGGTTCATTCCGATGCGTTCGGGGCGACCGACGTCAGCAGTGTCCGCAAGCTCGGCTTTGCCGGTGCGCCGATGTCTGACGGGTTGTTGCGTAAGCTGAACGAGGCTTTTCGCCCAGATATGTTCGTCAACCACTACGGCAGTTCGGAAATTTACACCTTCACCATCGACCAGAAGGCCGAAGCCAAGCCGGGATCGGCTGGGCGATCGGGCATCAATCAGTGGGTTCGCGTCGCCAAGCTCAATGCGACCATCCCTACCGAGATCGCGGAGGTTGGCGAGGAAGGCGAGATCATCGCGCTCGCTTCGAGCGACGAGGCCTTCGAAGGCTATTGGCGGCGGCCGGAATCGACGGCGAAGGCGCTTCGCGACGGCTGGTACTTCACCGGCGACACCGGGTTCGTCGACAAGGATGGCGATCTGTTCGTAACGGGCCGTGTCGACGACATGATCGTGACCGGTGGAGAGAACGTATCGCCGGTCGAGATTGAAAGCTGCCTGTCGCTGCATCCGGCGGTGTTGGAAGTGGCCGTTGTCGGGTTGCCTGACGAACGATGGGGCAAGATCGTTGCCGCCTTCATCAAACGCGGCGCGCTTGTTGATGCGACGGAGCTCAATCAGTTTTGTCAGGATTCCGGCCTCGCCAACTTCAAGCGACCACGTCGCTTCGTATTCGTTGAGGACGTGCCGAAATCACCGGTCGGCAAACTTCTGCGGCGCCAATTGGTCGCCGGAGACTACACCGAAGAGCGGGGCCTCCCCGCCAAGCAATCTTAACTTTCACTAACAGGAAAACGGCATGGCCACCGCTTATCAGTTCACCGATCCACGTCTCGCCAAGCTCGACGGCTTTCATGTCGAGATCGACGAAGCGCATGAACGGGCCGACATCATTCTCGATCGGCCGCCTTACAACATCGTGGCGATGGGGCAGCGCGACCAGTTGCGTCTCACCTTCGAGACGCTCGACGACGACAAGCGGGTTCGCGTCATCGTCATCCGCGCCATCGGTCAGCATTTCTCTAGCGGCGGCAATATCGGCGGCTTCATGGAAGCCTCGCCCGAGCACGTTTCCAAGCTCGCATGGAATATCGCCTCGCCGGCGCGTTGCTCCAAGCCGGTGATCGTCGCCAATCGCGGATACTGCTTCGGCGTCGGATTCGAATTGTCGTTGGCGTGCGATTTCCGTGTCGCGTCGGAAACAGCGTTTTACGCCTTGCCGGAACAGAAGCTCGGACAGATCCCTGGTTCCGGCGGTTCGGCGCGGCTGCAAAAAATGATCGGCATCACCCGCACCAAGGACATCGTGATGCGCTCCAAGCGCATTCCGGCGAAGAAGGCATTGGAGTGGGGCATCATCACCGACTGCGTGCCCGACGGAGAATTGGAGAAGGCGACCGACGCACTGGTGGACGAGCTGCGCACGTTCTCGCCGCTGGCCCAGCGCACGGCCAAGAAACTGCTCAACGACACCGAGGATTCGACGTTGTCGATCGCGATCGAACTCGAAGGCCATTGCTACAGCCGACTGCGGCAGTCCGACGATTTCCGCGAGGGTGTCGAGGCGTTCAACGCCAAGCGGCCGCCGAACTTCAAGGGAAGCTGAGAACTTGCCGGGTATGCGCACGAGGACAGAACTGCTTGTTCGCCCCCGTGTTTCTGCGGAGCGTTCAACACAACCGAAACAATACATTTGAAGCAATTGAGGTGTTGCGGAGCTCGCGGTTTTCTATCGAACACGCCGTTATCGTAGGTGCCTGTTTCCGGCGCGATCTGGGTAGTCTGATTATTAAATCACAAAGGGAGGACGATCATGAAGCGGTTTAAACACATGCCACAGTTCTTGACATGGCTCACTGGGATAACGGCGGCCATCGCCACCGTCGGTTTTGCGGTGTCGACACCCGCAAACGCAAAGATCGGATCGTGTACCGAACCGATCGTGTTCGGGACAACGATCTCGGAGAGCGGGCCGTTCTCGACCCTAACGTCCAATTGGCGAAAGATGACCGAAATTTTCGCCGAGGAGATCAATAAGGAAGGCGGCATCAAGCTTGCCTCCTGCGGCGGAAAGAGTGTTCCGCTCAAGTTCGCGATCTACGACGATCAAAGCGTTCCAGCGACGGCAGTACAGCTCTATGAACGAATGGCAAGTGTCGATCAGGTTGACTTCTTCGTTGGTCCCGACTGGTCATCGCTCGGCGGCCCGGTCCCGCCGATTGCCGAACGGCACGGCATTCCGATCGTCATGGGGAACGTTGCTACGCCCTCGCTCTATCAACGCGGCTACAAGTGGGTCTGGGGTACGCCGGCTCCCGCCGTTCCCCGCTGGTCCGAACGCTATTTCGACATGCTGACCCACGTTCAACCGAAGCCTCAGACGATCTTCTTTCTCACCCACGACAATCCGGTGATGAAGGCGATCACGGCGTTCTGGAGCAGGAAGGCCGCCGCACAGGGCCTCAAGGTTGTCGGCGAGGAAACGTTCTCCGCCGACCTGAAGGACTTCACCGCGCTGATCGCCAAGGTCCGCGGCGCCAAGCCCGACATCGTCTACCTCAGCTCGTTCGACAATCCATCGGTGCCGCTGGTACAGCAACTGCGCCAGCTCAAAGTCCACGCGATGGATGTGCATCATACGATGCTGACGGGCGCGCTTGCCAAGCAGGTTGGTAACGATCTTGAGGGCATGACCGGCGAACTCACCTGGTTTCCGAGCGTCAAGGGACCTTACGCCGATTTGTTCGATCGGGTCATGCAGCGCACCGGCATTACCATGTTCGACAGCATCTGGACGCTTGCGCGGCTGGATAGCTACATCGTCATGATTCAGGCGATCGAGAAAGCCGGTTCGGTGGATCGTGAGAAGGTGCAAAAGGCGCTTTACAAGGGCACCTTCAAATCTCCGGCTGGCGACATCGTGTTCGATGAGCACGGCTTCCCGGATACCGGAGCTTTCACCATTCAGATGCAGAACGGGAAGGTTCAGGTGATCTGGCCGCCGGACGTCGCCACCGCCAAGCCAATGTGGCCGTCGCCGACGTGGCAGTAACCAACCATCTCTCGATATTTGCAATCGCCAGCGAGGGCCTATGTCCATCGATGTCGTTCTCCAGGTTCTCGTCGGGGGTATCCTCGTCGGTGGACTCTATGCGCTGGTCGCATTTGGACTATCGTTGATCTATGGCGTCGTGCGCATCCTCAACTTTGCGCACGGCACCATTCTTGCGGTCACCGGCGTTGCCGCCAGTCTGATCTTTGCGCGCTGGCAGCTTTCACCGGTCCTGATCTTTATCCTGCTGGTGCCGAGCGTCTTTCTGCTCGGCGCCGTTTTCTATCGTGGGCTTCTGCACCCGCTTGAACGTCGATCACCGCTTGAAGCCACGATCGGCACCGTTCTCGTGACCGTCGGCGCGCTGCTTATCCTGAGTGATGTCACAGCGGTCCTCGCCGGTCCGACGCAGCGGAATATCATGCTGCGTTCGCCCGTTATCGAAGTCGGCAACATCGTCATATCTGTGACCCAACTCGCCATTCTCGCAGCCATCGTCGTTATGACGCTGGTGATTCACGCCATTCTGAAAGCGACATGGTTTGGCCTCGCCGTGCGTGCCGTAACCCAGGAACCGATTGCAGCGGAGTTGTGCGGTGCGAGGAGCCTTCAGGTGAAGACACTGACGTTCGGTGTCGGCTCCGCTACCGTGGCGATCGCCGCAGTGCTCTACGTGCTGACGTTTCCGGTTGACCCTTATATGGGGTTTGGCCTCACGGTGAAGGCCTTCACCATCATTGTCGTCGGCGGCATCGGCAATCTGCCGGGTGCTTTGATCGTCGGCGTACTTCTTGGCGTCGCAGAGGGACTCGTCGGCTTATTCTGGGGGCCGGAATGGTCCCCAGCCATCAGCGTCATTCTGCTGTTGCTCATTCTTGTCGCATTTCCCGCAGGCATTCGTTGGAGGCGTGGATGAATCGCGCTGTCTTCGCCGTCGTCGCCACGATCGTGGTTGCAGGGCTGGCGGTTCTGCCGCTGCTTGGCGCACCATACTGGACCACTTTCGTGTTCAGCATCCTGATTGCCTATGTGCTGGCGCAAAGCTGGGACTGGGTCGCCGGGGAGATGGGTTATATTAACCTGGGTCACTACGTCTTTTACGGCATCGGGGCCTATGCGTTTGCGATAGCGCTCTCTTCCGCCTTGATGCCGTCGGTCCCCCTTGCAATGGTTATCGCGGTGCTTGTCGTCGCCATTGTCGCCGCGGTGCTGGCCTTGCCGCTATTCCGTCTGCGGGGCGATTATTTCGCTTTCGGAACGCTCGCGCTTCTGCCGTTGGCCGAGGTGCTCACCAACAACAACACTTGGTTAACTGGCGGCGCCGATGGCATCGTGTTGCCGGTGGCCCATGTTCTGCAAGCTGCCTTCTGGCTGGCGCTGATCCTCGCCGTGGCAAGCTTCGCCGTAACCCTTGTGATCAATCGCGCCCCGTTCGGATTTGCGCTGCGCAGCATCCGCAATGATGAGGAAGTCGCCGAAGTGATCGGCTTGCCGCTGCTGCCGACCAAGATCAAGGCACTGGTGTTGAGTTCGCTCTTCGCCGGCATGGCGGGTGCGATCCAGGCATGGCAGATGAGTTACATCGATGCCGTCACCGTGTTCGGTCTCAACGTCGCGTTAGTGCCGATCGCGATGGCGTTGCTCGGCGGTTCTGGTCTGCGTTGGGGGCCGTTCATCGGTGTCGTGCTGCTTGCCGGGATTCAGCAATGGCTGCTGGTCAATATCACCATGCTACAAGCGACGGTGTATGGCGCGATCATTCTGTTGATCGGACGCTATATGCCGGGCGGTATCTTACGGGCTGGCATCCTGCGCGGATTGCCGTGGCTTGCGCCGCTGACGCGCGAGCACGGTGCGTTTGTTGCCGATACCGCGATCGATCAGGTGGTATCGTCGTCGGCGGTGATGAGCGCCGAGATGCCGCTCGATCGTATTGCCCCTCGCGGCACCGAGACGCCGCTTCTGGTTTGTCGCGATGTCGCCAAGGCCTTTGGCGGCAATCGGGCGCTTGCCGGGGTCAGTTTCAACGTCGCGCAAGGGGAGATCGTCGGGCTCGTTGGGCAAAATGGCTCGGGCAAAACCACATTGTTCAATTGCATCTCGAAGGTCCACAGCCTGAGCGGCGGCGAGATTCGTTTTAGCGGACGAGATCTATCGGGCCTGCGTCGCGACCAGATGGCGGGGTTGGGAGTCGGGCGCACTTATCAGATCCCGCGCCCGTTCGGTGACCTGACGGTCGCGGAAAATGTCGCGCTGTCGCTGATGTTCGGGCCGCAGCGTGAAATTCCGGCGCGGGCCCTGACCGAAGCGCGCAGCTTTCTGGCCTATGCCGAACTCGATCATCGCCGTGATGTGCGAGCCGATGCGCTTTCGCTACAGGAAAAGAAGCTCTTGGAGTTTGCACGTGCGCTGGCCACGCGACCCAAACTCTTATTGGTCGACGAAATCGCCTCGGGCCTGACGCCGGTGGAGGTTCGACGCTTCGTTGACCGGATTCGTGCGGTGCGCGACGATTATGGGATTACGGTGATCTGGGTCGAACACATTGCCTCGGCCCTCAATGCTGCGGCGGATCGCATTATCGTGCTGGAACAGGGACAACTGATCGCGGATGGACCGCCCGCCGTGGTGTTTCGTGATCAACGCGTGCTGGCGAGTTATCTCGGCGCGGCGGAGGTGGTCGAATGATGTTGGAAGTATCTCATCTCGTTGTAGATCATGGCAAGCTGCGCGCGCTCTGGGATGTCAACCTGAATGTAAGTGAAGGCCAGCGGGTTGGTCTGGTGGGAGCAAACGGCGCGGGCAAATCCACGACGCTGGGAGCCATCGCCGGACTTTACTCCGCGGCTGGTGGCAGCATTGTCTATAGCGGTGAGCAGTTGGTGCATCACCGCGCGCCAGATGCTCTGGCGCGCGGCATCGTTCTGGTGCCTGAGGGCCGCAGGCTGTTCGGCGAAATGACGGTGCGCGAAAATCTGCGGATGGGCGCTTATTCCGGACGGACGCGAGGTACGCTCGTTGAAGGACTGGACAAGGTGTTCGCGCTGTTTCCAGTTCTGCGGGACAAGCAGGCTCAGCCGGCGCGCGAACTCTCAGGGGGGCAGCAGCAGATGGTAGCGATCGGACGTGCCCTGATGTCACAGCCGAAATTGCTGTTGCTCGATGAGCCCTTCATCGGCGTCGCGCCGATCCTGGTCGATGAGATCATGGCCGCTTTGGCCACCATTGCTGCCGATGGCGTCACCATGGTTCTGGTCGATCAGAATATCGGCCGCGCGCTGCGGTTCGTTGAGCGCGCGACCGTGATTCAGAATGGCCGCACAGTGCTCGAGGGTGATAGCGCGACGCTGCTGACCGACGAGAATTTCGCAACCACGTTCATGGGATTGGATTGATGACGACTCTAGCTTCGACCACACTGCATGCGGCACCACGCCTAGCCGGCCGCGTCGCCATCGTTACCGGGGGGGCCCGAGGAATCGGTGCAACCTACGCCTCCGTGTTGGCCGCGAACGGCGCAACGGTGGTGGCTTGCGATGTTCTACCGCCAGACGAGACGGTGGAGACTATCCGGAAGGCTGGCGGTGAAGCTCTAGGCGCGGTCTGTGATGTGACCGATAGCGATGCTGTCGAAGCCTTCGTTCGGAATATTGAGTCCAATCATGGCCGCATCGATATCTTGGTCAATAACGCGGCGATTTTCGCTAATCTGGCGCTGAAGCCCTTCATCGAGATCGACGACGCCGAATGGGACAGAGTGATGGCGGTGAACGTCCGAGGGTCGTTTGCCTGCGCCAAGGCAGTCGTACCGACGATGCGTCGGCAGAGTTATGGCAAGATTATCAACATTGCTTCGGGCACAGTGTTCAAGGGGGCGCCACTGATGTTGCTCTACGTCG
>JAFKKL010000060.1 GCA_017305595.1 Hyphomicrobiales bacterium | reverse complement strand
CAGGTCGCCAGCGGCAACGGCCACACGCTGGTTCGCCCCGACGTCGTTCCGATCGACGCCGCGCTGGAGGCCGCGCGATTCGGGCCGCCGATTCTGGTCGGCAACGCCGCGCAACTTATCGCCGCGCGCTGGCCGAGTGACGCACCGCCGCCCGCGATGGTCGAACCCCGACCAGCACCGGATATCGGCTGGGTGGCCTGGCTCGGGGCCGCCGTCAGCCCGGAGAACGCGCCGGCGCGGCCCTATTACCTTCGCGCGCCGGACGCCAAGCCGGCGGCCGGACTCCAGCCGACCGCAACATGAAAAACCCCCTCACGGCGTGGTTGCCCCCCGAAATCCCGGTGGTGGAACCCGCCACCCGGCATGATCTCGCCTCGCTGGCGCAACTGCACGGGGCCTCGTTCCATCGCGGCTGGGGCGAAGGCGAATTCGACGCCATGCTGCGGGAACCCAATACCCTGGTGCACCGGCTGCGGCGGGGCAACAAGGTGATCGGCTTCGCGGTGTCGCGGATGGCCGCCGACGAGGCCGAAATCCTCTCGATCGCGGTGGCGGCGAAGGAGCGCGGACGCGGCCTGTCGCGCGGCCTGCTCGCGACCCATCTCGGGCACCTGGCGGGGCGCGGCATCCGCACCGTTTTCCTCGAAGTCGAGGAAAACAATCAGCCGGCGACGCGGCTCTATGCCAAAGCCGGTTTCGCCGTCGTCGGCCGCCGCGAGCGCTACTATCGCGAGGCCGGCGGCGAGGAACGAAACGCCCTGGTGATGCGTCGCGACTTGTCGTAGCCGCCTTGCGGTGGCAAGACAGGGCCATCGTGGAGCATGAGGACCATGACCGCTTTGAAATCCGCACCGACGTCGAAATCGGCCAGCATCGAGGCGCGGTGCGCCGCCACCGGGATGCGCATGACCGAACAGCGCCGCGTCATCGCGCGCGTGCTGGCGGAGGCGGTCGATCATCCCGACGTCGAGGAACTGTATCGGCGCTGCGCGGCAGTCGACGACAAGATTTCGATCTCGACGGTGTATCGCACCGTGAAGCTGTTCGAAGACGCCGGCATCATCGAGCGCCACGATTTTCGCGAGGGCCGCGCGCGCTATGAGACCATGCGCGACAGCCACCACGATCACCTCATCAACCTGCGCGACGGCACCGTGGTGGAATTTACCTCCGAGGAAATCGAGATCCTGCAAAAGGAAATCGCCCGCAAGCTCGGCTATACGCTGGTCGATCACCGGCTCGAACTCTATTGCGTGCCGATCGACGAGAAGAAGGGCTGATCGGAACAGGCTCATCATCGCAGGAGTCCGACTACGAATTCGTTTTGTTGGCGGACTCGCAGCACGAAAATCGTCGTCCCCGCGCAGACGGGGACCCAGACTCCGCAGCCGCCGTGATGAAAGAAAGAGCCTGTTGCGCGTACCTGCGATCACCATCAAGGCCAGCGGTAATGGGTCCCCGCCTGCGCGGGGACGACGCCCAGCATGTCGAGTCAAACACTCAGAGTGACGACGGAAAGCTCTCCTTGCCCTTCGACCTGATCATCTTCGATTGCGACGGCGTGCTGGTGGACAGCGAGGTGATTTCCTGTCGCGTCCATGCCGAGGTGCTGACGCGGCACGGCTATCCGATCACCGCCGAGCAAGTATTCGCGCGCTTTCTCGGCCGCTCTGCGCTCGCCGCCAGCCGCGAGGTGGAAGCCGAACTCGGCCGCGCGCTGCCGGATGATTTCGACGCGCAGCTCAAAGCCGCGCTGTTCCAGGAATTCGCCGTGTCGCTGCAAGCGGTGCCGCACGTCGCCGAGGCGCTCGCCGCCATTGCCACCCCGGTCTGCGTCGCCTCCAGCGGCACGCCGGACAAGATCCGTACCAGTCTGACTCGTACCGGCCTGCTGCCGCATCTCGCGCCGCACATCTTTTCCGCCGCGCAAGTCGCCCACGGCAAGCCGGCGCCGGACCTGTTCCTGTTCGCCGCCGCCCAAATGGGCGCGGAGCCGGCCCGCTGCGTGGTGATCGAGGACAGCGTTCCGGGCATCACCGCGGCGCGGGCGGCGGGGATGACGGCGTTCGGCTTTTCCGGCGGCAGCCATTGCCGGGACGGCCACACTGAGGCCCTGATCGCCGCCGGCGCGCAGGCCAGCTTCGACGACATGCGCCAACTGCCTGAAATGATCCGGAAATTCGCCCCGGCCGCGCTGCCCGCGCGCTAGAAGCACTTGGCGGGGCTGGGCTTTTTTGCCGCTTGCGCTGGATTTTCAGCGTCCGAGCCTATAATTGAGCAGCGCGCGCCGAGCGCGCTTTGTCCCCCGATCACGCAAGGTTCCATGTCTCCGCCGCGCAAGCTGCACATCAAGTCATATGGCTGTCAGATGAATGTCTACGATGCGCAACGCATGGTAGACACGCTCGCGCCCGAAGGATTCGTTGAAACCGACAGCGTCGGCGACGCCGATCTGGTGATCCTGAACACCTGTCACATCCGCGAGAAAGCCTCCGAGAAGGTCTATTCCGAGCTCGGCCGGCTTCGCGTCGCCCGCGAGGAAGCAGCAAACCAGGGCCGTGACATGAACATCGTCGTCGCCGGCTGCGTGGCGCAGGCGGAAGGCGACGAGATCATCCGCCGCGCGCCGGTGGTGGACGTCGTGGTCGGGCCGCAGAGCTACCACAACCTGCCGCAGCTTCTGGCGCGCGCGCGCAATGAAGGCCGCGCCATCGACACCGAATTTCCGGTCGAGGACAAATTCACACTGTTGCCGCAGCCCAAACCGGAAATGATCCGCGCGCGCGGCGTCTCGGCGTTCGTCACCGTGCAGGAAGGCTGCGACAAGTTCTGCACCTTCTGCGTGGTGCCTTATACGCGCGGCGCGGAAGTCTCGCGGCCGGGGGCGCGCATTCTCGACGACGTGCAGCGACTCGCCGACAACGGCGTGCGCGAGATCACGCTGATCGGCCAGAACGTCAACGCCTATCACGGCGACGGTCCCGACGGGCAGACGTGGTCGCTCGGCAAGCTGCTTTATCGTCTCGCAAGAATTCCCGGCATCGCGCGCATCCGCTATTCGACGAGCCATCCACGCGATGTCGACGACGAATTGCTCGCGGCGCATCGCGATCTGCCGGAACTGATGCCGTTCGTGCATCTGCCGGTGCAGTCGGGCTCCGACCGCATTCTCGCGGCGATGAACCGCAAGCATACCGCCGACGATTACCATCGCGTGATCGAGCGATTCCGATCAGCGTGCCAAGACATTGCTTTTTCATCGGATTTCATCGTCGGCTTCCCCGGCGAGACTGAGGAAGATTTCAAGGCCACCCTCGCGCTGGTCCGGCAAATCGGTTACGCTGGGGCTTATTCGTTCAAGTACTCGCCGCGACCGGGCACGCCCGCCGCGGACATGCAGGAGATGGTTGCACCGGCCACAATGGACGAACGCTTGGCACGGCTTCAGGAATTGATCGACAGCCAGCAGCACGCCTTCAACCGGGCGGCGATTGGCACTACGGTCGACGTGCTGTTCGAACGCGCCGCGCGCAATGAAGGCCAGATCGTCGGCCGCACTGCCTACCTGCAACCGGCGCACGTCATGGCGTCCGAGGATATCATCGGACAGGTGCTGCCGGTGACCATCGACAGCCTCGAGCGTTACAGCCTGCTCGGCACGATCGCCACGGCATCAACGCCTGCGCGCGCGTCCTTCGCATCCGCCACCACCGGAGCCTGAAACCCTTGCCCAAAAGCGCATCGGATTCACCAACGCTCGTTCCCCGCCGCAAGTTTGATCGCGACATGCAGACCCCGCCGGATACCCGGATCGAAGTCGACTACGACGACAACCGCGCCGCCTCGGCGCTGGTCGGGCCCTACGGACAAAACCTTGCGCTGATCGAGCGCCGCCTCAACGTGGTGGTGGATTCGCGCGGCAATCACATCTCCATCGCCGGCACCCGCGACGCCTGCGCCGCCGCGCATCGCGTGCTCGACGCGCTGTATGCGCTGGCGCTGCAAGGCCACGATCTGGCGCAAGGCGATGTCGAAGGCGCGATCCGCTCGGTGATGGCGCAAGGCTCGCTGTTCGACATCGACGCCAAGACACCGACCTCGGCTTTCGAAGCCATCAATCTGCGCAAGCGCCCGGTGCGCGCCCGCACCGCCGCGCAGGATGCCTACATCCGCGCGCTGAAGCATCACGAGTTGACGTTCGGCATCGGCCCCGCCGGCACCGGCAAGACCTGGCTCGCGGTGGCGCAGGCGGCGCAACTGTTCGAGCGCAAGGAAGTCGACCGCATCATCCTGACGCGGCCCGCGGTGGAAGCCGGCGAACGGCTCGGCTTCCTTCCCGGCGACCTGCGCGAGAAGGTCGATCCTTACCTGCGCCCGATCTACGACGCGCTTTACGACTTGATGGATTCGCGCATCGTCGAGCGCGCGTTGCAGACCGGCGAGATCGAGATCGCACCGCTCGCCTTCATGCGCGGCCGCACCCTGACCAACGCCGCCATCATCCTCGACGAGGCGCAGAACACCACGTCGATGCAGATGAAGATGTTTCTGACGCGTCTCGGCGAAAACAGCCGCATGATCGTCACCGGCGATCCGAGCCAGATCGACCTTCCCAACGGCCAGACCTCCGGCCTGATCGAGGCAGTGCGCTTGCTCGACGGCGTCGACGGCATCGCGCAGGTGCATTTCAAGGCCGAGGACGTCATCCGTCACGAACTGGTGGCGCGCATCGTCGCCGCCTATGAGGGATTGCCGCAACGGTCGGCAACCAGCCGTTCGTAATGACCGAGCCGATTCTCGATACCGACGTGATGAGCGTCGCAACCTGCTGGGACGCGGAGCCAGAAGCTGAAGCGGTGATCCGCCGCGCCATCGACACCGCCGCCGCGTCAGTGACTGACGATATCGCTGACGCCGAACTCGCGGTGATGCTGACCGACGACGCCGGCATCCGCACGCTGAACCGCAACTGGCGCAACATCGACAAGCCGACCAACGTGCTGTCGTTTCCGGCACTGCGACCGGAAGGCGCGCGGCAGCCGGACGATCCGCCGCCGATGCTCGGCGACATCGCCATCGCCTATGAGACGACGCGCCGCGAGGCCGACGACGAAGGCAAGCCGTTCGACCATCACCTCTCGCATCTCGCGGTGCACGGTTTCCTGCACCTGATCGGCTACGATCACGAGACCGACGCCGAGGCCGAGGAGATGGAGAATCTCGAACGGCGGATACTGGCGCAACTTGGAATCCCCGATCCCTATGCGGATCAGGAGCGCGTGACCTGACATGCCGGACTCCGATCCCGTTCAGGACAATCCGCGCGACACCCAGAACCTGCCGGTGCCGGTGCGCGACGGCGACGTGTTACGGCCCGCCGCCGATAACTGGCTGATGCGCGCGATCCGCACCTTGTTCGGCTGGAAAGCCGGCTCGGTGCGCGATGATCTGCAAGTGGTGCTCGATGCCTCGACGCCGGACGACTCCGGCTTTTCCGCCGTCGAGCGCACCATGCTGCGCAATCTCCTCAACCTGCATGAGCAGCGCATCGCCGACGTGATGATCCATCGCGCCGACATCGTCGCGGTGAAACAGGACATTCCGCTCGGCGAACTGATGGCGCTATTCGAGAGCGCCGCGCATTCGCGCTTCGTGGTTTACAACGAAACCCTCGACGATCCGGTCGGCATGGTCCACATCCGCGACCTGCTGGCGTTCATGACGGCGAAGGCGAAGGTGCCCGAACCGCCGAAGACGCGCCGCAAGAAGCCGCTCACCGCGGGGCTCGATCTGCGTGCGCTCGATCTGGCGCTGCCGCTCACCGACGCCGGCATCATCCGCAATCTGCTCTACGTGCCGCCGTCGATGCGCGCCATCGATCTATTGGCGCAGATGCAGGCCTCGCGATTGCATCTCGCTTTGGTGGTCGACGAATACGGCGGCACCGACGGCCTGGTTTCGATTGAGGACATCGTCGAGCAGATCGTCGGCGAGATCGACGATGAGCACGACAGCACCGAGCCGCCCTCCATCGTGCGGCAGGGCGAGAACGCCTTCATCGCCGACGCGCGCGCCAGCCTCGACGACGTTCGCGAAATGATCGGCGACGCCTTCGACACCGGCGAAGCCGGCGAGGAAGTGGAAACACTGGGCGGCTTCATCGTCACCCATGTCGGCCGCCTGCCGGTGCGCGGCGAGATCATCTCCGGCCCCGGCGATTTCGAGATCGAAGTGCTCGATGCCGACCCGCGCCGCGTCAAGCGATTACGTATCGGCCCGCGCAAGGAACGACCGGCGCCGCGCAGCCGCGAGCCGCGACGCCGCGACGCCGCGCCGGATGCGGCTACCCCATTGGGCGAACGCCCGGCCTCATCATCGAGCGGAAACGATAATCCATGATGCTCAGCGGCAAGCTGCGCGCGGCGGCGCTGTTCATCGTGCTGTCGTGGGGATGGCGGCGCGCGCTGATCGCGCTCGTCGCCGGCGCGTTGTCGTCACTGGCGATGCCGCCGTTCAACGCCTGGCCGATCCTGTTCGTCACCTTCCCGGTGATGGTGTGGCTGATCGACGGCGCGGGTGCGGGCCGCTTCAACGGCCTGCCGTCGGCAGCGATTGCCGGCTGGTGGTTCGGCTTCGGTTACTTCGTGCCGGGGCTGTACTGGATCGGCTACGCTTTCCTGGTCGACGCCGCCAATTTCGGCTGGCTACTGCCGTTCGCGGTCTGTGGCCTGCCCGCCTATCTCGCGCTGTTCACCGCGGCCGGCTTCGCGCTGGCGCGCGCGCTGTGGAGCCGCGACGCCGCGCGCATCCTTGCGCTCGCGGGTGCCCTCACTATCGCCGAATGGCTGCGCGGCCACGTGCTGACCGGCTTTCCGTGGAATGCGTCCGGCTACGCGCTGACCGAGCCACTGGCGCTGGCGCAAACCGCGTCGCTGATCGGATTGTGGGGGATGACATTCCTCAGCGTCGCGATCTTTGCGAGTCCCGCGGTACTGATCGACGGCAAGCGCGCGACACCACGCCCGTGGGTCTCGCCGCTCGCCGCACTGCTGTTGCTGGCGATCATGGGCGCCTATGGCGCTGTCCGTCTCGTCAACAATCCGACGCAGCAGCTCGCCGACGTCAAGCTGCGCATCATGCAACCCAATCTGCCGCAGGACGATCGCTTTAATTACTCGGCCAAGGCCGCGGTGATGCGGAAGTATCTCGCGCTGTCGGACCGCGCCACCAGCCCGCAAACCTCGGGCGTGCGCGATGCCAATATTCTGATCTGGCCGGAATCCGCCTTTCCGTTTTTCCTGACGCGCGAAGGCGACGCGATGGCGCAGATCGCCGAACTGTTGCCGCCCAGCACCGTGCTGATCACCGGCGCAGTGCGCGCGCCCGATCTGCCGCCGGGCACGCCGATCCGGCGCGCCTACAACTCGATCTATCTGATCGGCGATGACGGCGGCATCCTGTCGGTTTACGACAAGCTGCATCTGGTGCCGTTCGGCGAATATTTGCCATTCCAGACCTTGATGGAGAAGCTCGGCTTCGAGCAGCTCACGAAGGTGCGCGGCGGCTTCATTTCCGGCACGCGCCGGAAGCTGATCGATGTCCCTCATGCACCGCCGGTGCTGCCGCTGATCTGCTACGAGGCGATCTTTCCTTCCGACACGGCGGTCGGCGACGAGCGCCCGGGCTGGATCGTCAACCTGACCAATGACGGCTGGTTCGGCATCTCGACTGGGCCTTATCAGCACTTGCAACAGGCGCGATTGCGCGCCGTCGAACAAGGATTACCTCTTGTGCGCGCGGCCAACACCGGAGTTTCCGCGGTGATCGATCCGCTTGGGCGTATTGTAGCGTCGCTTGGCCTCGGCGAAGAAGGGGTGCTCGATGCTCGCTTGCCAGTGGCGCTACCGCAGACCTTTTACGGCCGCGCCGGAGATATCCCCGCGGTCATTCTGGTTGCGCTTGCGATGCTCGTCGCGGCGCGCCGTCGTGGCCGCAAGCGAACTGCGTGATCACAAGCCGACATCGATGTTCGAGAATCGGGGTGTGACAGGACGGCCGTTGACGGGCGGAACGTTGATCTGGCAACGGTTGATCCGTCAACTCTTACTGATCGACGCTGGGCTTATCAACTTTTCGGTTACTTAGATTCCGGTTTTGAGTATAAGGATTAGGTGGCGGACCATCTGGGGTATATGTATCCGGCCCTCAGATTGCCGAAATTAACCGCAATTGCGATCCAGCATCGCGGTCGGATTTGACGAGTATGCCGCATGCGGCATACTCCGCCACACAGCCAAGGAGAGTTTGATGTCGACCAAAGCGCCCAATCCTGTTGACAAATATGTCGGCAGTCGTGTGCGCATGCGCCGCATCATGCTGGGCATGAGCCAGGAGAAACTCGGCGAAGCACTCGGGCTGACATTCCAGCAGGTCCAGAAATACGAAAAAGGCACCAACCGCGTCGGCGCCAGCCGAATCCAGCAGATTTCCGAAATCCTTCAGGTGCCGGTGTCGTTCCTGTTCGAGGGCGGTCCGGGTGGCAACGTCAACGCCGAAGGTTTTAGCGAAGCGCCGTCGCCCGCTTATGTGTCTGATTTTCTCGCAACGTCGGAAGGTCTGGCGCTGACCCGCGCCTTTACCCGCATCACCGACGCCAAGCTCCGCCGCAGCATTGTCGACATGGTCGAGCAGATCGCGGCGCGCGAACAACCTGACGATCGCTGATCGCCGATCAACCGCATCGTGTTGGTGATGCGCGACCGCGTCCATTCCGTTTCTCGGAACAATTGACGTTTTCCCCTTTCAACCCGTAAGAGCAAACGTTGCCCCGGTCGATGTCGGCGGACGGATCGTCGGGCAGACGCAAGCGTTCTCAAATTCTGTGCTCTGAAATTCTGGTTTGAAAGGAAGCCGGCATCGGTCGCACATCGCGATCGCATCCCGACACGGGTTCGAAGATCATGACTGAATCGGCGCGCCCGCACGGCTCGTTCTTCGGACGGCGCAAGGGCCACAAGCTTCGCCTGCACCAGGCCGACCTGATCGCGCAGTTGCTGCCGCAACTCTCGGTCGACATGAGCAGTCCCGCTCCGTCCGACCTGCGCGCGCTGTTCGATGTCGCCGTGGACGCGGTGCGGCTCGAGATCGGATTCGGCGGCGGCGAGCATCTCGTCGCCGAAGCGCTCGCGCATCCGCAACTCGGTTTCATCGGCTGCGAGCCTTACGTCAACGGCATGGCGAAGATCCTCGCGCAGATCGAGACGCACGAGATTCGCAATATCCGCCTCGTCGCCGGCGACGCCGCCGAACTGCTGGCATGGGTGCCGCCGCAATCTCTTACGCGGATTGATCTGATCCATCCCGATCCGTGGCCGAAGCGCCGCCACTGGAAGCGCCGCTTCGTGCAGGACGCCACCATCGTCGCGATGGCGCGCGCAATTCCGCCCGGCGGCGAATTTCGTTTCGTCTGCGACATCGACAGCTATGTCGAATGGACGCTGGCGCATCTCGTACGCGCGCCGCAGTTCGAATGGCTCGCACAACACGCCGACGACTGGCGTCTGCCGTGGCCGAACTACACCATGACGCGCTACGGCCGCAAAGCGACGCGCGAAGGGCGGCGGGCGAGCTATTTGAGATTCAGGCGAACGAACATTTCGCAATGATACTGTCGCGAGTCGTCCCCGCGAAGGCGGGGACCCAGACTCCGCAGCCGCCGTGATACGGAAAACGTTTATTGCTCGCGCCTACGACAACTACTCAGGCTAGGGGGTATGGGTCCCCGCCTGCGCGGGGACGACAAGAAGAGACTTACTCATTACGATTGCGCCGCGCGCGCCTTCTTCACGTCGGTCGCTTCCCACACCATGCGCTTGCCGCGTTCGCGGCCGAGCAGTTCGATTGGATCGTGATTGTCGATGTGTCCGAACTGGCCCTTGTAGACGCTGTAGCCGCATAACTCCTGCAAGCGACGCGGAAAGCGCTCTGCGGTGTCGCGCGGAATGCCGAGCTGCAGGTTCTCCTGCTGCCGCATCCAGCCCCAGCAATAGGCGCAGGAGAACGCGAAGCGCCGCGCATCGCTCTCGTTGGCGCCGCCGCCGTGCCACAGCGCGCTGTCAAACAGCATGACGCTGCCCGCCGGCATGGTCGCCATCACCGTGTCGTAGTCCTTACCGTACTCCGGCGCGCGATCGTACTTGTGGCTGCCCGGCACGATGCGCGTCGCGCCGTTGGTCGCGGTGAAATCCGACAGCGCCCAGATCGCGTTGATGGTGATCGGAATGTGCGGACGCGGCAGCGGAATGAGTTGCGTGTCCTCATGGATCGGCTGCGCTTCCTGTCCCGGCCCGAGCACCAGCGAGCAGAACGACGACAGCAGACATTCCTTGTCGAGCACCGCTTCCACCACCGGCAGCACCGCGTCGTGCAGCGGCACTTCCCAGAATACGTCGTCATAGGTCAGCAGATTGTTGACGCGCAGCGTCTTGTAACCCTCGAACGAGGTCTTGGCGGTCGAGAGCGAATGATCGCGCTCGATGCGTTCCACCGCCGCCTTGAGATCCTCGACCAATTGCGGCGCCACCACCCGCTCCAGCACGGTGTAACCATCCTCGCGAATACGATCGGCGTGGGTGGCGATGTTTTCCTCGCTGAGCATGACGTCCTTCCCGATCTTTTTCGATTGTTTGATTGTGGCTACGCACTGTAGCGGCCTCCGGCCCGCTTTGTCAGGCCGGAGGCCCATCATCAAATCGCCGTGGCGGGGCTCGCGGCCCTTGCCGGATCGGTGCAAAACCGCTATATGGCGGCCAGTTAAAGGTTTCTCATACGATGGCGTATTGAGAGTGGGCCCCTCCGGGACCCGCTCTTTTTTATTACCTGAAGCAGGTCACGGGACGAACCGGGCCTGACGTCGGGAACCCAAGCCGCCATCGGAACAAACTGGATACATCCGATCGCCGTGATGACCGAAACCGACCTGACCGCTGACCTTCTGAACGAGCCCCGCCTGGTGACGGAACCCGGCGTCGCCGCGCGGGTGGCAGCGGTGGCAGCGCCCGTTTTGCAGGGCATGGGCTATCGGCTGGTCCGCATCAAGGTCTCGGGCGAGGCCGGCTGCACCGTGCAGATCATGGCGGAGCGGCCCGACGGCACCATGCTGATCGACGATTGCGAGGCGGTGTCCAAGGCGCTGTCGCCGGTGCTGGACGTCAACGACCCGATCGAGCGTGCCTACCGGCTGGAGATTTCCTCGCCCGGCATCGACCGGCCGTTGGTCCGCCGCTCGGATTTCGAGCGCGCGCAAGGCCATCTGGCGAAAGTCGACATGGCGGTGCCATATCAGGGTCGCAAGCGTTATCGCGGCATCATCGAAGCGCTCCACGGCGACACCGTGCGGCTTCATCGCGATGACATCCGCGAGGGCGAGGATGCCGTGGTCGCGCTGCCGCTGACCGACATCGGCGACGCGCGGCTGGTGCTGACAGACGAACTGATCGCGGAATCGATGCGCCGCGGCAAGGCCGCCGAGCGCGACCTGAAGGAAGACCTCGGCATCGAACCGCCGCCGCCCGCGCACGCCAAAAAGGCCCGTGCGAAAGGCGCGAAATCGAAACCCGCGAAGGCGAAGAAGCCTTTGCCGCAGAATACCAAGCAACACCGGCTCGCCGCCGAACAGGCACGGCGAGACCGCACTGACCACCCCGAAGGAGACTGAACCATGGCTGCCGTCAGCGCCAACCGGCTTGAACTCTTGCAGATCGCGGACGCGGTCGCGCGCGAAAAGTCGATCGACCGCAACATCGTCATCGAGGCGATGGAGGACGCCATCGCCAAGGCCGCGCGCGCCCGCTACGGCGCCGAAACCGACGTGCACGCCGAGATTCATCCCAAGACCGGGCAATTGTCGCTGACCCGCCACATGCTGGTGGTCGAGCAGGTCGAGAACGCCTCCAACCAGATTTCGCTGTTCGACGCCCAGCGCGCCAACCCCGGCGCGCAGATCGGCGACACTATCGCCGACACGCTGCCGCCGCTGGAATACGGCCGCATCGCCGCGCAGTCGGCCAAGCAGGTGATCGTGCAGAAGGTGCGCGAGGCCGAGCGCGACCGTCAGTATCAGGAATTCAAGGACCGCATCGGCGACATCGTCAACGGCGTGGTGAAGCGCGTCGAATACGGCAGCGTCATCGTTGATCTTGGCCGTGGCGAAGCCATCATTCGCCGCGACGAAATGCTGCCGCGCGAAGTCTTCCGCAACGGCGACCGCGTCCGCGCTTTCGTGTTCGACGTCCGCCGCGAAACCCGCGGCCCGCAGATTTTCCTCTCCCGCACTCATCCGCAGTTCATGGCGAAGCTGTTCGCGCAGGAAGTGCCGGAAATCTACGACGGTATCGTCGAGATCAAGGCCGTCGCCCGCGACCCCGGCTCGCGCGCGAAAATCGGCGTGATCTCGCGCGACTCCTCGGTCGATCCGGTCGGCGCCTGCGTCGGTATGCGCGGTTCGCGCGTGCAGGCGGTGGTGAACGAATTGCAGGGCGAGAAGATCGACATCATCCCGTGGTCGCCGGACATCGCGACCTTCGTGGTCAACGCGCTGGCGCCGGCGGAAGTCTCCAAGGTCGTCATCGACGAAGATCGCGAACGCATTGAGGTTGTCGTTCCCGACACCAATAACCAACTATCTCTTGCGATCGGCCGTCGCGGCCAGAACGTGCGCCTCGCCTCGCAGCTCACCGGCTGGGACATTGACATTCTGACCGAGAGCGAAGAATCCGAGCGCCGTCAGGCCGATTTCGAAAACTCGACGCGGGTGTTCATGGAAGCGCTCAACGTCGACGAGGTGGTCGGGCAGTTGCTGGCGTCGGAAGGCTTCACCTCGGTCGAGGAACTGGCGCTGGTCGATGTCCGCGAACTCGCCGGCATCGAAGGCTTCGACGACGAGACCGCCGAGGAATTGCAGAGCCGCGCCCGCGAGTATCTCGAAACGCTGGAAGCGGAACTGGAAGCACGGCGCAAGGAACTCGGCGTTGAGGACGCGTTGAAGGACGTGCCCGGCATCACCTCGAAGATGCTGGTCAAGCTCGGCGAGAACGACGTCAAGACCGTCGAGGATCTGGCCGGCTGCGCCACCGACGATCTGGTCGGCTGGACCGAGCGCAAGGACGGCGGCGAAGTAACCAAGTATCCAGGTTTCTTCGACGGCATCGAATTGTCGCGCGAGGACGCCGAACACCTGATCATGCAGGCGCGTCTCGCTGCCGGCTGGATCACAGAAGCTGACCTCGCCAAGCCGGACGAGGAAGCCGACGTCACCGAAGACCAAGCGGTTTAAGGAGTATGTCACCGGTATGCTTGCCCACGTCGACCCGGCCGATCCCGATCACGGCCCCCGGACTGCAAAGCCGGGGACCGAACGGATGTGCGTGGTCACGCGGCAAGTCCGGCCGGTCGATGAACTGATCCGTTTCGTCGTCGCGCCCGACGGCGCGGCGGTGCCGGACCTGAAACGCAAACTGCCCGGCCGCGGCCTCTGGGTCACGGCCACGCATGGCGCGGTAGCCGACGCGGCGAAGCGCGGGCTATTCAGCCGTGGCTTCAAAAAGAACGTCAAGGCAGCCCCCTCGCTTGCCGACGACACCGAACGCCTGTTGGCGCGCGGCGTTGTCGAGGCGCTGGCGATGGCCGCCAAGGCCTCCCTGGTGGTCGCGGGTTTCGGCAAGGTCGAAGACGCGCTGGACCGGCATCAGGCGGTGGCTCTGCTGCACGCCAGCGACGGCGCCGAGGACGGTATTCGCAAGCTCGACGCCAAACTCATGGCAGCTAATCGCCAAATACCTGACGACAGGGACAAAATGACCTCAATTCCGGTCATTTCCGCGCTCACCTCGGCAGAATTGGATTTGGCACTTGGCCGCTCAAATGTGATACATGCTGCCGTGCTCGCCGGCCCGGCCGGCAAAACGTTCCTGTCGCGAAGTCAGATCCTGGTCCGATACCGGATGGCAAACGACGGCGGAACCGACGGCAAGACGGCACCGGACAAGACGACAGCGAATTCGCAGACACGACCCGCGCGGCACCGCGCACCGTAACACGACTAGGAAGATTGGGACTGCTGTATGGTTGATACGAAGAATCCTGGCGACAAGACTTTGAGCGTCAGCCCGACCAAGACCTTGACGCTCAAGCCGCGCGTCGAGCAGGGCACCGTGCGCCAGAGTTTCAGCCACGGCCGTACCAAGCAGGTGGTGGTCGAGAAGCGCGGCAAGCGCCGCATCGGCGGCGATGCGCCGGCGACCGAACCTGCCAAGGTTGAACCCACAGTTGCGAAGCCGGCGGCGACGCCAGCCCGCGCGCCGTCGCGTCCGACCCCGCCGAGCCGTGCCGGCTCCGGCGTGGTGTTGCGCACGCTGACCGAGGATGAGCGCAGTGCCCGCGCCAGCGCGCTGGCCGATGCCCGCGTCCGCGAGGAGGAGGAGCGCCGCGCCGCCGAGGCCGAGGCCGAGCGCCGCAAGAGCCGCGAATACATCGAACAGCAGGAGCGCGAAGCCGCCGAGGCCCGCCGCAAGGCCGAGGAAGAACGCCACCGGCTCGAGGAAGAAGCCAAGCGCAAGGCTGAAATTCAGGCCAAGAAGAGCGCCGAGGCGGAAGCCAAGCCGGCCGCCGCGACGACGGCACGCCCCGCCACGACCACGGCCCGCGCGCCGATCCCGACCACACGTCCGGGGGCCGTTGCGGCCGACGGCAGCGACGAAGATGAAGGTCCGCGCCAGGTGCGCCGTGGCCCCGGCGGCGCTGCGCGCCCGGTGATCGCCCCGAAGCCGACGGCGAAGCCCGGCCCGCAGAAGCAGCGCGGCCGTCTCACCGTCGTGACCGCACTCAACGCCGACGACGTGCGCGAGCGTTCGATCGCTTCGTTCCGTCGCCGCACCCAGCGCCTCAAGGGTCACGCCTCCAACGAACCGAAGGAAAAGCTGATCCGCGAGGTGACGATTCCCGAAGCGATCACCATTCAGGAACTCGCGAACCGCATGTCGGAGCGCGCGGTGGATGTCATCCGCATGCTGATGAAGCAGGGCGCGATGCACAAGATCACCGACGTGATCGACGCCGACACCGCGCAACTGATCGCGGAAGAACTCGGCCATACCGTCAAGCGCGTCGCCGCCGCGGACGTCGAGGAAGGCCTGTTCGATGTCGTCGACGATTCGACCGACACCGAGCCGCGTTCGACCGTCGTCACCGTGATGGGTCACGTCGACCACGGCAAGACCTCGCTGCTCGACGCGCTACGCCATGCCAACGTGGTGTCCGGCGAAGCCGGCGGCATCACGCAGCACATCGGCGCCTATCAGGTCGCCGCGACCAGCGGCCAGAAGATCACCTTCATCGACACGCCCGGCCACGCCGCGTTCACCGCGATGCGCGCGCGCGGCGCCAAGTTCACCGACATCGTCATCCTGGTGGTGGCGGCGGACGACGGCGTGATGCCGCAGACCATTGAAGCGATCAACCACGCCAAGGCGGCCAAGGTGCCGATGATCGTGGCGATCAACAAGATCGACAAGCCGGAAGCCAAGCCCGAGCGCGTGCGCACCGAACTGTTGCAACACGACGTGCAGGTGGAATCCTTCGGCGGCGACGTCGTCGATGTCGAAGTGTCCGCCAAGAACAAGACCAATCTCGACAAGCTGCTCGAGATGATCTCGTTGCAGGCCGAACTGCTCGACCTCAAGACCAATTCGCAGCGCCCGGCCGAAGGCACGGTGATCGAAGCCAAGCTTGATCGCGGCCGTGGTCCGGTGGCGACGGTGCTGGTGCAACGTGGCACGCTGCGGGTCGGCGACATCATCGTCGCCGGCGCCGAAATGGGTCGCGTCCGCGCGCTGATTTCCGATCAGGGCGAAACCATCGAGGAAGCCGGTCCTTCGGTGCCGGTGGAAGTGCTCGGCTTCAACGGCCCGCCGGAAGCCGGCGACCGTCTCGCCGTGGTCGAGAACGAAGCCCGCGCCCGTCAGGTCACGAGCTATCGCGCGCATCAGAAGCGCGAGAACGCCGCCGCCAGCGCCTCCGGCATGCGCGGTTCGCTTGAGCAGATGATGTCGCAGCTCAAGACCACCGGCCGCAAGGACTTTCCGCTGGTCATCAAGGCCGACGTGCAGGGTTCGCTGGAAGCGATTCTCGGCTCGCTGGAAAAGCTCGGCACCGACGAAGTCGCCGCGCGCATCCTGCATGCGGGCGTCGGCGGCATTTCGGAATCCGACGTGACGCTGGCCGAAGGCTTCAACGCCGCGATCATCGGTTTCTCGGTGCGAGCCAACAAGGAAGCCACCGCGCTCGCCAAGCGCAACGGCATCGAGATCCGCTACTACAACATCATCTACGACCTCGTGGATGACGTGAAGAAGGCGATGTCTGGCCTGCTCGCGCCGACCTTGCGCGAAACCATGCTCGGCAACGCGCAGATCCTCGAGGTGTTCAACATCTCCAAGGTCGGCAAGGTGGCCGGCTGCCGCGTCACCGACGGCACCGTGGAGCGCGGCGCCAACGTGCGCCTGATCCGCGACAACGTCGTGGTGCACGAAGGCAAGCTGTCGACCCTGAAGCGGTTCAAGGACGAAGTGAAGGAAGTCCAGTCCGGACAAGAGTGCGGCATGGCCTTCGAAAGCTACCACGACATGCGCGTCGGTGACGTCATCGAGTGCTATCGCGTGGAGACGATCCAGCGTTCGCTGTGAGTCCAAATCTCACAACGAACTTGGTTCTTTAGAACAAACAGAACTCTCAAGCGTCATTCCGGGATGCGCCTTCTTCAGGCGCAGGCCCGGAATCCATACTCCCTGTGGTGGTTATGGATTCCGGACTCGCTCGTTCTTCGAACTCGCGCTCCGGAATGACGGCTGGAACTGTCGGAAACCAAACTCGGCTGAGCGCCGTGACAAAGCTGTTTTGAAAGACCTCCTATGGCTCGCCATCATCAACCCGCAAAACATCCCGGCGGTTCGCAGCGCCAGTTGCGCGTCGGCGAAACCGTGCGCCATGCCATCGCGGAAATTCTCGCGCATGGCGACGTGCACGATCCCGATCTCGAGAGTCACATCGTCACCATCCCCGAAGTGCGGATGTCGCCGGACCTCAAGCTCGCAACCATCTATGTGATGCCGCTCGGCGGCAACGATATGGACGCGGTGATCGCCGCGCTCGATCGCAACAAGAAGTTTCTGCGCGGCGAGGTGGCGCGGCGCGTTAACTTAAAATTTGCGCCTGATCTTCGCTTCCGCGTTGACGACCGATTCGACGAAGCGGAACGGATCGAGAAGCTATTGCGAACACCCGCGGTACAGCGCGACCTCAAATCCGATTCGAACGAAAGTGAATGACAGTGACCTCGCCAGACGACGCCGTCGCCGCCAAAAACATCGATCCGCACCTCGTTGCTGAAAATAATTCCGGTCCCTCGCCGGAGCGGATGCGCGCCACCAATGATCCGCGCGCCGACAAGCCGCAGCGGCAGGGCGGCCAGCAGAAGCGCAACCGCCGCGACGTCCATGGCTGGATCGTGCTCGACAAGCCGATCGGCATGACCTCGACGCAGGCGGTCGCGGTGATCAAGCGGCTATTCAACGCCAAGCGCGCCGGCCACGCCGGCACCCTCGATCCGCTGGCCTCCGGCGGCCTTCCGATCGCGCTCGGCGAGGCCACCAAGACGGTTCCGTTCGTGATGGACGGCCGCAAGCGCTACCGCTTCACGGTGACCTGGGGCGAGGAGCGCGACACCGACGACACCGAGGGCCGCGTGACGCACACCAGCGACGCCCGCCCCACCTCCGACGCCATCCAGGCGCTGCTGCCGCGCTTCACCGGCGTCATCGAGCAGATCCCGCCGCAGTATTCCGCGATCAAGGTACAGGGCGAGCGCGCCTATGACCTCGCGCGCGACGGCGAGGTCGTGGAACTGAAGCCGCGCCCGGTCGAGATTCACGAATTAGTCCTTGTCGAACAACCGGATAGCTCCCATTCGGTGTTCGAGGCGGAATGTGGCAAAGGCACTTATGTGCGGGCGCTGGCCCGCGACATCGGCCGCCTGCTCGGCTGTTACGGCCATATCAGCGCGTTGCGCCGCACGCTGGTCGGCCCCTTCGACGAGGCCGACATGATTCCGCTGGCGGAATTGGAGGCTTTGTGCGATAGAGCCGCGTCTGGCGAGGGTAGCCTCGCCGACGCGCTACTGCACGTTGAGACAGCGCTGGACGACATCCCGGCACTGGCCGTCACACGGGCGGATGCGGCAAGGCTCCATCGGGGCCAGGCCGTTTTGTTGCGCGGACGGGATGCGCCCAATTGCAGCGGCACAGTCTATGTCACGGTGGCAGGCCGGCTTTTGGCCCTCGCCGAGCTGGGCAATGGCGAACTCATCCCCAAGCGCGTCTTCAACCTGTCCGGGCTGACTGCCAGCGCCGGCCGCAACAACAACGAAAGAGTGTGACGATGTCGATTACCGCAGAACGCAAAGCGGAAGTCATCAAGACCAATGCCAACAAGGCCGGCGATACCGGTTCGCCAGAGGTGCAGGTCGCGATCCTGTCGGAACGCATTGCCAACCTCACCGAGCACTTCAAGACCCACGGCAAGGACAATCATTCGCGCCGCGGCCTCCTGAAGCTCGTCTCCACCCGCCGCTCGCTCCTCGACTACGTCAAGAAGAAGGACGAGGCGCGCTACAAGGCGATGCTCGAGAAGCACAACATCCGTCGCTGAGCGGAGATCGCGCGGTTGACGCGCGCACTTGGCGCGGTCCCTTCCCTCGTTTTGCTTCGCAATCAGAGATCGGGGACGCGCATCACTTGATGTGGATGCTTTCACGCATCCACATGCCGAACCCAGCAGCAATCCGGCGGCTGGGCAATGACGGGCGAGGCGCCCGTCGCGCGGGCCAATGGCTGCGATCGCAGGACGATCGCTTCGCCCGCACCATCGGAAGGATGGACGCCATTCAAGACACCAGAGCCATGGCAGGATCGCCGGACGCTGGTTTCGCGGACATGCTGCACCATGCAGCATCTGCCGCGGACAGCGTCCCGCCGTCTTGCGCATGGCTTTCGTGCTTTGAGGCTCCCAGCCGTCCGACGAACCATGAAAGAAAATCACATGTTCAATAAGCATACCGTCGAGATCGATTGGGGTGGACGTCCGCTCAAGCTCGAAACCGGCAAGATCGCGCGCCAGGCCGATGGCGCGGTGGTCGCGAGCTATGGCGAAAGCGTCGTGCTCGCCACCGTGGTCGCCGCCAAGTCGCCGCGCGAGGGCGTCGACTTCCTGCCGCTCACTGTCGACTATCAGGAGAAGACCTACGCGGCCGGCCGCATTCCCGGCGGCTATTTCAAGCGTGAGGGCCGTCCCACTGAGAAGGAAACGCTGGTTTCCCGCCTGATCGACCGCCCGATTCGTCCGCTGTTCGCCGACGGCTGGCGCAACGAAACGCAAGTGATCGTTACCGTACTCTCGCATGACATGGAGAACGATCCCGACGTGCTGGCGATGGTTGCGGCGTCCGCTGCGCTGACGCTGTCCGGCGCGCCGTTCAAGGGCCCGATCGGCGCCGCCCGCGTCGGCTTCATGAACGACGAATACGTGCTCAATCCGACGCTCGATGAAATGGCCGACACCCAGCTCGAACTGGTTGTCGCCGGCACCTCGGACGCGGTGCTGATGGTCGAATCCGAAGCCAAGGAACTGTCGGAAGAGATCATGCTCGGCGCGGTGATGTTCGGTCACCGTCACTTCCAGCCGGTGATCGACGCGATCATCCAGCTCGCCGAGAAGGCCGCCAAGGAGCCGCGCGAAGTCACCGTCGTCGACGACAGCGCCATCGAAAAGGAAATGCTCGGCCTGATCGAGCAGGAGTTGCGCGCCGCTTACGCCATCCCGGTGAAGCAGGACCGCTACGCCGCCGTCGGCAAGGTCAAGGAAAAGGCGCTGGCGCACTTCTTCCCCGAAGGCCAGGAGCCGAAGTACGACAAGCTGCGCATCGCCGCCGTGTTCAAGCACCTCGAAGCCAAGATCGTGCGCTGGAACATTCTCGACACCGGCCGCCGCATCGACGGCCGCGACGTCAAGACCGTGCGCAACATCCTCGCTGAAGTCGGCGTGCTGCCGCGCGCCCACGGTTCGGCGCTGTTCACCCGCGGCGAAACCCAGGCGATGGTCGTCACCACACTCGGCACCGGCGAGGACGAGCAGTACATCGACGCGCTGGCGGGCACCTACAAGGAAACGTTCCTGCTGCACTACAACTTCCCGCCCTACTCGGTCGGTGAAACCGGTCGCCTCGGCGGCACCAAGCGCCGCGATCGGCCACGGCAAGCTGGCGTGGCGCGCGATCCATCCGGTGCTGCCGCCGCATCACGAGTTCCCCTACACCATCCGCGTCGTCTCCGAGATCACCGAGTCGAACGGCTCGTCCTCGATGGCGTCGGTGTGCGGCGCTTCACTGTCGCTGATGGATGCCGGCGTGCCGCTGAAGCGGCCGACGGCGGGCATCGCGATGGGCCTGATCCTCGAAGGCGAACGCTTCGCTGTGCTCTCCGATATTCTCGGCGACGAGGATCATCTCGGCGACATGGACTTCAAGGTGGCCGGCACCGAGGCGGGTATCACCTCGCTGCAGATGGACATCAAGATCGCCGGCATCACCGAAGAGATCATGAAGGTGGCGCTCGGTCAGGCCAAGGACGGCCGCGTCCACATCCTGGGTGAGATGGCCAAGGCGCTGACCAACGCCCGCGCCGAGCTCGGCGAATACGCGCCGCGCATCGAGACCTTCAAGATCGCCACCGACAAGATCCGCGAAGTGATCGGCACCGGCGGCAAGGTGATCCGCGAGATCGTCGAGAAGACCGGCGCCAAGGTCAACATCGAGGACGACGGCACCGTCAAGGTCGCTTCCAGCGACGGCGAGGCAATGAAGGCCGCCATCAAGTGGATCAAGTCGATCGCTTCCGATCCGGAAGTTGGCCAGATCTACGAAGGCACCGTGGTCAAGGTGATGGAGTTCGGCGCCTTCGTGAACTTCTTCGGCGCCAAGGACGGCCTCGTGCACATTTCGCAGCTCGCTGCGAACCGCGTGCAGAAGACCTCCGACGTCGTCAAGGAAGGCGACAAGGTCAAGGTGAAGCTGCTCGGCTTCGACGATCGCGGCAAGACGCGGCTGTCGATGAAGGCGGTCGATCAGGAGACCGGCGAGGACCTCGAAGCCAAGCCGAAGGCCGAGAAGGCCGACGCTCCGCGCGAAGCCGCTGGCGAGTAAACGCCGACGCTATGATGAATCGAAAAGGGCGGCCTCGCGGCCGCCCTTTTTGTTTGGGTGTGCGATATCGTCATCCTGAGGTGCGCGCTCTTGCGCGCCTCGAAGGATGGTGGAGTGCACCGCCGTCGCCCTTCGAGGCTGTCGCTACGCGCCAGCACCTCAGGGTGACGGCGTTCACAAAGTCTCCATGTTCGGCCATCATCGTGGGCATCCTCCTCGACAATCCCGTTCACGATGACAGGTCGCACCCATGCTGAAACTCTACTGGTCGCCGCGCTCGCGCTCCTTCACCACGTTGTGGCTGCTGGAGGAAACCGAGCAGCCCTACGAGCGCGTGCTGACCGACATTTCCACCGGCGCGCAGAAGTCGCCGGAATTTCTCGCGGTCAATCCGATGGGCAAGGTGCCGGCGTTGAAGGACGGTGATGTCGCCATCGCCGAATCCGCCGCGATCTGCGCTTACGTCGCCGATCGTTATTCCGATGCGAAACTGGCGCCGGCGCTCGACGATGCGAAGCGCGGCAAATACCTGCAATGGCTGTTCTTCGCGCCGAGCTGTATCGAGCCCGCCATCCTGCAAGCCTACACCAAACTCGAAATTCCCCCGATGAGCGCCGCATGGGGCAGCACTGCGCAGGTGTTCGACGTGCTTGAGCAGGCGCTGGACAAGGGACCGTGGCTGCTTGGCGATACGTTTTCTGCCGCCGATATCGCGATCGGCTCCGGCATGAATTTCGCGATCCGGCTGTTCAAGATGGTGCCGTCCCGCCCGGCCCTCGACCGCTATCTCGATGCCTGCGCGGCGCGGCCCGCCTTCCAGCGCGCCGAGAAAATCGCGGCGGGGTAACAAGCTGTGGCGTCGTCCCCGCGAAGGCGGGGACCCAGAGCCCCAGTGCAAACGGTTGTCCGATGAAGGAGTAAAAAACTCCTCTGCGACAACCTCTGAAAAACCGATCAAGACAGGGCGTCTGGGTCCCCGCCTTCGCGGGGACGACCATGGTGGTTGATTTACTCGCCCTTCAATTCGTCCGGATGCGGCATCGAGATGACATTGTAACCGGAATCGACGAAGTGAATTTCGCCGGTGACGCCGCCGGAGAGGTCCGACAGGAAATACAGCGCGGTGCCGCCGAGTTCGTCGAGCGTCACGCCGCGGCCGAGCGGCGAATGCTTCTGCTGGAACGCGAACATCGCCCGCGCGTCGCCGATCCCCGAACCTGCGAGCGTGCGCACCGGACCGGCCGAGATCGCATTGACGCGAATGCCTTGCCGGCCGAAATCGGCGGCGAGATAACGCGTCGAGGCTTCCAGCGCCGCCTTGGCCACGCCCATCACGTTGTAGTTCGGCATCACGCGCGTCGAACCACCGAAGGTCAGCGTGATAATCGAGCCGCCGTTCGGCATCATCTCCGCCGCGCGCTTGGCGACTTCGGTGAAGGAGAAACACGAGATCACCATGGTGCGCGAGAAATTTTCGCGGCTGGTGTCGGCGTAGCGGCCTTTCAATTCGTTCTTGTCGGAGAAGCCGATGGCATGGACGAGGAAATCGAGCGAGCCCCAGTTCTCTTTGAGCGCCGCGAACACTGAATCGACGCTGGCGATATCCTCTACATCACACGGCAGCACCAGTTTCGAGCCGAGCGTTTCAGCGAGCGGCTTGACGCGTTTGCCGAGCGCGTCGCCCTGGTAGGTGAAAGCGAGTTCGGCGCCGTGGGCGTGAAGCGTCTTGGCAATGCCCCACGCGATCGAGTGATCGTTCGCGACTCCCATGATGAGACCGCGCTTGCCTTGCATCAGTTGTGTCATGGAGTGCTCCGTCATGCCCGGCCTCGTGCCGGACATCCAGGTCCATCGAACGTGGACTGGATGATTGAAGGCGTGGATGGCCGGAACAAATCCGGCCATGACACGAAAACGTTTTGCACCGCGATCATCGGATCGACGCGCGCGACCTCACGCGTCCAGCCGCTTGAACACCAGCGTTGCGTTGGTGCCACCGAAGCCGAACGAATTGGAGAGCACGGTGCCGACCTTGGCGTTGTCGATGCGCTTGCGCGCGATCGGCATGTCGGCGAACAGCGGATCGAGTTCCTGGATGTTGGCGCTTTCGCAGATGAAGCCGTTGTTCATCATCAGCAGCGAATAGATCGCTTCCTGAACGCCGGTCGCACCGAGCGAATGGCCGGTCAGCGACTTCGTCGCGGAGATCGGCGGGCACTTGTTCTCATTGCCGAACACCTTTCGGATCGCCTCGATTTCCGGAGGATCGCCGGCCGGCGTCGAGGTGGCGTGCGGATTGATGTAATCCACCGGCCCCTTCACCGTCGACATCGCCATCCTCATGCAGCGCTCGGCGCCCTCGCCCGACGGCGCCACCATGTCGTAGCCGTCCGAGGTCGCGCCGTAGCCGATGATCTCGCCGTAAATGCGCGCGCCGCGCGCCTTGGCGTGTTCGAGTTCTTCCAGCACCAGCACGCCGGCGCCGCCGGCGATGACGAAGCCGTCGCGGTTGACGTCATAGGCACGCGACGCAACGCTCGGCGTGTCGTTGTACTTCGAGGACATCGCGCCCATGGCGTCGAAGAACACCGACAGCGTCCAGTCCAGTTCTTCAGAGCCGCCGGCGAAGACGATATCCTGCTTGCCCCATTGAATGGTCTCGTAAGCGTTGCCGATGCAGTGGTTCGAGGTCGCGCAGGCCGACGAGATCGAGTAGTTGACGCCCTTGATCTTGAACCAGGTGGCGAGCGTTGCGGACGCGGTCGACGACATCGCCTTCGGCACCGCGAACGGGCCGACGCGTTTCGGGCCTTTGCTGCGGGCGATGTCGGCGCCCTCGACAATGGTGCGCGTCGAAGGACCGCCGGAGCCCATGATGATGCCGGTGCGTTCGTTGGAAACGTCGGACGGCTCAAGCCCGGAATCGCGGATCGCCTGCTCCATCGCGATGTGATTCCAGACGCCGCCTTGCGCGAGGAACCGCATGGCGCGGCGATCGATCATGCCTTCGGGATCGAGCGTCGGCGCGCCCTGCACCTGCGAGCGGAATCCCAGTTCGGCATATTTCTCCGCGCGTGAGATGCCGGGCTTTGCCTCGTAGAGACTCGCCAGCACTTCCTGAGTGTTGTTTCCGATCGATGAGACAATCCCCATCCCGGTGACGACAACTCGTCTCATATTTGCCTCGCCTGTCCCTGCGTTGATCCCCAAAATCCGTCAGCGCAACATAACGTCGCGATGGCGGCCTGAAAATTGTGATTTACGTCACGCCGCCGATCCGATGATCGCGCGTGTCCGACAATGCCGTGCGGAAGCGGATCGTATGACGATTGTGCGACGCTCACCGGCTCAGGCAGCCGCCTGCTTGAACAGCCCGACCCGCAAATCCTTGGCGCGGTAGATAATCTCGCCATCGGCGGAAAGCGAGCCGTCGGCGATGCCGAGCCACAATTTGGAGCGCATCACGCGCTTGATGTCGACGGTGTAGACCACCTTGCTGATGTTCGGCAGCACCTGGCCGGAAAACTTCAGTTCACCGAGGCCGAGCGCGCGGCCGGGGCCGGGGCCGCCGGACCAGCCGAGGAAAAAGCCGACCATCTGCCACATCGCGTCGAGGCCGAGGCATCCCGGCATCACCGGATCGCCCTTGAAATGGCAGCCGAAGAACCAGAGATCGGATTTGACGTCGAGTTCCGCACGAACCACGCCCTTGCCGTACTCGCCGCCGGTCTCGGAGATTTCGGTGATGCGGTCGAACATCAGCATCGGCGGCAGCGGCAGTTGGGCATTTCCCGGCCCGAACAATTCCCCGCGGCCACAGGCCAGCAGGTCCTCGTATTCATAACTGCCACGCTTGTCCTGCATGTCGCCCGCCTTTCGCCTTATGATCGCAGCGTTGATGATCGCTAGTCTTGGCACCAACCCTGATTGGCAGGCCGATTCGCTCTCTAACACGGGCTTTGAGGCTGGCAAAGCAATTGCGGGGGCCTTGCCCGCAGCGATTTGCCGCCCGCGCAGGCACTTACGGCCTTCAGGTTGCCACCGGCCGTTCTAGTTGCGAAAAACTTGCATCTAATCCCGGCATCCCTATAATAAGGGCCTAGTGTTCTCGCGTTGAAGGGCTGATTGGGTGCCTGAAGTGAAGATGGACGACAAATCCGCGACCATGGCTGACGTCGCCGAGGCGATGACGGTTCCGGGCCGCCATCCGGCGCTGACCGGCTGCCCGTGGCATGACGTCAACGAAATGCTGCAGTCGGTGGGCCTGCGGCCGACCCGGCAGCGCATGGCGCTCGGCTGGCTGCTGTTCGGCAAGGGTGACCGCCACCTCACCGCGGAAATGCTCTACGAGGAAGCCACCCACGCCAAGGTGCCGGTGTCGCTGGCGACCGTCTACAACACCCTCAACCAGTTGACCGATGCCGGCCTGCTGCGTCAGGTCAGCGTCGACGGCACCAAGACCTATTTCGACACCAACGTCTCGACGCATCATCACTTCTATCTCGAGAACAGCCACGAGCTGGTGGACATTCACGAGCCGAACCTGATGCTGCAAAAGATGCCCGACGTGCCGGAAGGCTACGAGATCAGCCGTGTCGACATGGTGGTTCGCCTGCGCAAGAAGCGCTGAACGCCAGGGCCCACGATTTCAAAATGATAAAGCCCTCGAACGATGTTCGGGGGCTTTGCTTTTGTGCCTTTGCCATCGCCGCGCGTGGCGACGGCGAGCCTGCTCAGTTCACCTTCTCGTCGGCGTAGACGCCCCACAGCCGCGGCTGCTCGATCCAGCCGTCGAAACCCTCACCGGTGATGTGGCACCAGCCGCTGTTGCAGCGCTTGACCTGCGCCACCACGCCGGCCTGCAAGCGGGCCGCGACCGCGCTCTTGGCGTCGGGGCGGTCATACAGCGAGGCCAGCTCGTCCTTGGATTTCATCGTCACCACCGCAGTGCGGCGGCCCGACAGCAGCGAGTGATAGACCCAACCCTCGGCGCCTTCGGAATCGCGTACCCGCCGCCAGTTCTCGAACTCGGCGGTGACCTCCACCGGCAGGCCGGACCTGGTGTAGATCCAGCTCACCTCATTATCCTTGGTGGGGCCGAGTCGCACGTTGACGTGATCGGACTTGAGGCTGACATAACGCGGGATCGGCAAACCGCTGGCTGAGCCAACCGCCGCGGCCATCGCCGCGCCTCCCGCCAGCAGCAACGCGCCACCCGCCACGAACGCCAGAACTCCCTTCAACGCCATCAACCTGCCCCTCAACTCTCCGCAACGTCACTGGTCTGGCCACGCACCCCCGTGCGCGACCCGGTTCCGCGAGCTGATCCGGACATCGGCGGGGTTCTTGTCTTGGCCCGGCCTTCTGCTAGAGAGGGTTCGACGCCAGCCATCCGGCACGCACGTGGGTGCGCCCGACAGGCTGTCGCGGAGACCGTGGATATCCGAAATCAGTGCGGCAGCTGCAGTTTCGAACACCCCGGTTAATGAGGACTGAACAGGCGTGGCCCAAGCCCGAAGTTCGCACGAGATAACATCGGCTTCGCAGCGGCTATCGACGGCCGGACGACGCGGCGGCGGGAGGACTTGATCATGGCGGCTAAGAAAAAACCCCTCGTCGTGGTCACGCGCACGCTGCCGGACTCCATCGAGACGCGAATGCGCGAACTGTTCGATGCCCGCCTCAATCTCGACGATCACGCCATGAGCCAGGACGAACTGGCGGAGGCGATGCGCACCGCCGACGTTCTGGTGCCGACCGTGACCGACGAGATCAACGAGGAGTTGATCAAGCAGGCCGGACCGCAACTGAAGCTGATCGCGCAGTTCGGCAACGGCGTCGACAATATCGATGTCGCCGCCGCCCACGCCCGCGGCATCACCATTACCAACACGCCGCGCGTACTGACCGAAGACACCGCCGACATGACCATGGCGCTGATCCTTGCGGTGCCGCGGCGCATGATCGAAGGTGCCAACATCGTGCCGGAGGGCAAGGACTGGCCGGGCTGGTCGCCGACCTGGATGCTGGGCAAGCGGCTGGGCGGCAAGCGGCTCGGCATCATCGGCATGGGCCGCATCGGCCAGGCGGTGGCGCGCCGCGCCCGCGCCTTCGGCCTGCAGATCCACTACCACAACCGCAAGCCGGTGGCGCCGAAGATCGCCGACGAACTCGGCGCGACCTACTGGGATTCGCTCGACCAGATGCTGGCGCGGATGGACATCATTTCCATCAACTGCCCGCATACGCCGGCGACGTTCCATCTGCTGTCGGCACGGCGGCTGAAGCTGATCCGCAAGGACGCCTACATCGTCAACACCGCGCGCGGCACGGTCATCGACGAGGATACCATGACCAAGCTGATCGAGACCGGCGAGATCGCCGGCGCCGGCCTCGACGTCTACGAGCACGAACCCGCCGTCAATCCGAAGCTGGTCCGCCTCGCCAAGGCGGGCCGCGTGGTGCTGCTGCCGCACATGGGCTCCGCCACCATCGAGGGCCGTGTCGAGATGGGCGAGAAGGTCATCATCAACATCCGCACCTTCCTCGACGCCCACAAGCCGCCGGACCGCATCCTGCCCAGCATGGTGTGAGGGTACCGGTTCTTCGCTGCTGCGAGGTCGCCAGTCCAGCCATCGTCGCTGCCGCGTTTCCGCAAAACCGTTGCGGGACTGCGCCGAATTGCGGGCGTGAAGCGCACTTGTTACGGTTCTGGAAACGCGACATGCCAGGGACCGGAAACGCCATGACCGACGATCTTGCCACCACCATTCAGCACGCGCGCAGCCAGAACATCGGCGACGTGCTGCGCCGCTCGGCAAAGCGGCTGGGCCACAAGACCGCGATCAAGTGCGGCGCTGTGACGTGGACCTATGCGGAGTTCAATACGCTCTGCGACCGTCTCGGGCGCGGGCTCGGCAAATACGGCGTCGCCAAGGGCGATCGCGTCGCGGTGCTGTCACGCAATTCCCATGCCTTTGCCGCGCTGCGCTTCGCACTGGCGCGCATCGGCGCGGTGATCGTGCCGATCAACTTCATGCTCAATCCGGACGAAATCCGCTTCATCCTCGCAAGCTCCGGCGCGACGGTGCTCGCGGTCGGTCCGGACTTCATCGACGCCGGGCGCGCGGCATCCGCCAAGGATTGCGCGGTGAAATCGCTGGTTTGGCTGCCCGGCGAACAGCCGTCCGCGCCACCCACCGGCATGACGACTTTCGACGACCTGCTCGACGCCGACGCTTTGCCGCTGAACACCTATGTCGACAGCCGTGATCTCGCCCAGATCATCTACACCAGCGGCACGGAATCGTTGCCGAAGGGCGCGATGCTGAGCCACGACGCGGTGATGTGGCAGTATACGAGCTGCGTCATTGACGGCGACATGGCGGAAGATGACGTCATGCTGCACGCGCTGCCGCTCTATCACTGCGCGCAGCTCGACGTGTTCCTCGGACCGGCGACCTATCTCGGCGGCACCAGCGTCATCATCGGCCAGCCTGCGCCGGACCTGATCCTGTCGCTGATCGCGCAGCACGGCGTGACCTCGTTCTTCGCGCCGCCGACGGTGTGGATCGGGATGCTGCGCTCGCCTCATTTCGACACCACCGATCTGAGCAGCCTGCAAAAAGGCTATTACGGCGCATCGATCATGCCGGTCGAAGTGCTGCTCGAATTGCAGCGCCGCCTGCCCAATGTGCGGTTCTGGAATTTCTACGGCCAGACCGAAATTGCGCCGGTCGCCACCGTGCTGAAACCGGAGGACCAGTTGCGCAAGGCCGGCTCCGCCGGCAAGCCCGTCATCAATGTCGAAACCCGCGTCGTCAACGACGCGATGGAAGACGTCGCGGTCGGCGAAGTCGGCGAGATCGTGCATCGCTCGCCGCATCTGTTATCGGGCTACTACAACAATCCGGAGAAGACGGCGGAAGCCTTCTTCGGCGGCTGGTTTCACTCCGGCGACCTCGCCACCATCGACGACGAGGGTTACATCACCGTCGTCGACCGGCGGAAGGACATGATCAAGACCGGCGGCGAGAACGTCGCCAGCCGCGAAGTCGAGGAGATGATCTACCGGCTGCCGGAAGTCTCCGAAGTCGCCGTGGTCGGCCTGCCCGATCCGCGCTGGATCGAAGCGGTGACCGCGATCATTGTGGTGAAGGCCGGTCAATCGCTCACCGAAAGCGCGGTGATCGATCATTGCGCGAAGGCGATGGCGCACTTCAAGACACCGAAACGCGTCATCTTCGTCGACAGCCTGCCGAAAAATCCCAGCGGCAAACTGCTCAAGCGCGAACTGCGCCAGCGCTACCTCGCGGCGGCGGCTGAGTAGTGGGCAAAGACTCCGTCATCCTGAGGTGCGAGCGAAGCGAGCCTCGAAGGATGACGCCGTCGCGCTTCGAGGGTCTTGCTCCGCAAGACCACCTCAGCATGACGGCTCGGTTAGTCTAGCGATACCCGCTCAAATCGGTAATCGTCGGGTTGTCGCCATTGAGCGGATTGGCGGGATCACGCGCGTAGCGCAGCGTCTCGAAGCGCATCGCGCGGGCGTCGATCATCAAGAGGCGACCGACCAGCCCTTCGCCGAAACCGACGATCTCGCGGATCACTTCCAGCGCCATCAGCGAGCCGAGCGTCCCCGCCAGCGCGCCCATCACGCCGGCCTCGGCGCAGGCCGGCACGGTGCCGGGCGGCGGAGCTTCCGGAAACAGGCAGCGATAGGTCGGGTTGAGAACGCCGTCCGCGTTCGTCTCGTGCGCGCGAATCGTGGTCAGCGAAGCGTCGAACACGCCGAGCGCACCGGTCACCAGCGTTTTTTTTGCGAGGTAACACGCATCCGCCACCAGATAGCGCGTGGCAAAATTGTCCGACCCGTCGGCGACGATGTCGTAGTCCGCCAGCAGATCCATCGCGTTTGATGCATCGAGCCGCATGTGATGCGCGCGGAAAGCGACGTGCGGATTGAGCGCCGCAATGGCGGACGCCGCGCTATCGACCTTGCGGTGGCCTACGTCCGGCGTGGTGTGGATGATCTGGCGTTGCAGGTTGGACAGCGTCACCACGTCGTCATCGACCACGCCCAAGGTGCCGACGCCGGCGGCGGCGAGATACATCTGGGCCGGCGCGCCGAGCCCGCCGGCGCCGATCGACAGCACCCGCGCCGCCTTGAGTTTCGTCTGGCCGGGGCCGCCGACCTCGCGCATCACGATGTGGCGGGCATAGCGTTCGAGTTCTTCGGGGGAGAGCATGGTGAAGCGATATCCTGATATGACGCCCGCGTTGTAGCACGGCACCGCGCACCCAAGGCATCGAACCTTTTGGCATCGAACCTCGCGGCCGCTTTTGCCGACCTATCATCTATGCTTCATTGGCAGTCAGACGAGGCCATGCAACCCGACAAAAATCCGCTCATGAGACTGCTGATCTCCACAACGCTGATTCTCGCCGCAACGGCGCTGCCCGCCGCCGCCCAGCCGGCCGGCATCAAGCCGAAGCCGGTTGCGACCGTCGCCGTGCCGCCGGCGACGCAAACCCCGCTCGACACCATCAAGGCGCTATCGCAGGGTGAGCGGCAGGCGATCCAGTCGGATCTGGCGTGGGTCGGCAAGTATAACGGCTTGATCAACGGTGAGGCCAGCGATCGCCTGGTGACCGCGATCAAGGCGTACCAGACCGGCCGCAAGAGCCAGCCGACCGGCGTGCTCAATCCGCAGGAGCGCGAACAACTCGCCGCGAGCGCGAAGAAATTGCAAGCCAATGTCGGCTGGAAACTGATCGGCGATCCCGGCACCGGAATGCGCACCGGCCTGCCGTCGAAACTCGCGCCGCAACAGACCAGCGACGCCAACGGCACGCATTGGCGCGCGGCGTCGGGCTCGGTCGAGATATCGCTGACGCGGCGCAAGCAGGCCGACATCACAACCGCCAAACTCGCCACGCAAGAGCGCGCCGCGGCCGACCGCAAGGTGACCTATTCGACGGTGAAGCCGGATTTCTTCGTGCTCTCCGGCACGCAGGGAACCGGTCAAGGCGCGAAGAATTTTTACATGCGCGGCCAGTTGCGCGGCGATGAGGTGCGGCTGCTGACCATTCATTACGACGAGGCGAGCAAGGCCGCGATGGAGCCGGTGGTGATCGCGATGTCGAGCGCGTTCAATCCGTTTCCGACCGGCGCGCAGGCAGTCGGCCCACCGCCGCGCAAGAGCGTCGAATACGCCAGCGGCGTCATCGTCAGCGGCAAGGGTTTTATCGTCACCGACCGCCAGCCGATCGAAGGTTGCCAGTCCATCGTCATCGCCGGTCACGGCAATGCCGACAAGGTCGCGGAGGACAAGAGCCACGACCTCGCCCTGCTGCGCATCTACGGCGCGCGCGATCTCGCGGCCTTGGCGCTCGGCAATGCGGCGGCGAAATCCGAGGTGACTCTGACCGGCATCACCGATCCGCGCAGCCAGGGCGGCGGCGCGGCCGTGAGCAGCGCGCGAGCAAGCGTGACGCCGACCGGCACCAACGGCGCGTTGTCGCTGACGCCGGTGCCCGGCCTCGGCTTCGCCGGCGCCGCCGCACTCGATGCCGGCGGTCAGTTCGCGGGCATCGCGCAATTGCGGCCGATTCAGTTGGCGGGACCCGTGGCGGGCACCGCCGCGCCGCAGGCGATGCTGGTGCCGGCGGATATCGTGCGCGGTTTTCTCAAGAGCAACGATGTTGCGATGGACGGCACCGCGAAGGATGTGAAGGCGGCGATGGTGCGCGTGATCTGCGTGCGGAAGTAACAACACGAAAACCGTCGTCCCCGCGCAGGCGGGGACCCAGACTCCGCAGCGGTTCGGCTCCATCAACGATAGGCGAGGTTACTTGTTACAACCAGTGCCAGGGGTTCTGGGTCCCCGCCTGCGCGGGGACGACGCCGAGGTTGTTGTTCACGCATACTACATTCGAGTTAGACGTCCGGGATAACGACGCGTTGCACCCGCGCCTCCCTACAGCGCCTCGCCCTTCAACAGGCGCGGCACTTCGCCGGATAACCCCGCCGCCTGCTTGATGAACATGTTTTTCAGCGGCGGCAGGCGATCGACGAGGCCGAGACCGATGTCGCGCACGCCGCGTAGCAAGCCTGAGTCGTTGGAGAACAGCACGTTGAGCGCGTTGGTCGCGACGCCCATCGCCATGGTGTCGAAGCGCCGCCAGCGCTGATAGCGCTCCAGCACATTGGCTGATCCCGGATCGATGCCGAGCCGCGCCGCGTCGACGATCACTTCCGCCAGCGCCGCGATGTCCTTCAACCCCATGTTGAGGCCCTGCCCCGCGATCGGATGGATCACATGCGCGGCGTCGCCGACCAGCGCCATGCGATCCGCGATGAAGGAGCGCGCGACGAAATATTGCAGCGGAAACGCGCGCGGCTTGTCGAGCGCCCTGATCTCGCCGAGGTGCAGGCCGAAGCGCTGCTCCAGTTCGGCATGGAATTCGTCGTCCGGCAGCGCGGTGATGCGCGCGGCGTTGTTGCGCGTTTCGGTCCACACCAGCGACGACCGCTTGCCCTTCAGCGGCAGGATGGCGAACGGACCGGCGGGCAGAAAATGCTCCTCGGCCCGGCCCTCGTGGTCGCGCTCGTGGCCGACGGTGACGACGATACCGGACTGATCGTACTCCCAGCCATGGGTGGCGATGCCGGCGCGCTCGCGCAGTTTCGAGCGCGCGCCGTCGGCGGCGACGAGCACGCTGGCGTGGACGGTTTCGCCGTCGGCCAATGTCACGTCGATGCCGCCGTCATGCGCCTGATATGTCGTGACGGCGGTGGCGCGCAGCGTCACGCCGTCCGCTTCGGCGCGCTTCACCAGCGCATCGATCAGCAGCCGGTTCTCCACCATGTGCGCGAACGGCTCGCCGGGCTCGACCTCGCCGGCGAAGGTGAGGAACGTCGGCCGCGTCGCGTCCGCCAGCTTCGAATCCGTCACCACCATGTCGAGGATCGGCTGCGACTGCGGGCCGACCTCGTCCCAGACGCCGATGCCCTCGAACAGGCGGCGGCAGGCGGCGACGATGGCGGTGGCGCGCGGATCGCGGCTCGGGCGGCTCGCCAGCGCCGGATCGGCGACGATCACCGGCACCGCCTCGCCCAGCCCCTGGCGCAGCGCCAGCGCCAGCGCCAGTCCGGCGAAGGCGCCGCCGGCAATCACAATGCTTGGCTGAGCCGACATCATCGCACCTTTCTCGAAACAGACTTGTCAGCGGGTTATAGCTGAGCGAAACAGGTTTCCCAAACGGGCCAACGCACGCCTTTGCCGTCACTCGCCTCACCTGCAACGACGGATAGATTGCTGCCCGCGTGTGGCCGAATGACGAGATTTCCGAGATTTTAAATGTCCAAAAGCCTGATCGACCTGATTTCCATCCTCGACCTCGAACCGCTGGAAGAAAACCTGTTCCGCGGCGTCAGCCCCCAGACGAGCTGGCAGCGGGTGTTCGGCGGTCAGGTGATCGGCCAGGCCTTGGTCGCTGCCTGCCGCACCGTCGAGAACGTCGAACAGCGGCTGCCGCACTCGCTGCATTGCTACTTCATCCTGCCCGGCGACCCGGCGATCCCGATCATCTACGAAGTGGAACGGCTGCGCGACGGCCGCAGCTACGTCACCCGGCGCGTCACCGCGATCCAGCACGGCCACGCCATCTTCTCGCTGATGGTCTCGTTCCATGCCGACGAGGATTCGGCGTTCGACCATCAGGAGCCGATGCCGCAGGTACCGACCCCGGACAAGCTGACGGCGGAGGAAGTCGCCAAGCAGCCGATGTTCAAGGAGATGCCGGATTTCATCCGGCGCTACTATGAATCCGACCGCCCGATCGAGCTGCGCCCGGTGGAACTCGGCCGCTATTTCGGCGAGAAGATCGACGACGGCCGCATCCATGTCTGGATCCGTACCGCCGCGAAACTCCCCGACGACCCGGCGCTGCACATGTGCGCGCTGGCCTATGCCTCGGACTTCTCGCTGCTCGACGCCGCAATGGCGCGCTATGGCCGCACCCTGTTCGACAAGCGGATGATGCCGGCGAGCCTCGACCACGCGATGTGGTTCCACCGGCCGTTCCGCGCCGACGAATGGTTGCTTTATGCGCAGGATTCCCCGAGCGCCCAGCACGGCCGCGGCCTGACGCGCGGCCAGATCTTCCGGCAGGACGGTACTCTGGTGGCCTCGGTGGCGCAGGAAGGCTCGTTGCGGCAGCGCCGGGAGAAGCCGGCAGGATAAAACCGGCTCAAAAAAGCTCATGGCGCATTTCTGTGCGTGACAAATCACCGCAGACGCCGCAGGGTTCCGGCCATGAAGCTGATCGTCGCCATCATCAAACCGTTCAAACTGGACGAGGTTCGTCAGGCGCTGACCGACATCGGTGTTCACGGCATGACCGTGACCGAGGTGAAGGGCTACGGCCGCCAGAAAGGCCATACCGAGGTCTATCGCGGCGCCGAGTACCTGGTGAATTTCCTGCCCAAGCTGCGCATCGAGATCGTGGTCGGTGCCGACCTCGCCGGCAAGACGGTGGAGGCGGTCAGCGCCGCCGCGCGCACCGGGCAGATCGGCGACGGCAAGATTTTCATCACCCCGGTCGAGCACGCGCTGCGCATCCGCACCGGCGAGACCGACGGCGACGCATTGTGAAATGGATATCGCGGTAACAACAACTTTCCGTCTTTGCGGGCGAAGCGACGCGATCCGGTGATTGTCTGATTGATTTCAGGCGTCGCTCCGCTCCCGGCAATGACGACTCTATGAGATCGAGGAATGACAATGGGGGCAGTTCGGCGTTTTGCGGCTTGCGCTGCGGCGGTGGCCGCGACATCGATCACGCCCGCGCTGGCGCAATCGCCAGCAACGACGAGCAGCACCATCAGCGCCGCCGATACCGCATGGATGATCGTCGCCACCGCCTTCGTGCTGATGATGACGATCCCCGGCCTCGCGCTGTTCTACTCCGGCATGGTGCGCAAGAAGAACGTGCTGGCGACGATGGCGCAAAGCCTTGCCGCCGTGGCGCTGATCTCGGTGCTGTGGGTGGCGTTCGGCTACACGCTGACCTTCGGCGGCAACGGAAAATTCGTCGGCACGCTCGACCGCGTGTTCCTGATGGGCATGACGCTGGACAGCGTGAATCCGGCGGCGAAGAATATCCCCGAAGCGCTGTTCATGCTCTACCAGATGACCTTCGCCGTCATCACCGTGGCACTGGTGGCGGGCGCGGTGGCCGACCGCATGAAGTTCTCCGCCTACCTGCTGTTCTCGATCGGCTGGTTCATGTTCGTCTACATTCCGCTGGCGCATTGGGTGTGGGGCGGCGGTTTCCTTGGCAATGCCGGCGTGCTGGATTTCGCCGGCGGCACCGTGGTGCATCTCAGCGCCGGCGTCGGCGGGCTGGTCGCCGCGATGGTCGTCGGCAAACGCCACGGCTACGGCAACGACAACCTCGCGCCGTTCGACCTGTCACTGGCGGTGATCGGCACCGGCTTGCTGTGGGTCGGCTGGTTCGGCTTCAACGGCGGCTCGGCGCTCGGCGCCAATTCCCGCGCCGTGTTCGCCATCACCGCGACGCATCTCGCCGCCTGCGCCGGCGCTTTGACCTGGGGCGCGATCGAATGGCTGACGCGGCGCAAGCCCTCGGTGCTCGGCATGATCTCCGGCGCGGTGGCCGGACTCGGCACCATCACGCCGGCGTCGGGTTTCGTCGCGCCGTGGCACGGCCTGATCATCGGCGTGATCGCAGGCGGTGTCTGCTACTGGGCCTGCACCAGCCTCAAGCACCGCTTCCACTACGACGACTCGCTCGACGTGTTCGGCGTCCACGGCATCGGCGGCCTGATCGGCACGCTGTTGGCCGGCGTGTTCGCCACGGAATCCATCGGCGGCGCGTCGGGCCTGCTGGAAGGCAACCCGCAACAGCTTCTGATTCAATTCTACGGCGTCGCGGTGACCTTGCTGTGGACCATCGCCGTCACCTTCGTGCTCTTGAAAATCGTCGGCGGCTTCGTGCCGCTGCGGGTGACGCGCGACCACGAACTCGAAGGCCTCGACCTCACCCAGCACGGCGAAGCGCTGCAGTAAGCGCGCGGCGGTTACCGCGACCGAACGAAATTCGTTTTGCGGGCAGGTTTGCAACACGAAAATCGTCGTCCCTGCGCAGGGACGACGCGGGTTATATATTGCGATCGACGAGTTCGGTCTGCGAGGCGACCCAGCGCATCATCCAGCGATACACCCATGGAATCGGGATGATAAAGGAAGCGGCAATCGCCGCCACAACCGCGCGCCAAAGAAAGTCCAGCCCGGTGCCGTTGAAGACCACCGCGCGGCGTGTGCCCTGAATGTTGCCGCAGAGCCATCGCATCGACGCGGTCCAGACCCACGCCCAGCCGATGACGGTGATCAGGGACACGATCCCCAGCAAGGCCCAGCCGAAATAGGCCCAGACCGAGCCGGAAAAGCTCAGCCCGAGCGGCCGTCCGTCGGCGGCAAGGTTCGCGATCATCCATTTCAGGAACAGCCAGTGGAGCGCGAACTGGACGATGATCGACAGGTTGCTGAGCACCTCGCTTCCGGTCATGGCGAGGGCGATCACCACCACCACGGCGCCGAAGAACCAGGGCACGATCGTCATCGCCGTCCCTTCGAAACTGAGATTCGGCCGACCCCGCACCTGAACGTGGGGCACGAGCCATTTCAGGTACCAGACCAGCACCCACGGCAACGGGATGACAAACATCGAGCAGATCGCCAGCACGATGCTGCGCCAGGTGAAGTCCCAGATGCCGAAATCGATCCAGAGCGATCCACCGGCATCCCCGCCCGCGGCCGACATCGATGTGGCCGCCGACGGCGATCCGCCAAAGTTCGATTGGCCGACGCTCGCACCCGCAAGATTCGGCGGCCCCGGCGGACGCGGCCGGTTCATCAGGCCGGGAACGTCCTGTGCGTGCTGCCAGTTCTCCATCCCGTTGGTCCAGACATAGCTCACGCCGGACACGGTCCCGTTGGCGATCAGATCGCGAAACTGACTTTCCGAAAAAGGTCCAAGCTGCTTGCCGCCGTCGGCGTAGAACCAGACGCGATCCGACATGCTGTCTCCTCAGGGTTGCGCGCGAGGAACCTCCTCGACGCGGGAAAACGGACGCACGGAGAAACTGCGACGGGACCGCCGCATAGAGGTAGTCGGCCCAGCCTACACGGACGTTCACGAGATTTTGAGTGACGATGATACCGTTTGTTTTCGTCCTGGCCGGATTTATTCCGGATACGACGAGCCGAGATCCTTACAGATCGAACACCGCCGAGACCGGAACATGGTCGGACGGCCGTTCCCAGCCGCGCGCGTCGCGCAGGATGGTGAAATCGCGCACGTTGTCGCGCAGCGCTTGCGAGACCCAGATGTGGTCGAGGCGGCGGCCGCGGTCGGCGGCGGCCCAGTCGGCGGCGCGATAGCTCCACCACGTGTAGACCTTTTCCGACAATGGAATCCGCTCGCGCGCGACGTCGAACCAGCCGCCATGCGCTTGTACGCCAAGCAGCTTCTCGGTTTCCACCGGCGTGTGCGACACGATCTTGAGCAACTGCTTGTGCGACCAGACGTCATGCTCGTGCGGCGCGACGTTGAGATCGCCGACTAGAATGTGCCGCGCGTCGCCCGTCGGATGCAGCGGCGCGCAGTCGCGCATCTCGTCGAGGAATTTCAGCTTGTGATCGAATTTCGGATTGAGTGCGACATCCGGAATGTCGCCGCCGGCCGGCACGTAGAAATTATGCAGCACGAGCGGCGCCTTGAGATTGGCCTTGGCGCCGATCGACACCGAGATGTGCCGCGAATCCAGTTTGTCGCAGAAGGTGCGAACGTCCGTCGAATCGAACGGCAATTTCGAGACGATGGCGACGCCGTGATAGCCCTTCTGGCCGTTGAGCGCGACGTGCTCGTAGCCGAGCCGCTTGAAGCGCTTCAGCGGAAACGCGTCATCCTGGCACTTGGTCTCCTGCAGGCACAGCACATCCGGCCGAGTCGCCTTGATGAACTTGGCGACCAGTTCGATGCGCAACCGCACCGAATTGATGTTCCAGGTGGTGAGCTTGAATTGCATGGATGATCTTTCCGGACGTCACACGCGGGCTCGACCCGCGTGTCCATTCCTTCGGAAAGATGGATCGCCGGGTCAAGCCCGGCGATGACGTTAATTCGTGGATGAAATGAAAGAGAACGCTCGCCCGCGCCCTTACTGACGCGACGTGGAGTAGTTGGTGAAGTCGATCTTGAACATCGACGGATCGGGCTTCTTGGTCGAGTCGAGATTGTAGACGGCGACGGTGGTGTCGTAGCCCTGCGGATCGGTAATGGTCCACTGCTTGAGCTGGTGGTCCTTGACGCCGTACATCAGCATCAGCCGGCTGGTGCCGACCAACGGGTTCTGCTCTTCCAGCGTAATGCTGATGTAGAGCTCGTCGGCGGTAACGCCGACCACCTTGGTATCCTGCATCAGGTCGATGCGGTTCGACAGCAGGAAGCGCAGCGGCGTCTGCGACAGCGGATAGGTATCCTGCGTCGCCAGCTTGGTGTCGCGCACCACTACCGACTGCCCGTCGGCGATGATCGAGATGTTGCTCGGGGCATCGTATTCGAAACGAATCTTGCCCGGCTTCTGCATGTAGAAATCGCCGGTGGTGCGGCTGCCGTCCGGCCCGACCTGCACGAATTGCCCGACCAGCGTTTGCAGCGACGACAGGTAGGCGCTGACCTTGGCGGCCTCGGCGCGCTGTTTTGCGTCAAAGCTGGTGAACAGCCCGCCGGTGGCGCGCTTGCGCGGATCGGGAATGATCGGATCGGGCGGCTTGGTTGCGGCAGGCACGGGTTTGCCAGCGGCCGGCTTGCCAGCCTGCGCCACCACGATAGCGCCGTCTCGCATGGCGGGTGCCGGCGTCGGCAAGGGAATCGATTCAGCAAATGCGGGAAGCGCCAGCAATCCTGACAGCGCGGTCGCGGCGATCACGCGCCCGGCACGCACTCGTGCCGTGAGGGAAACGCCCCGGACAAAGCCTTTAAAGAAGCCCTTAAAGTCGCCTTGGGTGAGCCTTTTCGGATGTCTGTGCAATGTCTCGTCCTGATGGGGCCATCGTGGGGCTGGCGCTAATGCAAAGCTGTGGCGATTTCGCGACCCGGAGCGTGATCCCGAAAGTGGATACCGGTTTCGGACAAGATCACGCTCGACTTGAGATACTTCCGGGCGCTTAGAAGGGACTTTCTTCCTCCTGATCGATCAAAATCTCGCGCTTGCCGGCGTGATTGGCCGCACCGACGATGCCTTCGAGCTCCATCCGCTCCATCAGCGACGCGGCACGGTTGTAGCCGATCTGCAGGCGGCGCTGGATGTAGCTGGTGGAGGCCTTGCGGTCGCGCTTGACGATCGCCACCGCCTGCGAGAACAGATCGCCGCCGCCGTCGCCACCCAGGCCGGTGGAATCGAACACCGCGCCGTCCTCGCCTTCGTCGGGTTCTTCCGCGGTGACCGCTTCGAGATATTCC